>JANMVT010000296.1:0-14931 GCA_031392945.1 Rhodoferax sp. | reverse complement strand
CGATATGGGTGAACAGGGTCTGGCGCGTCACGTACAGGCTGCCTTTGGCGCCCAACATGGCGGGGGCGAATGGCGGCACCGGGCCCGAGGCGTTGCCAAAACTCGCCATCAGGCCGAACGGGCGCAGGCAGTCCAGCGATTTGTCCCAGGTGTCTTTGCCGACCGAGTCATACACCACCTTGACGCCTTTGCCGCCGGTGATCTCCTTCACGCGGGCGGCGAAATCTTCTTTGGCGTAGTTGATGGCGTGGGCCGCGCCGTGCGCCTTGGCCAGCGCGCATTTGGCGTCGGATCCTGCCGTGCCGATCAACTGGTAGCCCAGGGCCTTGGCCCATTGGCAGGCGATCAGGCCCACGCCCCCGGCGGCGGCGTGGAACAGCACAAAGTCGCCAGCTTGCAGGCCTTCGACCGGCAAGGTGCGTTTGAGCAGGTACTGCGCCGTCATGCCCTTGAGCATCATCGCGGCACCGGTCTCAAAACTGATGGCGTCGGGCAGCTTGCAGACGTTTTTGGCCGGCATCACGCGGGCCTCGGAATAACTGCCGGGCGGGTTGGCAGCGTAGGCGGCGCGGTCGCCGGCCTTGAGGTGGGTCACGCCCGCACCCACGGCTTCGACGATGCCGGAGCCCTCCATGCCAAGATTCAGGGGCATGGGCAGGGTGTACAGGCCGCTGCGCTGGTAATCGTCGATGAAGTTCAGGCCAACCGCCCTGTGGCGGATCCGGATTTCACCTGCGGCCGGTTCGCCGACGGCGACATCGACCATTTTCATTTCTTCGGGGCCGCCGTTTTTGTCGATGCGGATGGTTTTGGACAGGGTTGTCATTTTTTGGCTTCAGGTTGGGTTGTTTGAAAGGACATGAATTGAATTCAAGCGCAGGGATGTTGCCACGAAATTGATATCCCCGCCCGGCGCGGCCCTGCGGCGTTCGCAGCCCGGCTTGTTACAGTCAACCCATGAACCAACGCCTGACCCCCACCACGGCC
Organism: Rhodoferax sp.; assembly: GCA_031392945.1. GTDB lineage: Bacteria > Pseudomonadota > Gammaproteobacteria > Burkholderiales > Burkholderiaceae_C > JANYCG01. The sequence goes on along the minus strand of JANMVT010000296.1, from coordinate 13,944 downwards.
GCCCTGCTGCTGGTTCCACCTCTGTTGTGGGCCGGCAATGCCGTGGTGGGGCGCATGGTGACGGGCCTGGTGCCGCCCATCACCTTGAATTTTCTGCGCTGGTTTGTGGCGTTTTTTCTGCTGCTGCCCTTCGCCTGGCCGGTGCTCCAGGCCGGCAGCCCGCTTTGGCCCAAATGGCGGCGCTACGCCCTGCTGGGCCTGCTCGGTGTGGGTTGTTACAACGCATTCCAGTACCTGGCGCTCAAGACCTCGACCCCGATCAATGTGACCCTGGTCGCGTCCAGCGGACCGGTATTCATGCTGGCCGTGGGCCGCGTCTTCTTCAAACAGGCGGTGTCGGCGCGCCAGGTGGGCGGCGCGGCGTTGTCCATTGCCGGTGTGTTGCTGGTGCTCTGCCGGGGCGACTGGACGCAACTGGCCCAGCTCAGGCTTGTGATCGGCGATGTCTACATCCTGCTGGCCACCCTGGCCTGGGCCTGGTACAGCTGGCTGCTGGCCAGCCCGGCCGACCCGGCTGCCATCCGGGGCAACTGGGCCTTCTTCTTGATGGCCCAAATGGTGTTTGGCCTGGCCTGGTCGGGCCTGTTTGCCGGTGCTGAATGGGCCTTGACCGACGCCCACATCGTCTGGGGCTGGCCGCTGGTTTTGACTCTGGCGTACGTCGCCGTGGGTCCGGCCATCCTGGCCTACCGCTGCTGGGGCATCGGCGTGCAGCGCGTGGGGCCGGCCGTGGCGGCGTTCTTTGGCAACCTCACGCCGCTGTTTGCCGCCGTGTTGTCCGCCGCGTTTCTGGGTGAACTGCCACACGGCTATCACGCGCTGGCATTCGCGCTGATTGTGGGCGGCATCTGGGTGTCGTCGCGCAGGGGTAAATGATGAGCCAGGCATTCAACCACGACGCCGCCAAATTCAGCGCCCCTGCCGAGCGCAACCGCCAGCCGATTCTCGAAGTCTTGCAGCAAGTCCTGCCAGCCACCGGGTTGGCGCTCGAAATCGCCAGCGGCACCGGTCAACATGTGGCACATTTCGCGGCGAACATGCCCGGCTGGCTGTGGCAGCCCAGTGACGCGACGGCCAAGGGCTTTGAGTCGATTGCGGCGTGGTGCGCGCTGGCCGGTGCCGCCAATGTGCGTCAGCCCATGATGCTGGACGTGCTGGCGCCTGTCTGGCCCTCGGACGGGGCTGAATTTGCCAGGCCCTTCGACGCCATTTACTGCGCCAACATGCTGCACATTTCGCCCTGGGCGACCTGCGCGGCGCTGATGCGGGGCGCGGGTGCCCATCTGTCAGCGCAGGGCGCTCTCATCACCTACGGGCCCTACCTTGAAGGCGATGTGCCGACCTCACCAGGCAACCTGGCGTTTGATGCCGATCTGCGCCAACGCAACCCGCAATGGGGCATTCGCGCGCTGGACGACGTGAAGCAACTGGCGGCGCTGGCCGGCTTGCGCCTGCATCAGCGCTTTCAGATGCCGGCCAACAATTTGCTGCTGGTGTTCAAGCGGCGCGATTGATTTTCAAAAACAAGCTACTATTTTAGTAGGCGTCAACGCATACTGGACGAGGGCTAAAGGCCTTTTTTATCCACAATTTCAGCCGACGCGCGGAAAAGTGGCGTCGCCCTGCTCACCCAGGAGCCGGTTCAATGTCTTGTACGACAGGTAAAACGTGCCGTTTTTGCGCCCGCCCCAGGTGGGACCCCAGGAGTTGTAGCACCACACCCGCTCTTTCTTGGTGTCAATGCCAAAAAGCTGCACCTCATGGCCGCCGCGCACCTTGGCGGCGGCGCCCATGGGGCATTCACCGTCGGCATTCGGCTTGTCAAACGAGTCGTACCAGTTGATGCCCAAAATGCCGGGCCTCAGCGTCAAGCTGCCCTGAAGCTGGTCCAGGCTGAAACTGTGGGCGTAGCCGGTGATGTAATTCAACTTGACAGCCGCCTTCATCACGCCCAGGCCCGAACTGCCGGTGTCGGTGGGCGGGTAATTGCCGGGGACGTTGTCGAGCTTGGTGGCCGCCTTGTAGAGTGCGACCGCGTCCACCTCGGTCAGGTTGCGCCCAGGCATCCACAGCGGCGCGGTCATTAACACGCCAGCCATTGCGTTGCCGGTGCAGGAGCCCAGTTCGCCCTGGTCGACGGGGCGCAATGGCGTTTGTAGGTGACGGTCTTGACAGCCGCCGTGCCGGTGGAAAACGCCCGGCTCTGCGGGTCATGCTCAACGTGGCGGCCCAGGCGGTGCAGCGCCCTCTTTTTCCTTGATGACTTTGACAATGATCTTCGTCGCCATGTGAATCTCCCTCAAGTGGTTGATGAAAGGGGATTCACGCTATTAGAATTTTGTGAGCGCTTCAAGGTACCGCAGGGCCAGGGAGCGGCATTAATTCAAACACTTTGTAACCGGCCGGACCACCTGGCCCGGCGCGGCACCTGACTACATCTTGGGCATCATCTGGCCGCGAATCTCGCCGCCCTTGTTGGCCGCCGTGTGCACATTGGCGTACCACTTGCCGGCCAGCAGGTCGGCCGCCTGGGCCGCTGTCAGGGTGGCCTGGCCTTCCATCGGGCTGGTGGTGCCGGTGAACGGAACCACTACGCCGGCATTGGCACCAGCCGCCGCCGGGCCATGAAAATGCGCGGCCGTGGCCGGGCCGGTCAAACCAGAGAAGGTCACCTTCCAGGTCAGCACATTGGTGTCCTTGTTCAGCGTGGCCTCGACCATGCCGGTGCCGCCGGTAGCCGCTGGCGGCACCTCGCTGGACCCGCCCAGTTGCGAGCTCAGGGTCACGGTGTTGGACGGCGTCATCATGCCGCAGCCCGCGATGCCCAGCGCCAAGGCAGTTGCCACAAACACCAGATTCAGACGATTTCGAATGTTGCTCATATTTTTCTCCAGAATGAATACCGCTAGACAACCAGGCCGCCATCAGCGACAACTGCCATGCGCCCACTTCGACAGTGCCCGCATGCGTCCAATCTAACACTGCAGCGGTGTTCTGTCATCAGGGCAAGCCGTTTGGCGGGCCGCTGGGCTGATGGTTCTTGCACGGGTGGACCCAACATGGGAGGTCAAATCTTGAACGATTCCAGCGTTTCTGGGGCAAACAGCTCGCTGGGCGCCAGCAGGCGCTTCGACAAACCCTGCTCGAATGAATAACGCAAAAACGTCTGCAAGGTCGCCTCGTTTTTTTCGAAACCATAGGGCCAGAAGTCGTCGCCCATGTCGCGCCTGACCTGCTCGACCTGCGCAGTCAGCCAGGGCAACATGGTTTTGACGGCGGCAGTTTCACCCAGCTCCTGGTAGCTGCGCCGTTGCGCCTGGATCAGGGCCTTTATCATCGACTGGGCCACCCACCGGTTTGCCTCGTACACGTCGCGGCGCAGGGCGACCGTGTGCATGATGGGAAAGATGCCGGTCTCGCGGAAGTAGTTGCGCTCGACCGGCTCGTAGTCTTCAAACAGGCGTTTCACCTGGCCACCGCCCGTGTAAAAACTGGAAGGCGCAGGCACCGTGTACAGCGCATCAATCTCGTCATCCAGCAGCATTTTCGACAGGGTCTGCCCGACGCCGATGGGCTGCACGCTGATGTTGGGTGGCAGATCCAGCTTGATTTTTTTAGCGCGGCCCGGCTCTTCTTCGCCGCCGGTGAAGTAGCTCACGCTGTCCACTGGCACGCCGTAGTGGTCGGACAAAATGCCGCGTATCCACACCGGCGCAGTCATCTGGTATTCCGGGCTGCCCACGCGTTTGCCAATCAGGTTCTTGGCTTCGCGAATGCCCGCCCTGGCGTTGACGTAGATGCAGGAGTGGCGAACGAAGGTTTCTTCCACTGGCAGGTTGAGGTAGTTGAGGTCGATGCCGTCGGGTGTAACGCAGCCATCCATCAGGGCGCGGGTGCGGTCGTAGTCCCAGCAGGCAAAGTTGAGTTTGAGTCTTGACATTGGCACGGAGTGTGGGAGGTTGCGGCTTATTCGGGTTTGATACTGGCAGCGGTGATGGCTTTGGCAAAGCGCTCGTTCTCGTCTTGCACGGCGCGCCCGTAGTCGGCCGGGCCCGCGCTGGCGGCGTCCACACCGAGGTTGTTCAACTGCGCAATGACCTCGGGCTGCCGGGCAACCCAGGCCAGCTCGGCGCTCAGGCGCTCCACCGCGGCCGTTGGCGTGCCCCTGCTGGCAAACACACCAATGATGGGAGCGAAGTCAAAACCAGGAATCACCTCGGCAATTGCAGGTACATTGGGCGCCTGGCTCGAGCGCTGCGCCCCGTTGGCCAGCAACTTGACCTGGCCGTTTTTCACAAAACCGGACAACGGGGGCAGTGCCGCGAACGCCACCTCCACCTGGCCGCCAATCAAGGTCGGCACCGACTGGCCCGAGCCCTTGAACGGGATGTGTTTGAGGTCCAGGCCCAGCGCCGCCTTCAGGGCCTCCATCGTCAGGTGGTGTGTGCTGCCCACGCCCGACGAGCCGTAGTTCAACACCCCCGGCCTGGCCTTAGCATAAGCGATGAACTCCTGCAGGCTATTCACCGGAATCTTGGGGTGCACGGCCAGGTACAGCGGCGCCCCGGCGACCAGGGCCACGGGCATGACATCGCGCTTGTAGTCGTAGCTCAAATTTTTGTAGATGCGGCAACCCCGGTCACAACTTCAATATTGCGGATTCGCTTGAAACATGCGAAATGGGGTTCAAACGCCTGCGAGCAAGCCTGAAAATTGCGTGACCCTTGGCGGATGATGGAGCCAGTCAACAAGCACTCCAACATCAGGATACCCACCGTGGCTGAATTAATTGAAAAGCCCCTGGACCGGCCCCAGCCTGAAGCCAGGCGGCCAGACTGGACCATAGACCAGGGCTGGAGCAGGTACACCCCGCAGCAGCATGCCACCTGGAAGACTCTGTTCGAACGGCAGACGCGCTTGCTGCCGGGGCGTGCCTGCGACGAGTTTGTGCAGGGCATGCGCGACCTGCCGATCAGCGCAGACCAGATTCCCGACTTCCGTTCTTTAAGCGACGTGCTGATGCGGCGCACCGGCTGGCAGGTGGTGGCGGTGCCCGGCCTGGTGCCGGACGAGGTGTTTTTTGAGCACCTGGCGCACCGGCGCTTCCCGGCCGGGAATTTCATCCGCAAGCCGCATGAGCTTGACTACCTTGAAGAGCCGGATGTCTTTCACGATGTGTTCGGCCACGCCCCCATGCTGATGAACCCGGCCATTGCCGACTATATGCAGGCCTACAGCGTGGGCGGATTGCGCGCCTGGACAGATTCTTGCCGCAGACACTTTGCTCGCACTTGGCACGGGCCGCTACCACAGCGCCAAGCTTGACAACAAGCAAGCGCGCAAAGAAGTGACGCTGTAACGCTAAAGTGGCACGGCAGTGGTGGACTTCACTCGGTCCATCACAAAACTGGTCTTGCAGTCCTGCACACTGGGATGCTTGAGCAGGGTGTCCATGATGAAGTGGCTGTAGTGGGCCATGTCGCGCACCAGCAGGCGCAGCAGGTAGTCCATCTCGCCCGTCAGCGCAGCGCATTCCACCACTTCGGGCCAGGCCTGCACGCTGGCGCGAAACACATCCATGGGGTTGCGCTTGTGGCTTTCGGTGTGTTTCTCCAGACGCACGTTGATATAAGCCGTCAGGCCCAGGCCCAGACCCACGGCTTCGGGTTTGACCAGGGCCACGTAACGGTCTATGACCTTGGCCTCTTCCAGCCGCTTGACCCGGCGCAACACGGCGCTGGGCGACAGGCCAACCTGTTCGGCAATGTGGTCGTAAGTGGCCCGGCCATCCACCTGCAGGCTGCGCAGTATGTGCTTGTCAAGCTTGTCCAGTGCCTCCATGGTGGTCACATCGCTTTTTTATTGCGGCAAATCCAACTATAGCGCCTGATTTGCATAAATACTGCGCAGCACCTGGGACATGATTGGGCACACGCAAATTCAATTGAAAAAGGTACTGAAATGAGCACGACTGGAACCGATCTGTTTGACAACCCCATGGGCTTGATGGGTTTTGAATTTGTGGAGTTCGCGTCGCCCACCCCCGGCCTGTTGGAGCCGATTTTTGAGCGCATGGGCTTCACCCTGGTCGCCAAACACCGCTCCAAAGACGTGGTGCTGTACCGCCAGGGCGACATCAATTTCATCATCAACCGCGAGCCGAAAAGCGTGGCCGGCTACTTTGCCGCAGAACACGGGCCTTGCGCCTGCGGCATGGCGTTTCGCGTCAAGGACTCGCACCTGGCTTATGCCCGTGCGCTGGCGCTGGGCGCGCAGCCGATTGAGATCCCGACCGGCCCGATGGAACTGAACCTGCCCGCGATCAAGGGCATTGGCGGCGCCCCCCTGTATTTGATCGACCGCTTTGAGGACGGCAAATCCATCTACGACATTGACTTTTTGTTCATAGACGGTGTGGACCGCCACCCGAGAGGCCACGGCCTCAAACTGATCGACCATTTGACCCACAATGTTTACCGCGGGCGCATGGCCTTCTGGGCCGATTACTACACCAGACTCTTCAACTTCAGGGAGATCCGCTTCTTCGACATCAAGGGCGAATACACCGGCCTGACCTCCAAAGCCCTGACCGCGCCGGACGGCAAAATCCGCATCCCGCTGAACGAAGAGTCGCGCCAGGGCGGCGGGCAGATTGAAGAGTATCTGATGAAGTTCAACGGGGAAGGCATCCAGCACATCGCCATGATCTGTGACGACATTCTGGCCACCGTGGACAGTCTTGCGCTGGCCGGCGTGCCGCTGATGACGGCGCCCAGCGAAAGTTATTACGAGATGCTGGAAGGCCGTCTGCCAGGGCACGGCCAGCCGGTGTCAGAACTGCAGACGCGTGGCATCTTGATGGACGGGTCCACTGAAGGCGGCACACCAAGGCTGCTGCTGCAAATATTCTCGCAAACCCAGCTTGGGCCGGTGTTCTTCGAGTTCATTCAGCGCAAAGGCGATGAGGGGTTTGGCGAGGGCAACTTCAAGGCGCTGTTCGAGTCGCTGGAGCGCGACCAGATTGCGCGCGGCGCGCTGGAAGGCGCTACGCCAGTGTGAAGCCCTCGTAACCGTTGACCGCCACGTCGTCGCAGCGCTCGACATAAGCCGGAAAGCCGCCGGCCAGGGGCATGAACATGCGTGGCTTGCCAGGCACGTTGGCGCCCAGGTACCAGGAGTTGCAGGTTAAAAACAAGGTCTTGTGCGCTGCCGTGTTGACGTGGCGAGTCCAGGCGGCTTCGGCCGCTGCGGTCGCCTCGATGGTGGCGAGATGGCTGGCGTCCAGGTGCGCGATGCAGCCGGCGATCCAGTTCACGTGGTGCTCGATGGCGACGATGACATTGGTGAACACCGCCGTGCTGCCCGGCCCGGCGATGTTGAACAGGTTGGGGAAACCGGCGATTGTGAGGCCAAGGTAATTGAGCGGGCCAGCCTGCCATTTTTGCTGGATGCTCAAGCCCCCACGCCCGCGCAAGTCAAGCTTGGTCAGGGTGCCGGTCATCGCGTCGAAACCGGTAGCCAGCACCAGGGCATCGAAGTTGTAGGCCGCGCCGCCGGTCTTCAAGCCCGTGGGCGTGATTTCATCAATCGGATCGGCGCTGACATCAACCAGGTTCACATTGGCGCGGTTGTAGGTTTCGTAATAACCGGTGTCCACACCCATGCGCTTGCAGCCGATGGTTTGTTGCGGGCACAACAGGCGCGCCGTCTCGGGGTCTTTGACAGTTGCGCGAATCTTGTTGCGAACGAACTCGGCCGCGTGGGCGTTAGACGCTTCATTGACCATCAAATCATTGAACGCGCCCAGGAGCGAAAAGCCGCCAACCTGCCAGCGCGCCTCGAACTGCGCCTGGCGCTCTTCCTCCGACACGGCCAGCGCCGACACCAGGTTGGGCGGAGAGTTGGCGTTGAAGCCGTTGAACATGCGCCGGTTGCGCGCCCTGAAATCGGCATAACCAGACTTGACCTGAGCCTCCAGCGCGGCGTCCAGCGGTGCGTTGTGGGCCGGCACGCAATAGGCCGCCGTGCGCTGGAACACCGTCAGCGCGCGGGCTTGGCCTGCAATCACTGGAATCGCCTGGATGGCCGACGAACCGGTGCCCACGATGCCCACCCGCAGACCGGTGAAATCAACAGCCTCATGTGGCCAGCGCGCGGTGTGGTAAACCGGGCCTTTGAAACTCGCCAGGCCCTTGAAATCCGGCGTGTTGGGGCTGGACAGCGGGCCACTGGCCATGACCAGAAAACGCGCCGACCAGGCCAGATCGGCGCCGGCCCCAGGTTGACCGCTGCGCCGGGCTTGCGCCAGCCATGAATTCGCGCCCTCGTCGAACTGTGCGCCGGTCAGCCGCGTGTTGAGCAGGATGCCGTCACGCAAGCCAAAGCGGTCGGCCACGTAGTTGGCATAACGCAGCAGCTCGGGCTGGCTGGCGTAACGCTCGCTCCAGCGCCACGCCTGTTGCAATTCCTCAGAGAAACCGAAAGAATATTCCAGGCTCTGGATGTCGACCCGTGCGCCCGGGTATTGGTTGAAGTACCAGGTGCCGCCCACACCGCCTGCGGCTTCGACGACCTGGGCGCTCAAACCCAGGCTGCGCGCCTTGTGCAGCATGTACAGACCGGCAAAACCGGCCCCGACGATCAGGACATCCACTTTTTTGATTTGCCGGCTTGCTGTCATATACTATATTTTTAATAGCTAACTATGCATATTCCACAAGGGAAAATAGCCTTTTTCATTGGAAAACCAGAAGTTTCCGGTATTTCGATGCCGGCCGTCGCATCAAGGACGCGCCACGCCCTCAATAGGTTCCAGGAAAAGCGCCGCCATCGGCCAGCACGTTTTGCCCATTGATGTAACCCGCCTGCACACTGCACAAAAATGCGCAAATCGCGCCGAACTCTTCGGGTTTGCCCAGGCGCTGCGCCGGAATGGTTTTGCGCCGGGCGTCAGTCACCACACTCACGTCCACGCCCTGTTTTTTGGCCGCGCCGGCAAGGGTGGTTTTGATGCGGTCGGTGTCAAACAGGCCGGGCAGCAGGTTGTTGATGGTGACGCCTTGCGCGGCGATTTTGCTGCGCGCCACGCCGGCCACGAAGCCGGTCAGGCCGCTGCGCGCGCCGTTGGACAGGCCCAGGATGTCGATCGGCGATTTGACTGCGCTGGACGTGATGTTGACGATGCGGCCAAAACCGCGGGCCGCCATGGCGTCCACCGTGGCCTTGATCAGTTCGATGGGTGTCAGCATGTTGGCGTCCACCGCCTTGATCCAGGCCTCGCGGTCCCAATCGCGAAAGTCCCCTGGCGGCGGGCCGCCGGCATTGGTGACGACGATGTCAAAGTCTTTGCGCACCGCGAACACGGCAGCGCGGCCCTCGGGTGTGGTGATGTCGGCGGTGACGGCAACCACCCCGGTGCTGGCTGGATTCGCGTGATCGGCCCGCAATTTGGCGGCGGCCGCTTCCAGAACCTCCTGGGTGCGCGCGACAATCAGCACATTCACGCCCTCCTGCACCAGGGCTGTCGCACAACCCAAGCCCAAACCTTTGCTGGCGCCGCACACCAGAGCCCATTTGCCTGCAATGCCCAAATCCATGACAATATCCCTCACACGTTGAAACCGGTTTCCCATAATACGCGCACAATTTGCCTGTGAGGCATTCATGACATTACGCAAATCCTTGATCACCGCGCTGGCAGGCCTGTGCTGGGCTTTGTGCGCCCCGGTGCCCGCCTTGGCGCAGGGCTTCAAATTCTCCAATGAAGACCCCGCCGAGAAGGCCGACAAAGCCGCGCAGGAGCAACGCGCGGCGCAAACGCAGGCCATGTTGTCCATGCCCTGCCGCGACAGGATCAAGAACCAGAAAATCATGGTGCTGATCGGCGAAGAGAAAAACGGCATGGTCACGGCCAACCAGGCGGCCTACAACAGCCATGTCAGCGCGATCAACGACCGACTCACGGCGCAGGGCCTGAAAACCTACACCGCCGCCCAGATCAAGGCGCAAGTGGCGCAGGCCGAGATCGACGCGTATTTCAAGAACGATCCGGACGCTGCCATCAGCGCCTCGAAACGCATGGCGGCCCAGTACATTTTGCGTGGCCTGATCAGCACCAGCATGCGGCGCAACGCCATCGTGAACGTCAACCAGGTCGCCATTGGCATGAACTTCACCCTGACCGGCTCCAATGGCAAAATGATCTCGCAGGCCAACGCCAAAAACGAGAGCTACGCAGGCGCCGATGTCTCGGGCATGGCGCTGACACTCATCAACGAGAGCGCTGACGAAGTGGTGGCCAAACTGTACAGCGACTACTGCCAGCGCGCGGGCGCGAAGTAGGTGCCTGGTTTAAGTCTGGCCGCGTCAGCCGCAATTTTTTTTTAGAAGGGGAAAGATGATGAACACACGCTTCAACCGGGCCAGGACTGCGGCGCTCTCGGCCGTGATGGCCATGGCCGCGCTGGGCAACCAGGCGCTGGCGCAGCCCAGCTTCGGCAACCCGTCGCCCACGGCGGGCACATCCACTTCGGACAAGGCCAATGCTGCGGCCGACCAGGCGGCTTACAAGGAGGTGGAATACGCCAACAAGGCCAAGAAGGGCCCGCCGCTGGTGGTGATCCCGGGCGAGATCAAGGCTGCCAACGCCACCTTCACCCAGAAATTCACCGCCAACAACATCGCGGATTTTGGTGAAATCGAATTGGGCAATGCCAACTTCCCGGTGCTTGAGCGCGCCAACCTGGGCAATTTGCTGCAGGAGATTTCGCTGGCCTACAACCTGGGCGACCCGGCGGCCGCGCGCAAGACCATGCAGGTGGGCAAACTGAAGACCACCAAGTGGATCGTCAAGTTCGACATCCTCAAGGCCGAGCAGATCGCCGAGAACAAGAAGGGCTTTGACGGCAAGGCCGTGGGCGGTTTGATGGGCATGTTTGGCGGCCTGGGCGGCGCGGCGGCCGGGCGTGTGGCCGGCTCGGTGCAGACGCAGGATTCCACCGGCGTCTGGCTGATCGGCATGCGTTACAAGATCATGGACGCCAACACCACCGAGCAGGTGGCGCAGGGCTACAAGGAGCTCAAGATGGAAGTCGGCGCCACGTCAACCAGCGTGATGGGCGTGTCCGATTCCGCCAAGGGCGGCGTGGGCCTGGACACCATGGTGCAGCGCCTGGTGCAGACGGCCGTTTGGGAAATCGACTCCAAGTACAAATAACCCACAACGCAAGGCGGCCGCACCATGGCGATGACCAAACTGGGCAAGTACCTGATCCGGCGTGAGTTGGGCAAGGGCGCAATGGGCATTGTTTACGAGGGTTTTGACCCGGTCATCGAGCGCACGGTCGCCATCAAGACCATTTTGCCGGCCCAACTCAAGAGCGGCGAAATGCAGGACATCCTCAAGCGCTTCAAACGCGAGGCGCAGGCGGCCGGGCGGCTGAACCACCCGGGCATCGTCGCCATTTACGACTATGGCGAGGTGGTGGCCGAAGACGACCATACCATGGTGGCCGGTTCACTGGGGCAACCCGGCGACGGAGATCGCGTCGCCTTCATCGCCATGGAATATGTCAAGGGGCGCGAGCTCAAGGACTTCTTTGACGCCAACGAGCGCTTTCCCCTGAAAGAGGTGGAGCGCATCATGGGGGAAATGCTCGACGCGCTGGACCACGCGCATGCCAAGGGCGTGACGCACCGCGACATGAAGCCGGCCAACCTGATCCTGCTGGCCGACGGCAGGGTCAAGGTGGCCGACTTTGGCATCGCCCGCATCGAGACGTCCGAGTTGACCCAGGCCGGCACGGTGATGGGCACGCCGTCTTACATGTCGCCCGAGCAGTTCATGGGGCAGACGGTGGACGGGCGCAGCGACCTGTTCTCCTGCGGCGTCATCCTGTACCAGTTTTTGACCGGGGAAAAACCCTTCACCGGCAACACCACCACCATCATGTACAAGGTGCTGCGCGAGGAGCCGCTGCCGCCCTCCACGCTCAACCTGGGGCTGACGGCCGCCTGGGACGCGGTGGTGAAAAAGGCCATTGCCAAGAATCCGGCAGACCGGTTTCAGACCGCCAGGGAGTTTTCAGCGGCCATCAGCGCCGCAGTGGCCAGCTCCGCCACGTCGGCCCTGACAGCGCGCGCGAATGACGACGCCACGGTGGTCAATTTAAGCCGGCCGATGGGTCAGCCGACGGGTCATGGGGGTCCGGCAACACCGCCTGCCATGCCGCCCAGGCCTGCCCCGGTGGCCGAACCGGCCATGGCGGCGCGTGAGGCGGTGGCCGCTGCCGTGCAACCCGGCAAGTCAAACTCTACCGGCATGATGGTGGCTGGCATCACCGGCGTCCTGGTGCTTGGCGCCGCCGGGGCATTTTTCATGTTCGGCAAAGGCGGCAAAAACAACGCCCCTCCAGCGCAGACTGCGGCTGTTTCCGCCAATTCCGGCGTGGCAATGCCTGCGGCGGCACCCGCGAACACCGCGCCCGCCGCACCCAGTGCCAGTGTGGAGCCCGCGCAGGAGCCCGGCACCCTGATCATCAGCGCCCTGGGCCTGGTGGACCCCAAGGACCCCAAGTTCAAGGGCGACGCCGGCGCGGCGCAAAGCGAGGCGCGCGCCGACGCCTCACGGCAATTGATCGACAAGGCGCTGGCGCTTTACGTCGACAAAATCTCCTTGAACAAGAACTATGGCGTGATCGAGCAGAAGCTGCTCTCGCAGTCAGGCAGCTTCATCAAATCGGTCCTTTACGAAGGCGTGCCCGTCAACGGCAAGGACGGCCTGATAGAAACTGAAACCCGCGCCGTGGTCAAAATGCGCGACGTGCAGAAGTCGCTCAACCAACTCTCAAAAGAAGAGCGCATCGATTTCATCCGCAACAACGGCGACCCCAAAGTTTCGATCACCATGGCCATTGGCAACGCCGATTCGGGCCAGGTCTTGCCCGGCTCGCGTTCGGTGCTGGCCGAGAACGTGCTGAAAGAACGCATCAAGTCCTTTGGCTTTCGGGTCTGGTCGGCAGATGGCGAGGTGGCCAGTGGCCCGAAAGCGCAGACGGCCGACTTTTCCATCCAGGGCGAGGCCAAGCTCAAGCAGTTGTCCATGAAGCTGCAGGCCTCGGGCCTGACCATCACCAAGACCGTGCTGACCTCCTGGACCATCAAGGCCATCGACAAGTCCAGCGGCGAGGAAATCTACCTCAACACAGTCCTGCCCAAGGGCCAGAGCTGGGCCACCGAGGACCAGGCGCTGGCCGATATTGGCAAGGCGGTGGGCGACGAGTTCTCCAAAAATTTCTTCCTTCAGCATTTCAACTTTGGCACGCGCCGGACCAACCTGACCGTCACCGGCCTGCCCGACAAACAAACCGCTGAATTGCTGATGCGCGAGCTGCGCGGCATCCGCCAGGTGCTGGATGTCCAACTGGCGCCTGACGGCAAATTCCAGTTGCAGTTGGCCGAAGGCAGCGCCTCGGACATTCTTCAAGAAGCCGTGTTCAAGCCGCTCAACACCAAATTGGGCCAGAACTGCTTTGCGCTGGCCGGCTCGAACGGTTCGGATGTCAACGCCAGTTTTGCGCCGGCCTGCGCGGCAGTGGCTGTACGCGGCAAGTTTGAATCAGCGCCGCCCGCCGGGCTGCTGAACGCGCCGGACTCGCGCGGGAAAAGCCTGCTCAAATCGGTCAAGATGACCTGAGCGCCGGCGCGGCAGCCCTGGGTTGAATGCTGTCAGCCGCGAACCGAGAACTCCACCACTTCGCCGCCACCCTCGCCCACGCTGTGGCCAAAGGCGATCTGGCCCGCGCCGCGCAGCATCACTTCTTCGCGGCGCAGGCTGATTTCGGGCTCTCCGGCCACCGCGACGAAAGTGCCATTGGTGCTCTGGTCGATCAAGAAGAACTTGTCGCGTCGGCGCTCGATGCGTGCGTGGTGGCGGGACGCCATGCG
>JANMVT010000179.1:0-2009 GCA_031392945.1 Rhodoferax sp. | reverse complement strand
TCCGCCGCCAGCAATGCTCTGGAATCAGTGCAAAAAGCTGTGAAACAAGCCACCGACGCTGCTGAAACCAACTTCAACACGGCTGCTGCCAACGCCGTTGCTGCCACGAAAACTGTCAGCAAAAAGCGTTAATTAAAAGCGTTAATTTGTCACACATTCAGGGATAGAGGAGCGAAGGCATCGATTTTTGCTTGGGATTGGAGTGAGAACTCTAGCCGTCAAGGGAAAACCCTGATAAGCTTCACAAATCGGATTTCAGGAACTTAATTCACGAATCAAGTTCTACTGGTTGTCTCCTCGGATCCTTTCGAAACCTTCAGGTTCAGGGATCCCTTAAAGGGTTAGTCTTCGGACTAACCCTTTTTTTTCACCTTATCGGCTCACTCCGCCTTGATCCCGTTCGCGCGGATCACATCGCCCCAGCGCGGGTAGTCCTTGCGGATGATGTTGCCCAGTTCGTCGGGCGTGGACGACACGGCGTCGAGCCCGGCGCGGCCCAGCAAATCGCGGATTTCGGGCTGCTTCAAGATCGCGCTGATCTCGGCGTTCAGGCGGGCGACCACGGGCGCAGGCGTTTTGGCTGGCGCCATAAAGGCGTACCACATGTCCACTTCAACGCCCTTTTGGCCCAACTCTTCCAGCGTGGCCACACCGGCTGCCACCGGATGGCGTTTGCGGCTGCCCACGGCCAGGGCGTTGAGTTTGCCCGCCGCCACAAAACCCTGGGCGATGTGGACCGGCAAGAAGCCCACATTGATTTCGCCCGACAGCAAATCCTGAGTATAACCCGCCGTGCCCCGGTAAGGCACATGCAGCAGGAACAATTTGGCGTGGTTTTTAAACAGTTCCATCGCCATGTGGTGCGGCGTGCCGATGCCGGGCGAGCCATAGGTGATGGACCCGGGTTTGGCGCGCGCTGCGCTCTGCAGGTCTTGCACAGTCTTGATGCCGGTTTTTGGGTTGGCGACCAGCATCAAGGTGCCGTAGGCAGCCATCGAGACCGGCGCGAAATCCTTCTGCGGGTCGAACGGCACATTTTTGTAGAGTTGCGATGCCATCAGCATGGTGTTGGCGCCCACCAGCAGGGTGTAACCGTCGGGGTGGGACTTGGCCACCTGGTCGGCGCCGATGTTGCCGCTGGCGCCCGGCACGTTTTGCACCACGACACTTTGGCCCAGCTGCTGCGCCAGCTTGGGCGCCACCGCGCGGGCTATCGTGTCCATGCCGGTGCCGGCCGTAAAAGGCACGATCAGGCGCAGGTTTTGCGCTGGATAGGGCGGCGTCTGTGCTTGAACCGGGCTGATTGAGAATAGCAGGTAAAAAATGGCGATTGCCCTCGTGGTCATTGAATAGTTAGCTATTTTTTTCATAGTATCTTCAAAATGCAAAGGATCGAGTCGCGGCGCAAGCCGGCTTCGGGCTCATGGTGCGCGCGCCAGTTCAAGCAACTTTAATCTTAGTTGCGGCAGCATCTGCTGCATGGCCTGGCGGCCTGCGTCGATGGAGCGGCGCTTGGAGGAAAAGTCGACGCTGCCAGTGCTGGCCAGCGACGGCCGCACCAGCACGTCGGCCTCCTTGAGCTCATAGGTGTTGATGCTTTTGCCCATGATGGCAAAGGTTTGCAGCAGGATTTGCAGGGTGTCGCCGGCGCGGTTGCCCTCGGGCGCGCTGGAAATGTCGACGGCGATCACCAGTTCGGCGCCCATCTGGCGGGCATAACGCACCGGCACCGGCGAAACCAGGCCGCCATCGACATACTCGCGCGTGCCGATCGCCACCGGCAGAAAGACGGCCGGCACGGCGCTGGACGCCCGCACTGCCGTGCCGGTGTCGCCGCGCTGGAACAACACGCCCAGGCCGCTGTGCAGGTCGGTGGCGACGATGCCCAGCGGCAACGGGAAACTCTCGATCAACTGGTCGTTGACCTGTTTGTTCACATACCGCGCCAGCGCCTCGCCCCGAAACATGCCCCGGCTGAAGATCGGCAGGGTCCAGTCGGTGATGGCTGC
>JANMVT010000277.1:0-3999 GCA_031392945.1 Rhodoferax sp. | reverse complement strand
CAACACGCCGCGCCTGATTCTGGAACACGTCACTGAGCACAACCTGAAAAACATCTCGGTGGAGTTCCCGCTTCAACGCCTGGTGTGTGTGACCGGCGTCAGCGGATCCGGCAAATCGACGCTGATTCAGGATGTGCTGGCCCCGGCTCTAATGCGCCACTTTGGCAAGTCCACAGAATCTCCAGGTGCGTTTGGGCGCCTGCTTGGGGCCGACCATCTGGGTGAAGTGGTGTTTGTGGACCAGTCACCGATCGGCAAAACCGCACGTTCCAACCCTGCCAGTTATGTTGGCGCCTGGGACGCCATCCGCGAACTGTTCGCCAACGCGCCCCTGTCGCGCCAGCGCAGCTACACCGCCAGCAAGTTCAGTTTCAACAGCGGTGATGGCCGTTGTGCCACCTGCGGCGGGTCGGGTTTTGAGCATGTCGAGATGCAGTTTTTGAGCGATGTCTACCTGCGCTGCCCCGACTGCGACGGCAAACGTTACCGCCCCGAAATCCTCGAGGTCGTCATTGAGCGGCGATCTGCCGTGGATGCCCGCCTGGTCAGCCTGAACGTGGCCGAAGTCCTGAACCTCACGGTCAGTGAAGCGGCCCTGGTATTTGAAAAGGACCGCGACGTCATCCGGGCCCTGCAGCCCATCGTCGACGTCGGGCTGGAGTACGTCAAACTCGGGCAACCGGTGCCGACACTTTCCGGTGGCGAGGCCCAGCGCTTGAAGCTCGCCGGCTTTCTGGCCGAAGCCGCCAAAAACGCCACGGCCAGCCGGCAATCCGTGGCCCGGCGCGGCACGATGTTCATGTTTGACGAGCCCACCACCGGCCTGCACTTTGACGACATTGCCAAGCTCATGCGCGCCATGCGCAAGTTGCTCGATGCCGGCCATTCATTGATCGTGATCGAGCACAATCTGGATGTGATCCGTGCCAGCGACTGGCTGATTGACCTGGGGCCGGAAGGTGGAGACGCCGGGGGTGAGGTGGTGGCCATCGGCACCCCAGACGACGTGCGCCAACACCAGACTTCCTACACGGGCAAGGCATTGCGCGACTATGAAAGCTCGCTTGGGGCGGGCGTCCACACAGCGCAGGAAGCAGGGTTTGCCGGTTATCCAATACCTGTCAAACGCCGCGACGACGTTGAAAACAACAGCATCCAGATCATCAACGCCAAAGAGCACAACCTCAAGTCCCTGAGCGTCAACATCCCGCGCGGCAAGTTCAGCGTCATCACTGGCGTCAGTGGTTCCGGCAAATCGACCCTGGCGTTTGACATTCTGTTCAACGAAGGCCAGCGTCGTTACCTTGAATCCCTCAACGCCTATGCCAGAAGCATCGTGCAGCCAGCCGGGCGGCCCGAGGTGGACGCAGTTTATGGCATTCCCCCGACCGTGGCCATCGAGCAGCGCCTGTCCCGTGGCGGACGCAAGAGCACGGTGGGCACCACCACCGAGGTCTGGCACTTCCTGCGTCTGCTCTATGTCAAGCTGGGCACCCAGCATTGCATCCACGATGGTGCGGCGGTGGCACCCCAAACACCGGACAGCATTGCGGCGCAGCTGCTCAAAAACTTTCGCGGGCAACACATCGGCCTGCTCAGCCCTTTGGTGATGAACCGCAAGGGCGTTTACACCGAACTCGCCGACTGGGCGCGGCCACGGGGCTTCACGCACCTGCGGGTCGATGGCAATTTTTTGCCAACCACCGCATTCCCGCGCATAGACCGTTTCAAGGAACACACTATCGAGCTGCCCGTGGCCAGCCTGGACGTGTTGCCTGAAAAGGAATCCGCCCTGCGCGAGGCGCTGGCGCTGGCCCTGATGCACGGCAAAGGGGTGGTGCATGTGCTGAGTGATTTAAGCGGTCTGCGCGCCGCCATGCTCGCTGGCACCCCGGCAGAAGCGATAGGCAAACTCGACGCCTTTTCGACCAAACGCGCCTGCCCGGTGTGCAGCACCAGCTACGCCGAACTCGACCCGCGCCTTTTCTCCTACAACAGCAAACATGGCTGGTGCCCGGACTGTGTCGGCACCGGCGTCAAGCTCACCAAGGAGCAGCGCAAAGTGTTTGACGACTCGGTGCAGGAGGACGACAACAAGGGCCGCGAGCAAACCTTTGCCGAGCCCGAGGTGGAAGACCTGGTTGATGCCGCCTGCAGCACCTGCCAGGGCACCCGCCTGAACTTGACTGCGCGCGCAGTCAAGTTCGGCCGAAATCCGGGAGCAGCCACAGGTGGCTGGGGCATCACCGACATCGCGCGCTTGAGTGTCACGGACATCCGCAAATGGGTGGAGTCATTGCAAATCACCGGCGGCCCGGGCCACAAGCTCACCCAGCGCGAAACCGACATCGCCCGCGACCTGATCCCCGAAATCAAAAGCCGCCTGGCGTTCCTTGAAGAAGTCGGTCTGGGCTACCTGACGCTCGACCGTGGCGCGCCCACCCTCAGCGGCGGCGAAGCCCAACGCATCCGCCTGGCGGCGCAGCTGGGCAGCAACCTGCAGGGCGTCTGTTATGTGCTGGACGAACCCACCATCGGCCTGCACCCGCGCGACAACAAGATCCTGCTGGGCGCGCTGCAATCCTTGAGCGACAAGGGCAATACCCTGGTGGTGGTGGAGCACGACGAAGACACCATCCGCCACGCCGACCACATCATCGACATTGGCCCCAGCGCCGGCAAACGCGGCGGCCGCCTGGTGGCCGAGGGTTTGGTGGCGGACATCCAGAAGGCGGGTGATTCGCAAACCGGTCGTTATTTGCTGCACGCCATGAAGCACCCGGTGCAGGCCAGGCGCGGCGTTTCCAGGGGCCCCACCCAACATTGGCTGGCTGTCTCTGCCGCCACGCTGCACAACCTGCAGGGCGTCAATGCCAAAGTTCCGCTGCAACGTCTGGTTGCCATCACTGGCGTCAGCGGCTCCGGCAAGTCCACGCTGGCCCGCGACGTGTTGCTGGCCAATGTGCAAACCGCCGTCCAGAAACGCAGCACCAAAGCCGGCCGTGACGCTTTGGCGGCGGGTGAAAAACTCAACTGGATTGGGTGCAATGAGGTCACCGGTTATGAGCTGGTTGACCGCGTGCTTGAAGTCGATCAAACCCCCATCGGCAAGACCCCGCGCAGTTGCCCTGCCACCTACATCGGCTTCTGGGACATCATCCGCCGCTTGTTCGCCGACACGCTGGAAGCCAAGGCACGTGGTTATGCACCCAACCGCTTCAGTTTCAACACCGGTGAAGGCCGCTGCCCCGGCTGTGAAGGCCAGGGCATTCGGACCATCGCCATGAGTTTCCTGCCCGACGTGAAAGTGCTGTGCGAAACCTGCCGCGGTGCGCGTTTCAACCCCGAGACACTGGCGGTCACCTGGCGCGGCAAAAACATCGGCGATGTGTTGCAAATGGAGGTCGATGAGGCGGTCGAGTTCTTCGCGGCCATGCCCAATATCAGCCACCCGGTGCAACTGCTCAAGGACGTGGGACTGGGCTACCTCACGCTGGGCCAGCCCTCACCCACCCTGAGCGGCGGCGAGGCGCAGCGCATCAAACTCGTCACCGAATTGAGCAAGGTACGCGACGACATCACCCGGCGCGGGCAAAAACCACCCCACACGCTTTACGTACTGGACGAACCAACAGTGGGCCTGCACATGGCCGACGTCGAAAAACTCATCAAGGTGCTGCACCGCCTGGTCGATGGCGGCCACAGCGTGGTGGTGATCGAGCATGACCTCGACGTGATCGCCGAAGCCGACTGGGTGATTGACCTCGGCCCCGATGGCGGGGATGCTGGCGGGCGCGTGGTGGCGGCTGCCACACCAGAAGGCGTGGTGGCCCTGGGCACCCACACCGGTCAGGCGTTGCGAGGGGTGTTGGCGCGGTAAATCCTTGGCCGGCACCAAAAAGCTGTGAACGCCAGTTTGGGTGTTGAAAATGGCACTTTTCCATCGTGGTATATGGTTGGGTAGCTCCTTTAAATATAGCAATCGCCTGACCGTATCCT
>JANMVT010000244.1:0-3750 GCA_031392945.1 Rhodoferax sp. | reverse complement strand
CATGGCTTGAATTGTCGCCGATGGCCTAAACTTGATGGCAATGACTTCATCTTTCCTGCCCTTCTCATTGACTATCGCATTTGGAGCAGCCTTGTTGCTCGGCCTGGCTGTCAAATTCTGGCTGGCCTCGCGCCAGATCCGCCATGTGGCCCTGCACCGCAACAGCGTGCCGGTGGCGTTTGCCAGCAACATCACACTCGCCGCGCATCAAAAGGCGGCCGATTACACGATTGCCAAGGCGCGCCTGGGCCTGATCGAGATGGCGCTGGGCACAGCCGTTTTGTTGGCCTGGACACTGCTGGGCGGGCTGTCCCTGCTGAATGCGGCCTTGTTGCAATGGATGGGCGGTGGTGGCTTAGGTGGTGGAATGACGCAACAAATCGCCCTGCTTGGCGCCTTCATGCTCATCAGCAGCCTGATCGATTTGCCCATGACCCTGTACCAGACCTTTGTGCTTGAAGAACGTTTTGGTTTCAACAAGATGACATTCAAGTTGTGGCTGATTGACCTGGCCAAATCCAGCGCGGTGGGCATGCTGATTGGCCTGCCCATCGTGGCGCTGATCCTGTGGGTGATGGGTGCCGCAGGCGCTTGGTGGTGGCTTTGGGCCTGGGGCCTGTGGATGGGCTTCAACCTCTTGCTGCTGATGATTTACCCGACCTTCATCGCACCGATGTTCAACAAATTCCAGCCGCTTGAAGATGAAAGCCTGAAAGCCCGCGTCACCGCCCTGATGCAGCGTTGCGGCTTTGCGGCTAAAGGCCTGTTTGTGATGGACGGCAGCAAACGCAGCGCCCATGCCAACGCCTATTTCACTGGTTTTGGCGCCGCCAAACGCGTGGTGTTTTACGACACCCTTCTGGCCAAACTGTCGGCTGGCGAGGTTGACGCCGTGCTGGCCCACGAGTTGGGCCACTTCAAGCACAAACACATCATCAAGCGCATCGTGTCTATGTTTGCCATGAGCCTGCTTGGTTTTGCGTTGCTGGGATGGCTGGCGACCCAAGCCTGGTTTTATGCCGGGCTGGGCGTCAACCCAAATCTGGATGCGCCCAATGACGCGCTGGCCTTGTTGCTGTTCATGCTGGCCGTGCCGGTGTTCAGCTTCTTCATCTCGCCCCTGTTTGCGCAAATTTCACGCAAACACGAGTTTGAGGCCGACGCCTACGCTGTGGCGCAAACCAGCGGGGCCGACCTGTCCACCGCCTTGCTCAAACTGTATGAGGACAATGCCTCGACACTGACGCCGGACCCGGTGTATGTGAAGTTCTATTACTCGCATCCGGCGGCGTCCGAGCGCCTGTTGCGCATGGGCGCTTGATGCAACCAGGAACTGGCAAATTGACCACCAATTTGAAGCAAAAAGACTGGTCTGCCCTAACCCGACGGGCGTGTACAGCTACCGAAATAGTAGCTAATCTGGCCAAACTCGACAACTGGAAATTGACTGGCGAGGACAAGAGCCTGGCGATTGAGAAACGCTTTGATTTCAGCAACTATTTCGAGACCATGGCCTTCGTCAACGCCGTGGCCTTCATCGCCCACAGGCAAGACCATCATCCGGATTTGTCCGTGCATTACAGCCGCTGCGAAGTGCGTTTCAACACCCATGATGTGGGCGGCATCGCGATCACCGATTTTGAATGCGCCGCCTTGGTTGACGCCCTGGTTGCATGACGCAGGCCGGACTGCTGAAAGGCCTGATCGTCGCCAACTATGGGCGTCATTTTCTGGTTGAAACCTCCGACGGCAAACGCCTCATCTGCCATTCGCGCGGCAAAAAGAGCCAGGGCGTGGTCGGTGACCGGGTTTTGTGGAAAGCTTCTGAAGACGAAGGCACCATCGAAAAAATTGAAGCACGTCGCAACCTGTTTTACCGCCAGGACGAAATCCGCACCAAGTCATTTGCCGCGAACCTGGACCAGGTGCTGATCCTGGTCGCGGCCGAGCCAGAATTTTCCAGCAGCCAGTTGTCACGCGCCTTGATCGCCGCTGAAGCCGAACACATCACGCCCATCATCGCCTTGAACAAGAGCGACCTGGTTGAGCCCTTCGAGCGCGCGTGGGCCTGGCTGCGGCCCTACCGGCACATGCATTATGGCGTGTTGCCGCTGTCGCTCAAACGCTCGCCGGAGGTGGACCGTGCCGAATTGCTCAAGCTGCTACAGGGCAAAACCACCCTGGTGCTGGGACCGTCGGGCGCAGGCAAGAGCACACTGATCAACTTGCTGGCGCCAGGGGCGCTGGCGCAAACCGGCGAGATTTCGCAGGCCTTGAGTGCGGGCAAACACACCACCACCAGCACCACCTGGTATTGGGTGGACGCTGAAAAAAACACGGCGCTGATCGATTCACCGGGTTTCCAGGAATTTGGCCTGAACCATATTGACCCGGCCCAGCTGGCGGCTTACATGCCAGACATCCGGCCCCACGTGGCCAACTGCAAGTTTTACAACTGCACGCACCTGCATGAGCCGGGTTGCGGCGTCATTTCGGCGGTCTTACCTATCGAATCGACCGATAGCCCTCGTGGAATAAGTCTCAATCGCTATAAAGTATATAGCGAATTGTTTGCGGAACTTAGCCAGAAGCGATATTGACCGGCGCGGCCGGCACGCGGCTTCAGCCGAGCAGCCGCGCCAGGCTCAGCAGGGCCAGCAGCAGCATCCACATCACCACTGAGCGCCACACCAGGCCGACGATGCTGCGCAGGTGGGCCGGTTCAGCCTCGTAGCGGTTGGGCGCGGGCGTGCCATCCACTGCGGCGTCCACCGGCCGCATTCTGGAGCCGGTCAAGCGCACATTGACCGCGCCCGAGGTGGCAGCCAGGATCACGCCGTCGTTGTTGGCCTCTGCGCGCTGCGCATAGGCGCGCCAGGCGTCGATGGCCTCCTCAAAACTGCCCACCACGGCAAAGCCCAGCGCCGTGATGCGGGCCGGCAACCAGTCGATCGCCGCCCAGGCGCTGGTCGCAACACCCTGCAGGGCCGCGCTCACCGGCTGGAAATGCGTCTTGCTTTGGTGCTGCCAGTAGCGGTTGACAAATTCGCTCAGTCGGTAGAGCACGGCGCCGGCCGGGCCCAGTCCAAAGGCCGTCAGCACCGAGAACCATAACAACACGCCGAACACGTGGCGGTGCGCAGCCAGCACCGAGTGCTCGATCACATGGCGCACGATCTCGCTGCGCGGCAAGTCATGCGCGTCGATCTGCTCCCAGGCGGCCAGCAGGGTGCGCGCCTGGTCTTCGTCGCCGGCTTCCAGCGCATCGCGGATGCCCGTGAAGTGATGGCTGAACTGCCGGAAACCCAGGGTGGCGTACAGGACCATCACACTCCAGAGCACGGCCGCGATCCAGCCCAGGCTGAAGACCAGCAGCCAGTGCACCGCCAGCGCGGCCAGCGCCGGCGCCACGCATGCAAACCCCCAGGCCAGCCAGCCATGGTGGTGCTCGCCGGCGTCGAAATTTCGGCTGCACCAGCGAACCCAGGCGCGAAACGCGGCATGCACCGGGTTGCCAGGCGTCAGGGGACGCGCCTGATCCAGCAGCAAGGCGAGAAGAATGGCGGAAAAACTCATGCGGCAATGATAGCCGCGCCGTCATGCCGCCCCGTCAACCCGGTTGGCTCAGGCCACCAGAAAACGGTAGAAATTGCGCAGCATGCCGGCCGTGGCGCCCCAGATGAAGCGCTCGGTGCTTTGCTGCGCCTGCTGTTCGTGGTACGGCATGGAGAACCACTCGCGGCGCACACC
>JANMVT010000168.1:0-7437 GCA_031392945.1 Rhodoferax sp. | reverse complement strand
CCGCCGCGCAACACGGTTTTCACCTGCACGCCATTGGACTCCCCCACGCGCAGGCCCAGCACCTGGGCGAATTGCGCCGGGTCTTCCGACACGGCCACGCCGGTTTTTTCCAGCAAGGCCTTGAGCGGCAAATCACCCGTGCCATGCGCCCAGGCTGCGAGTTCCATTGCGAAAGAGCGCCCGCCCACCTCCTGCAACACGGCAGCCAAGTCGGCCTCGTGCATCGGCCCGGCCTTGCAGCGCAGCCACAAAGCGCGCATCACCGCATCCAGCGTGGCGGATGGCCGGGCCTGCCCCTCGCTGCGCAACGTTAGATCCAGACACAACGCGACCAAGGCACCCTTGGTGTAATAACTCACCGTGGCGTTGGCGGTGTTCTCATCTTGCCGGTAATACTTCACCCAGGCATCGAAACTGGACTGCGCCACGCTCTGCACTTCGCGCCCCGGCGTTTGCAACACCTGGTTGATGGTCTTGTTGACCAGCTTGAGGTAGGCCGCGTCGTCGATCAGGCCCGCGCGGCGCAGCATCAGGTCGTCGTAATAACTGGTGAAGCCCTCAAAGAACCACAACAGCCGGGTGTAGTTTTCGCTCCCATAATCATAGCTGTCAAACTCGACCGGGCGAAGGTGTTTGACATTCCAGGTGTGAAAATACTCGTGGCTGACCAGGCCCAGCAAGGTGGCATACCCCTCTGGCTGTTTGGCGCTTTTCAGGTCAGCCAGTTTGGCGGCGGGGCCATCGCGCAGCGGGTTTTTGCCGCCCAGGCGCGGCAGGTCTTTGCGGTTGCAGATCAGCGCGGTGGAATTGCGGTGCTCCAGCCCGCCGTAACCCTCGTCCACCGCGTTGAGCATGAACAGGTAACTCTGGTGCGGCGGTTTGTCCTGGTTGCCGCGAATGCCGGCCTGCGGGTGCCAGAAGCGGATTTCCGCCTCGCAGATTTTTTGCACGTCGGCCAGCAGGCGCGCCCCGTCAAATGTGGGCGGCGCACCGGCCACCACAAACTGGTGCGGCACGCCGCAGGCCTTGAAAGCGCCGCGCCAGAAATTGCCCATTTCGACCGGGCAATCGGCCAGCTCGTCGTAGTTGGCGGCGCGGTAGCTGCCGAAGCCGTTCTTGTTGATTTTGAGCGGCGCGAGGCCGGTTGCCAGTTGCCAGCTTTTGACGGGCGCCGGCGGCGCCGCGATTTGCAGTTCATGCGGTGAATCGGTCTGCCCGGCCACCCGCAAAAACATCGACGTGCCATTGAAGAAGCCGCGCGAGGCGTCCAGCCAGGCCGTGCGCACTGAGTTGTCCAGGGCGTAAATTTCGTAGCTCAGCACCAACGGTTTTTTGCTGTCGCAATCGACCTGCCAGTTGGCCTTGTCAAGCTGGACCACCTCGATCCGGGCCTGGCCCTGGCGCGCCTGCAGACGTTGCAGGTTTTTTGAAAATTCGCGCACCAGGTAACTGCCCGGAATCCACACCGGCAGGCAGAGGCGCTGGCTTTGCGCGGGCTTTTTGACTGTCAGCGTGACTTTGAACAGGTGGGCGTTGAGGCTGGCGATCTCAAGCTTGCAATGAATCGACGAAGCGGCGTGGGCGCGCGGTGGTATGGCTGGCATGGATGTTTGCAAGATAGGTGGGGCCGCAGCTTTGTGGAAATAAGTGTAGGGGACAACGCCAGGACGCGGCTGCCCGATATTGCACTATCCTTGCGTTCGCCCATTTTCCGTTGCGCCCATTCAAGAAGAATCGACATGTCCACTATCCAGCATCCCTGCCCCGAAGCGCTCCAACAAATGCCAGGTTTCGAGGTGTGCAGGCCGGCATCGCCAAAACCGGCATCAAGGCGGTGCTCAAGGGCGGCAAGCCCGGGCCGGTGATCGCATTGCGGGCCGACATGGACGCGCTGCCGGTGGAGGAACGCAACGACCTGGCGTTTCGCTCCAGCGCGCGCGCCCAGTGGCAGGGCAAGGAGACCGGCGTGATGCACGCCTGCGGCCACGACGCGCACGTGGCGATGTTGCTGGGCGCGGCCGAAGTGTTGTCCAGAATGCGCGCGGACTTGCCCGGCACTGTGGTGTTTTTGTTCCAGCCGGCCGAAGAAGGCGGCGGCGGCGCGTTCGAGATGGTGAAGGCTGCGGTGATGGACAACCCCAAGGTTGAGGCGGTGTTTGGCCAGCACATCGGCGCGGGCCTGCCGGCTGGCGGCATCATGTACCGGCGCGGCGCGCTGATGGCCAGTTCAGACAGCTTCAACATCACCGTCAAGGGCGTCGGCGGGCATGGCGGCATGCCTTGGGGCGCCAAAGACCCCATCGTCACGGCGGCCCAGATCGTCGCCAATCTGCAGAGCGTGGTGAGCCGCCAGGTCGACTTGTCGCAGGGCGCCGCCGTGGTGACGGTGGGGCAGTTCAACGCCGGCAACCGCAGCAACATCATCCCGGAAGACGCCAACATGGCGGGCACGATACGCACGCTCAACGAGAAGAGCCGCGCCCAGGTGCATGAGTCCGTGGCGCGCATGGCACGCGGCACGGCGGAGGCTTCCGGCCTGGCGGCCGAGGTCAAGATCGACCGCGGATACCCCGGTGCTGTCGAACGACCCGGCCCTGGTCAACAAAATGCTGGGCGCTTTGCAGCAAAGCAGCGCGACTGGTGCGGCGATTGAAATCCCGCCTGTTCTTGGCTCTGAGGATTTTGGCGCCTATACCGCTTCGGCGCCGGGGTTCTTCTGGTTTTTGAACGCGCCGCCGCAAGACGACAAGGCTGGCGCGCCGAACCATTCGCCGCTCTTCATGATCGGCGAAAAACACATGAAAACCGGCGTCAAGGCGCTGGTCAATGTGGCCTTGGCTTATCTGCAAGGCGGCAGGTGGACGCCGCAGTAATGCTATATTTTTAGAAGCTAACTACGCATATGCCACGAGGGAAAATGGCCAGTTTCAATGGAAACTCCAATGAAACGGCGCTGCAACGACTCTGAAACTGCGCTGCCGGCCCGGCCGCTCAGTTCTTGATGTCGGTCAAGTACTTCTCGACCTGCGCCGCGCCGATCGCGCCGGGCACGCGCGAACCGTCGGCGAAAACCAGGGTCGGCGTGCCGGTGATCTTGTATTTTTTGCCCAGTTCCAGGTTGCGCGTGATGGCCGAAGCGTCGCAGCTGGCGGCCGCCGGAATCGCCTGGTCGCGCACCATCCAGTCCTGCCAGGCTTTGGCTTTGTCTTTGGCGCACCAGATGGCTTTGGATTTGTCAGCCGAATCCGAGCTCAGGATCGGGTACAAAAACATGGTGATGGTGACGTTGTCCACTTTTTGCAAATCGCGCTCGAAGCGTTTGCAGTAGCCGCAGTTGGGGTCTTCAAACACCGCCAGTTTGCGTTTGCCATTGCCGCGCACGATGGTGAAGGCGTCTTTTGCCGGCAGCGCGTCGAACGCCACGGCGGTGAGTTTGTCGATGCGCTCTTCCGTCAGGTTGCGCCGCTGCTTGGTGTCGATCAGGTTGCCCTGGATCAGGAAGTTGCCCTCGCCATCGGTGTAGAAAATCTCGGTGCCGTTGACGCGGATTTCGAACAGGCCCGGCAGCGGGCTTTTGGTGATTTCGTCGATTTTTTGCAGTTGCGGAATGCGCTCGGCGAGGTTTTTGCGGATGACGGCGTCGTCCGCCAGGGCCGCCGCACTGGCCGAGGCCAGGGCCAGGGCCAAGGCGCTTTTCAGGGCCGAAGTGCGGCCGAATGCCATCAGGGTGTTGTTGAGTTCCATCACATTTCCATTCAATAAGTCGATCCAGTTGCGTCCCATGCCGTCAAGCGCCCATCGCCTGTCGCGTCACCCAAGCTTTCAGCGGCCCGCTGCGCTCAAAGCCGTCCATCCCGGCATTGCGCAACATCTGCCAGGTACTGCCGCTTTGCGCAAACAGGCGCTGCAGGCCGTCCGTGCCCGCCGCCAGAACGGCGGCCTCGGCCCGGCGCGAACGCTCGTAGCGGCGCAGCAGTTTTTCGTCGGCCACGCTGCGCCAATAGTCCCGCCCGGCCAACAGGCCAGCCAGCTCGGCCACATCGGCCAGCCCCAGGTTGAGCCCCTGCCCGCTCAGGGGATGAACCGTATGCGCCGCATCGCCGGCCAGCGCCCAAGCCTGGCCATCGGCCGTGTTGCCGGTCCAGCGATTGGTTTGCGCCAGTTGCAGGGGCCACGCCATGCGCTCGCTGGCCAAGGTCAGCGCGCCAAAACGGTTGTGGCTGGCCAGGCGAAGCTGCTCGCAAAATTCATGGCCCGGCATGTGCATCAAAGCCGGCGCGCGCGCCTCATCTACAGACCAGACAATCGCGATGGAGTTCCCTGAATCGCCAGGATCTGGCGCGTTTATTGCCCCACCCATAGGCAACACACCCAAAATGGCATCTTTTTCAAACCACTGGCAGGCGGTTTGCTGGTGCGGAATTTCGCAATGCAGGCGAGCGGCAATGGCTTGTTGCGGGTATCGCGCGACATCAAATTCCACCCCGAATTCGGCGCGCGAGGCGCTGGTTTTGCCTTCACACACCACCGTCAGGCTGGCATTCTGCGCTTGGTCCAGCAGCTCGATTTGCGGCTGGAACCGGGTCGCCTGGTCGAGTTGGGCCTCCAGCACCGGCACATCGACGATCCAGGCCAGGGCTTCAGCCTTTGTGGCCGCACAGTCAAAATTTACCTTGCCGCCGTCGTCGCCCTGCACCTGCATTTTGAGCACGGGTGTAGCGTCGGCAGGGCCAGGCCAGCACCGGATCGATTCGAGCAAGGCCTTGGATTTGTGGTTGAGCGCATAGGCGCGAACGTCGGTCTGCGCATCGACGCTTGCGTCGGTCTTCGCATTTCCGCGAACGTCAGCGGCCTCCCGACTCGGCGCCTGCGCCACCAAACCCACACGCAGGCGCTCTCTGGCCAGCAGCAATGCCAGGGCCCGGCCGGTGATGCCACCGCCGCGAATACAAACGTCAAAAGCTCTTGCCATGCGCTGATTGTAAAAGGCAGGGCAAAATCGGTGGCTTGCCCAACCAATGATTGACCCCATGGCCCAAAACGCCCCTGTCGCCTCGGACATTCAGGCCCGCATCGAGCGCCTGTTCGTATATCCCGTCAAATCCTGCGCCGGAATCGAGGTCAACGAGGCAGTTTTGACCGAAACCGGCCTGGATCTGGACCGCGCCTGGATGGTGGTGGACGCGCAAGGCAATTTCGTCAGCCAGCGCGAGTTGCCGCGCATGGCCTTGATCAAGCCGCAGCTAAAGGCGCAGGATCTGGTGCTGCGCGCGCCCGGCATGCTGGCCTTGCATGTGCGCATCGACGCGGTCGAGGGCCCGGCCAGCGTCACCGTGTGGGACGACACCATCGCCGCCTTCGACATGGGCGACATAGCTGCGCAGTGGTTCACCGATTTTTTGTCGCTCACTGCGGCCGGCCTGCCGGACGCCCGCGCCCCGAAATACCGCTTGGTGCGCTTCGATCCCGATGTCAAACGCCTGTCCAGCAAAAAATGGACAAAAGACCTGGACGCGACGACCCAGTTCGCCGACGGCTTCGCCCTGCTGGTGGCCAGCACGGCGTCGATGGAATTGCTCAATGGCAAATTGGCAGCTGCCGGCCATGCGCCTGTCGGCGTTGAGCGTTTCCGCCCGAACATCGTGCTGGCCGGGCTGGAGGCGCATGACGAAGACCGTTTGTCGGACATGCGCGTCGAAATTGAGGGCGAAAGTGGCGAAAGTGGTGAACCCGGCGACCAGGCTCTGGTGGCGCTCAAACCCGTCAAACCCTGCACACGCTGCTCGATCCCCAACATCGACCCGGCCAACGGCCAAACCAGCCACAACGTCAACGACACCCTGCAAAGTTACCGCGCCAACCCGCAAATGGGCGGCGCCATTACCTTTGGCATGAATGTGGTCGTGGTCAGGGGCGTTGATTGCGTTCTGCGCGTCGGGCAAAAAGTCTGCGGCCAGTTCGGCTTTGCCTAGCGTCACCTACAATCCCGCCTTGCGGTTTTCACCTGGATTTTCAGGTATTTTGCGTTCGTTTTGGGGTATTGCATGAGTTTGAAATGTGGCATCGTCGGCTTGCCAAATGTGGGTAAATCCACGCTGTTCAACGCCTTGACCAAGGCCGGCATTGCCGCCGAAAACTACCCGTTCTGCACGATAGAGCCCAATGTGGGCATCGTCGAGCTGCCCGACCCGCGCCTGGACAAGCTCGCGCTCATCGTGAAGCCCGAGCGCGTGGTGCCCGCCATTGTCGAGTTTGTCGATATTGCCGGCCTGGTGGCAGGCGCCAGCACAGGTGAAGGCCTGGGCAACAAGTTCCTGGCGCACATCCGCGAAACCGACGCCACCATCAACGTGGTGCGCTGTTTTGAAGACGACAACGTGATCCATGTGGCGGGCAAGGTCGATCCCATCTCCGACATTGAAGTGATCCAGACCGAGTTGTGCCTTGCCGATATGGCGGCAGTTGAAAAAGCCCTGCACCGGGTGACCAAAACCGCGCGTTCAGGCGACAAGGAATCCATCAAGCTGGTTGCCATTCTGGAAAAATGCCAGGCCGCGCTGAACGAGGCCAAACCGGTGCGCACCATTGACTGGGGCAAAGAAGAGTTGCCGCTGTTGCAGCAGTTCTTCCTGATCACCGCCAAACCCGCGATGTTTGTTGCCAATGTGGCCGAAGACGGGTTTGAGAACAACCCCTACCTGGATCGGCTGAAAGCCTTTGCCGCCCTGCAAAACGCGCCTGTGGTTGCCATCAGCGCCAAGATGGAAGCCGAGATGGCCGAAATGGGCGATGAAGACCGCCAGATGTTTCTTGAGGAATTGGGCCAGACCGAGCCGGGCCTGAACCGCCTGATCCGCGCGGCCTTCAAGCTGCTTGGCCTGCAAACCTACTTCACGGCGGGTGTGAAGGAAGTGCGTGCATGGACCATCCACGTCGGCGACACCGGCCCGCAGGCGGCAGGTGTGATCCACACCGATTTCGAAAAAGGCTACATCCGCGCCCAGACCATTGCGTTTGACGACTTCATCAACTTCAAGGGTGAACAGGGCGCCAAGGATGCCGGCAAGATGCGTTCAGAAGGCAAGGAATACGTCGTCAAGGATGGCGACGTGATGAACTTTTTGTTCAGTTCTTGAGTTCGCCGATTTAAGGGACAAATTCAGCTTTTTCCCTCGTGGAGCATACGTAGTTTGCTTCTATTAGTATAGCAATCAGAATTTGCCCCAGGGTGTGCTGAAGACGCCCAGCAGCAGCGTCGTCATCATCACGTAGCGCAAAAACTTGCCGATCGCCATATAGAAAACACAGGGCCAGAACGGCAGCTTGAGCCAGCCGGCCACAGCGCAAAGCGGGTCGCCCACGCCTGGCAGCCAGGACAACAGGCAGGCCTTGGGGCCGATGCGCTGGAGCCAGTCCAGCGCCTTCAGGTGGGTTTTG
>JANMVT010000215.1:0-1538 GCA_031392945.1 Rhodoferax sp. | reverse complement strand
CCGCATGCTGGTGGTGATCGGGCCCTGCTCCATCCACGACCCGGCTGCGGCGCTGGAATACGCCCGCAAGCTCAAAGTGCAGCGCGACAAATACGCCGGCACGCTGGAGGTTGTGATGCGGGTTTACTTCGAGAAACCGCGCACCACGGTCGGCTGGAAAGGCCTGATCAATGACCCCTACCTGGACGAGAGCTTCCGCATCGACGAAGGCCTGCGCATCGCGCGCCAGCTGCTGATCGAGATCAACCGCATCGGACTGCCGGCGGGCAGTGAGTTTCTGGACGTGATCTCGCCGCAGTACCTGGGCGACCTGATCGCCTGGGGTGCGATTGGCGCGCGCACCACCGAGAGCCAGGTGCACCGCGAACTGGCCTCGGGCCTGTCGGCGCCGATTGGCTTCAAGAACGGCACCGGCGGCAACATCAAGATCGCCACCGATGCGATCCAGGCGGCGGCGGGCGAGCATCACTTTCTGTCGGTGCACAAGAACGGCCAGGTGGCCATTGTGCAGACCAATGGCAACAAGGACTGCCACGTGATTTTGCGCGGCGGCAAGGCGCCAAATTACGATGCGGCGAGTGTGGCGGCGGCCTGCGCGGACCTGGTCAACGCCAAATTGAATCCGGCCCTGATGGTCGATTGCAGCCACGCCAACTCGTCCAAACAGCACGAGAAGCAGCTAGATGTGGCGCGCGACATCGCGGCGCAACTGAAAGCTGGATCCAAGAGCGTTTTTGGCGTGATGGTGGAGAGCCACCTGGTCGCTGGCGCGCAGAAATTCACGCCCGGGCAAGACGACGCCGGCAAACTGGAATACGGCCAGAGCATCACGGACGCCTGTCTGGGCTGGGACGATTCAATCAAGGTGCTGGATGTCCTGTCGGCGGCAGTCGAGGCACGGCGGGCGTTGTAGACTGCAAAAATGCCATTTGATCCGATATGGGTGAGAAAATAGGCATATTTCCCATGTGGATATTGAATAGTTTGCTATATAAACAGGAGTAATCATGCTGCACCCTCAAGCCCGGGCCTTGCTGGATTTGATCGAAAAAAGCGGCTTGCCGCCAATCCATACGCTCACGCCGGAAGACGCCCGCAAGGTCTACCGTGAGCGGCGGTCGTTCAGCCAGCCCGCCGCGCCTGACGTGGCCAAGGTGCAGGACTTGCAGGCGACCGGGCCGCATGGTGCGATTCCCTTGCGCTTGTATGTGCCAAAGACCAACGCCGACCCCGCCAGCAGCCAATCCGCCAGCGGCCAGGCCCTCCTGCCCGTGCTGGTCTATTACCACGGCGGCGGCTGGGTGATTGGCGACCTGGACACGCACGACACCCTGTGCCGCGAATTGGCCAATTTGTCAGGCTTCGCCGTGGTGGCGGTGGACTACCGCATGGGGCCGGAACAGCCCTTTCCCGCTGCCGTGGACGATTGCTGGGCCGCCACCCGCTGGGTGCAAGCCAACGCGGCGTCCCTGGGGCTGGACGCCACGCGCCTGGCCGTGGGCGGGGACAGCGCCGGCGGCAACCTGGCGGCGGTGATG
>JANMVT010000152.1:0-8922 GCA_031392945.1 Rhodoferax sp. | reverse complement strand
TTCATCCAGGCACTGAAAGGCCTGAGCCATCCGACCACGTCGATTCGCGGCAACCTGTTTGGCATGATCGGCATGGCGATCGCCGCACTCACCACGGCCGCGCTCATCGTCCAGCTATCGGGGCAAAACAAGATGGGCATGGCCTGGGTGCTGCTGGGCCTGGTGGTGGGCGGCGGCTACGGCGCCTACCGTGCCAAAACGGTGGAGATGACCAAAATGCCCGAGCTGGTGGCGTTCTTCCACAGCATGATTGGCCTGGCGGCGGTGTTCATTGCGATCGCGGCGGTGGTGGAGCCCTGGGCGTTTCAAATCGTGGCCAAAGATGCCCCGATTCCAGCGGGCAACCGGCTTGAATTGGCGCTGGGCTCGGTCATTGGGGCCGTCACGTTCAGCGGCTCGGTGATTGCTTTTGGCAAGCTGTCCGGCACCTACAAGTTCCGCCTGTTTCAAGGCGCGCCGGTGCAGTTTGGCGGGCAACACAAACTCAACCTGATCCTGTGCCTGATTTTGCTGGCCAACGTGGTGATGTACACCGCCACCGGCGAGCCGGTTTATTTCGCCATTGCGACCGCCTTGGCATTTGTGATGGGTGTGCTCATCATCATCCCGATTGGCGGGGCCGATATGCCGGTGGTGGTGTCGATGCTCAACAGCTACTCGGGCTGGGCGGCGGCGGGCATTGGCTTCAGCCTGAACAACGCGATGCTGATCGTTGCCGGCTCGCTCGTGGGCTCCAGCGGCGCGATTCTGAGCTACATCATGTGCAAAGCCATGAACCGCTCGTTCTTCAACGTGATTATGGGCGGCTTTGGCGGAGAGGCCACCACGGCCGTGGCTGGTGGCGCGGTGCAACGCGCGGTGAAAACCGGCAGTGCCGATGACGCGGCCTTTGTGCTGGGTAATGCCGAAACCGTGGTTATCGTGCCAGGTTACGGCCTGGCCGTGGCACGCGCCCAGCACGCGGTGAAAGAGCTGGCCGCCAAGCTGACCGAAAAAGGCATCATCGTCAAATACGCCATCCACCCGGTGGCCGGGCGCATGCCGGGCCACATGAACGTGCTGCTGGCCGAGGCCGAGGTGCCTTACGACCAGGTGTTCGAGATGGAAGACATCAACGGCGAGTTCGGGCAAGTGGATGTGGCCATCATCCTGGGCGCCAATGACGTGGTCAACCCGGCCGCCCTGGTCAAGGGCAGCGCCATCTATGGCATGCCGATCCTGGAGGCCTACAAGGCCAAAACCATCATCGTCAACAAACGCAGCATGGCAGCCGGTTATGCCGGGCTGGACAACGAACTTTTCTATATGGACAAGACCATGATGGTGTTCGGCGACGCCAAAAAGGTGGTCGAAGACATGGCCAAGGCCATCGAATGAGCGGGCTTGGGTGGGGACCGTGATTTAGAGTCGCCACTGCTGAAAAGGCTAGGGAAAACACAGCCGGCCCGCGTTACATACAGTGACAATTCGGGGGCTGAAGTATTTTGGAGACCCAAGCAATGACCGACCGGATCTGGCTTTCGAGTTATCCCGCCGACATCCCCGCCGACATCCATGTCTCGCCCTACCCCATCGTGGTGGCGCTGATGGAGGAAAGCTTCAGAAAGTTCGCCAGCCGCACGGCCTACAGCTTCATGGGCAAAGACATCACTTTTCGCCAGACCGACAGCTTGAGCCAGGCCTTTGCCGCGTATTTGCAGGGCCTGGGCCTGGACAGGGGCGACCGGGTCGCGGCAAGCTGGTCATCGTCAAGAAAAACCCCGATTTGACGGAAGCCCAGGTGCGCGCCTTTTGCAAGGAGAACCTGACCGGCTACAAACAGCCCAAGCTGGTCGAGTTCCGCGCCGAATTGCCCAAAACCCCGGTCGGCAAAATATTGCGCCGCGAGTTGCGCGACAAATGACCCGGCGCGATCCGCTGGCAACGTCAATGACAACGCAAGCGTCAAAATCAACGGCCTGCGGGCCGTTTTTTGCGCCTTGAACCCCCCTTCCCGAGCCGCCCATGACCATCGCCATTCTCAGCGCCTTGATCGAGGAGCAGCGCGGTTTGATCCACAGCCTGGCCAAGGCGCGAACCATCCGGCGCGCGGGGCGCGACTTCTGGCTTGGGCAAATCCATGGGCATGACGTCGTTTTGGCGCTGTCGCGCATCGGCAAGGTGGCGGCGGCCACCACGGCCACCACCCTGATCGAGGCTTTTGGCGCCACCCGCATCGTGTTCACCGGCGTGGCCGGCGGTTTGGGCGACGGCGTAGCTGTGGGCGACGTGGTGCTTGCCAGCCATTTTTTGCAGCACGACATGGACGCCTCGCCGCTGTTCCCGCGTTACCAGATTCCGCTCTATGGCCGCACCCTGCTGGCATGTGACGAGAAGTTGAATGCTATTCTTTTAAAAGCAATCAACTCAATTTTGACGAGGGAAAATGGCCCTTTTCGTCACTTGAACCCGGCAAGGCCGGCGTTGGCGCACCAGGGCCTCGTCGCCACGGCGGACCGTTTTGTGTCCAGCGCCGCCGAGGCCGCGACGCTGAAAGCCGACTTGCGCTCGGCCGGTTTTGACGCCCTGGCGGTGGAGATGGAAGGCGCGGCCGTCGCGCAAGTCTGTTTCGACCACGGCCTGCCGTTTGCTGCCATGCGCAGCATCTCTGACCGGGCCGACGACACCGCCCACGTCGATTTCCCTGAATTTGTAACCCGGGTGGCCAGCCCCTATTCGCAGAAAATCATCAGCAGGTTTTTGCAAATGCTCCCGAAATAATAGCTAACTATGCACATTCCGCAAGGGGGAAACCCGGTTTTTACCAGCTAAATGCCGCAAAAATCGCAAAAGCGGCCAAAAATGCCCTCAGGCCAGCCAGCCGCGCTTCCTGAAGTACCACATCGGCACCAGGGCGCTGCCCACCATCAGCGCCAGAACATACGGGTAGGCGCCCGCACCGAGCATTTCCAGTTCAGGGAACTTCAGGTTCATGCCGTAGATGCTGGCAATCAGCGTCGGCGGCAGCAGGGCCACGCTGGCGACCGAGAAGATCTTGATGATCTTGTTCTGGTTGATGTTGATGAAACCGACGGTGGCATCCATCAGGAAGTTGATCTTGTCGAACAGAAAGGCGGTGTGGGAGTCTAGCGAGTCGATGTCGCGCAGAATTTGCCGCGCGTCTTCAAACTGGTCGCCGCTGAGCATCTTGCTGCGCATCATGAACGACAGGGCGCGCCGGGTGTCCATCATGTTGCGCCGGATGCGGCCGTTCAAGTCCTCGTGCAGGGCGATGGACGCCAGCACTTCGCCAGCCAGTTCGTCGGTCACATCGCCCGAGAGCACCTTGGCGCTGACTTTCTCCAGCTCCACGTAGATGCCTTCCAGCGTGTCGGCGGAATACTCGGCGTCGGCGTCGAAGAGCTTGAGCAGGACCTCTTGGGCGTCTTCAATCAGGCCCGGCGCGCGCCGCGCGCGCATGCGCAGCAGGCGGAACACCGGCACGTCTTCGTCGTGGATGCTGAACAACACGCCGCGGCTCTTGAGTTCGACGTTGTGCTGGTTCAGGATGAAGGCCACCCGCACGGTGCGCGGATCGGATTCATCGGCGATCAAGAAATCGCTGCGGATGTGCAGTTCGCCGTTGTCTTCTTCGTAGAAGCGGGCGGATTCCTCGATGTCCTCGTCCATCGCGTCTTCCGGGATGGACAGGCCGTAATACTGTTTGACCCAGCGCTTTTCTTCCGGCGTGGGCGATTCAAGGTCCACCCAGATGGGCTGGAACTTTGACAATTCTTCCAGGGATTCGATTTCTTCCTGGAACAGCCGTCCGTTGGCAAGGGTGAAGATGTTGAGCACTCTGTCTCTCCCGGTCAATTCAATGCATCGCGCGAGGGTATGTAGGCTTTGCTGTCGACCCCGATGCAGTGTGGGAGCGGGCGCCTACGTTCTAGGCCAGTGGTCCAAGGAGTGCTCTCCGGTTGTTGAGTTGGGTCAAATTATCGCACTGCGGCCGGCTCAGGGTCTGGCAAAAAACTCCAAAATCTCGCCTTTTCGTGCGTAGGCATCGCTTTCACCCATGGCGATCAGGGTCTGCACGAAACCGGGCTCGAACAGCAGGTAGCTCGCGAGCACGCCACCGCCGCCCTTCAAAATGCCCAGGCCGCCCAGGGCGTGGCGCGTGGCACTGGGCAGCTCATTGATGTGTTTGAGGGCCAGGTCGTCAAGCGACTGCGTCGGCGCGATGGCCAGCACCTCGATGGCGCGGTAGGGCATGGCCTCGGACGCTTCACGCGGCATCTGGCGCAGCGTTTTTGTGACGCGGCGGGTCTGCTCGACATCGGCTTGCAGGGTGTCGTGGAACACGCTGGCCATGGTGTGGGCGAAGATGCTGCCCAGCGTCGTTCCGCGCAGCGGCGCGGCGGTGGTTGCGCCCAGGGCGGGGCGCTCGGGCTGGCCCACGCCGACCACCAGGATTTTGCGCGCCCCCATGTGCATGGCCGGTGACAGCGGCGACATCTGGCGCATCGAGCCGTCGCCAAAAAACTCGCAGCGGCCATCCACCCACAGGGGTGTCGCGGGGAACAGGAAAGGGATGGCGCTGGAGGCCATCAAATGCTCGATGGTGATGGCGGTGAACTCGGCGCGCCGGCCGGGGCGGCTCCAGCCCTCGAACGGCGCGTCCTTGGCGGTCTGGCAAAACGTCCAGTGCACGCCGCTGGTGTAACTTGACCCGGTCACCGCCAGGCCCTGGATGGCGTGCGAGCGCAGCGCCTCGTCAATGCCGTTGAGCGAGATGTGGCGGTGCAAGGTGTCCACCAGGGGCATGTTGTCCAGAATCGCGCCATTGGCGCGGGCATGGCGCGACAGGCTCCAGGCGGCCACGTAACGGCTGAAGCGCACCCACGGCGCGACGTTGAGCCGATAGACGTTGGCGGAACGCAGCTCGCCCCAGAACTGGGCCAGCAATTCGAAGGCGTTCAGGCCCTTGTTGGCCCAGACTGCCAGCCCGGCGGCGTTGATGGCCCCGGCCGAGGTGCCCACCAGCAGCTGGAACGGGAAGTCCTTGGCGGCGCCGGGTTGCAGTTTCAGGATCGAACCCAGGGCGCGCAACACCCCCGCCTGGTAGGCCGTGCGGGCGCCGCCGCCCATCAGCACCAGGGCGGTGGTCGGGCGGGTGTAGTGGCTCAACCCTGATGTGATGATGGTGTCCAGGCTCATGGTTCGATTGGGCGGTGGCGTTGTAGCGATTCGCAAGTTCCTGCGTCTAAATGTAATGCAAAGCGGTTGCCGCAGGCGCGCAAGCCAGGGCGGATCAAGCGCCAAAGGCCTGTGGATGAATCCAGCAGGTACGGTTTATTGCACTTAAACCCTGAAAGCCTGCCAAAAGGGGATTGCAAAAGCCCGCCATCAGGCGCATAGTCAATTCGTCAGCAGTTTTTTCAACCCGCCACAGGAGGCTTTATATGAACTTGACGATCAGCGGTCATCACCTCGAAGTTACCCCAGCCCTGAGAAATTACGTTACGACCAAGCTTGATCGAATCACCCGCCATTTTGACCAGGTAGTGGATGTCAAAGTGCTGCTTACCGTGGAGAAGCAAAAGGAGAAAGAACGACGGCAACGCGCCGAGTGCAACATCCACGTCAAAGGCAGCGACATGTTCGCTGAATGCACCCACGCCGATTTGTACGCCGCCGTGGATGAACTGGTCGACAAACTCGACCGCCAGGTGGTGCGCCACAAAGACCGGCTGCAAAACCACCACCACGACGCGCCCAAACGCCTGATGTAAGCCGCGCCTCCATGCCAAAAGCCGCCCCCAAGCCGGGGCGGCTTTTTTACTTTGGGCATAATCTCCACCCAACCATGAATCGACTCGCCGCCATCCTGCCTGTAGCCCAAGTGCTTGTGCAACTTGACGCCTCCAGCAAAAAACGCGCCTTTGAAGAGGCCGGTTTGCTGTTTGAAAACCTGCATGGCCTGAGCCGCGCCCTGGTGACCGACAGCCTGTTCTCGCGCGAGCGCCTGGGCTCCACGGGCCTCGGGCACGGTGTGGCTATCCCGCACGGCCGCATCAAGGGGCTCAAGGCGCCCATGGCGGCGGTGTTCCAGCTGGCCCAGCCCATCGGTTTTGACGCGCCGGACGAGCAAGCCGTCAATTTGCTGATTTTTCTGCTGGTGCCCGAGGCAGCGACCCAGAAACACCTGGAAATCCTGTCTGAAATCGCCGAAATGCTGAGCGACGCGCCACTGCGCGCCAGCCTGGCCCAAAGCGAATCGGCTGAGGCGCTGCACGGCCTGATCAGCGGCTGGAAGTCAGCCCAAACCGCCTGAACGCCTTGAAACCCACCGTTGTCAGCGCCGATGTCCTGTTTGAAGAGTTCCGCGAACGCCTGAAATGGCAATGGCTGGCCGGCCTGGGCGCGTCCGAGCGCAAGTTTGACGAGGTGGCAGTGCGCGCTGCGCACTCCGGCGCCGATCTGGTGGGTTACCTGAACTACCTGCACCCCTACCGCATCCAGATTCTGGGCGAACGCGAAATTGCCTATTTCAACAACAGCACGCCCGAGGACTGCGCCCGGCGGATTTCGCGCATCGTGACACTGGAGCCGCCGTTCCTGGTGCTGGCCGACGGCCAGGTCGCGCCGGACGCACTGACCTCGATGTGCGAACGCGCCCAACTGCCGATTTTCGCCACACAGATGCCGTCGGCCCTGGTCAACGACGTGTTGCGCGCCTACCTGTCGCGCCACTTCGCCGAACGCGAATCCATGCACGGCGTGTTCATGGACATCCTGGGCGTGGGCGTGTTGATCACCGGCGAGTCGGGCATGGGCAAAAGCGAGCTGGGGCTGGAGCTGATCTCGCGCGGCAACGGCCTGGTGGCCGACGATGCGGTCGATCTGTACCGCATCAACCAGACCACGATCGAAGGGCGCTGCCCCGAGCTGCTGCTGAACCTGCTGGAAGTGCGCGGCATCGGCCTGCTCGACATCCGGGGCATCTTTGGCGAGACGGCGGTGCGCCGCAAAATGCGCCTGAAACTGATCGTGCATCTGGTGCGCCGCGAAACCATGGAGCGTGACTACGAACGCATCCCCTACGAACCGCTGACCCAGGACGTTTTGGGCATCCCCGTGCGCAAGGTGGTGATCCAGGTGGTGGCCGGGCGCAACATCGCGGTGCTGGTGGAGGCGGCGGTGCGCAACACCATCTTGCAGCTGCGCGGCATCGACACCTACCAGCAATTTGTAGAGCGCCACAGCAAGGCCATGGAGAGCGGCGACTGATCTTGCCGCTATTCGTCGTCCGTCGCCCCTGAAACCACGCGCCGGATGGTGTCGCCGCCAAAACCCCGGCTGGCCAGAAAACGCACCTGTTTTCCGCGCTCTTTGGGCTCGGTCGCGGGTGCGCCGAATTTGCGTTGCCACAAGGCGCGGGCGCGTTCGATTTCGGTGGCCTGCAGGCCGGCCACGGCTTCAAGCACAGTGTCGCGGTCCAGGCCCTTGGTTTGCAGCTCCTGGCGGATGCGCGCCGTGCCCAGTTTGGCCTGGCGGCGGTTGATGACGGATTCAATCACCCGTTGTTCGCTGATGAAGCCCTTGGCCTGCAAGTCGTCCAGTGCGGCGGCCAGGTCGCCGGGCGCTTCCTCAAAGGCTTGCAGGCGGCGCTCCAGCTCAGGGCGCGAATGCTCCCGCCCGCTAAGCAGGCGCAGCGCGCGCCCTTTCAGGCTGACCGGCGCGGCCGGTCTGCGTGCGGGCGATCCTGCGCGCGCGCCTGAGTCCGTGCGGGCTGATGGGCGGTTGCCTGACAGCATTGATATGCTACTTTATTAATAGCTATTTACGCATATACCGTAAGGGCTAATCGACCTTTTTGCCAACAACTTTGGCTTTGGGCGCGTCCGGCGCGTCCTGTGGCAGCAAGGGGATGCCCAGGGACTGGCGCACCTTGTTTTCGATCTCGGTGGACAGGCCCGGGTTCTCGCGCAAAAACTCGCGCGCGTTGTCGCGGCCCTGGCCGATTTTCTCGCCGTTGTAGGCGTACCAGGCGCCGGATTTGTCAATGATGTTGGCCGTGACCCCCATGTCGATGATTTCGCCGTGGCGGCTGATGCCTTCGCCGAACAGGATGTCGAACTCAGCCGTTTTGAAGGGCGGTGCCACCTTGTTTTTGACGACCTTGACCTTGGTCTCGTTGCCGATGGCTTCGTCGCCCTTTTTGATGGTGCCGGTGCGGCGGATGTCCAGGCGCACCGAGGCGTAAAACTTCAGCGCGTTGCCGCCGGTGGTGGTCTCGGGGCTGCCAAACATCACGCCGATCTTCATGCGGATCTGGTTGATGAAAATCACCGTGCAATTGGTCTTTTTGATGTGGGCCGTGAGTTTGCGCAGGGCCTGGCTCATCAGGCGGGCTTGCAAACCGGGCAGGCTGTCGCCCATTTCGCCTTCGAGTTCGGCCTTGGGGGTCAGGGCAGCGACCGAATCGACCACGATCAGATCCACCGCGCCCGAGCGCACCAGGGAATCGACGATTTCAAGCGCCTGCTCGCCGGTGTCGGGCTGGCTGATCAGCAGATCTTGCAGGTTCACGCCGAGTTTTTGCGCGTACTGGATGTCCAGCGCGTGTTCGGCATCGACAAAAGCGCAGGTGCCGGCCAGTTTTTGCATCTCGGCGATGACTTGCAGGGTCAGGGTGGTTTTGCCCGAGGACTCCGGGCCGTAGATTTCGACCACACGCCCGCGCGGCAGGCCGCCCACACCCAGGGCGA
The DNA here is from genome assembly GCA_031392945.1 of Rhodoferax sp. GTDB lineage: Bacteria > Pseudomonadota > Gammaproteobacteria > Burkholderiales > Burkholderiaceae_C > JANYCG01. The sequence continues at coordinate 169 of JANMVT010000152.1, read as the reverse complement.
TGTCCAGGCCCAGCGAGCCGGTGGAGACGACCTGGATGTCTTCAATCACTTCGCCTTCGCCCAGGCGCATGATGGTGCCCTTGCCGAATTGTTTCTCGATCTGCAAAAGCGCCACTTGCAGGGCCTTGGCCTTCTCGGTTGCGGCGGCGGTAGAGGCGTTGACGTTGAA
>JANMVT010000140.1:0-14668 GCA_031392945.1 Rhodoferax sp. | reverse complement strand
AGTTGCGCCACCGAGGTCACGCCGATGATGGTGCTGGCCACGTGCCAGCGGGTGTAGCAAAATGCGAGCGCCATCTGGGTGGGGGTCAGGCCATGCTGGCGCGCCAGGGCGTTGTACAGGCGCGCGGCGGTCAGCGCGTCTTCGCGGCCCCAGCGCTGCTTGCGCACGGACTCGAACTTGGCGATGCGCGCGCCTGCGGGAGCGTCTGGGCCGGTGGCGCCGGACACATCGTATTTGCCGGTGAGCAGACCAAAGCCCAGGGGCGAATAGGGGATCGACGAGACGCCCAGGCGGTGCATGGTTTCGTCCAGGCCGTTGTCGTAGGAGCGGTTGACCAGGCAGTACGGGTTTTGAACCGTGGCCACGCGCGGCAGGCCGTGTTGCTCGGCCAGGCGCACAAACTCCTGCACGCCATAAGGCGATTCGTTGGACAGGCCAATGGCGCGGACTTTGCCCGCCTTGGCCAGGCCATTCAAAGTTTCAAGCTGCTCAAGGATGGACGTCACTGCCACGTCCTTGGCCGGGTCGAAATAGATATTGCCAAACGCCGGCACATGGCGCACGGGCCAATGGATTTGGTACAGGTCGATCACCTCGGTTCTCAGGCGCCTGAGCGAACCTTCGCAGGAATCCACAATGTCCTTGGCTGTTACCTGCGAGCTGCCCTTGCGCACCCAGTCCATGCCGCGTGAGGGCCCGGCCAGTTTGGTCGCCAGCACCAGCTTTTGGCGTGCACCGGGGCGTTTGGCGAACCAGTTGCCGATGATGGTTTCGGTGGCGCCATAAGTCTCGGCGCGGGTGGGCACGGAGTACATCTCCGCCGTGTCGATGAAGTTGATGCCGCGCTCCAACGCGCGGTCGAGAATCGCGTGCGAGGTGGCTTCGTCCACCTGCTCGCCAAAGGTCATGGTCCCGAGGCAAATGGGGCTGACTTGAAGGGGGCTTTGGCCCAGGGTGACTTTTTTCATGGTGGTGGATTGGATCAAATTGGACTGGACTGGACTGGACTGGACTGGACTGGACTGGATTCAGGGCCTGAGTTTAGGCCGAGGGCGTGCGAGCCGTTGCGCGCGCTTCCTCCTGCAGGCGCAACACCCGCCGCTGGACTTTGCCCGTGGTCGTCATGGGCAACTCGTCGACAAACTCGATCTCTTTGGGGTATTCATAAGGCGCGAGTTTGCCTTTGACGTGGGTTTGCAGTTTTTCGATCAATGCCTGGTCAAATTGGCCTCTGGTCCCCGTGGAATTTGCGCGAGCAGCTATGAATTCAGGAGTCAACACCACATAGGCCTTGACCACGGCGCCGCGCGCCGCATCGGGTTTGGGCACCACGGCGGCATTCGCCACGGCTGGGTGTTTGACCAGGCAGTTCTCCACCTCACCCGGGCCAATGCGGTAACCGGCGGCCTTGAACACGTCGTCGGCGCGGCCCTGGTACCAGAGGTAGCCGTCGGCATCACGCGTGGCCAGGTCGCCGGTGCGGCACCAGTCGCCGGTGAACTTGGCCTGGGTGGCGGCCAGGTTCTTCCAGTAGCCCAGAAAGAACACCGGATCGGGATGGCCGTGGATGTCAAAGCGGTTGACGGCGACATCACCGGGCACACCGACCGGGCATTCCTTGCCTTCGTCGTCGATCACGATCACGCGGTGGCCCGGGTAGGCCTTGCCCATGCTGCCGGGTTTGGAGGGCCAATATTGATTCGCGTTACCGACGATGTAATTGATCTCAGTCTGGCCAAACATCTCGTTCGGGCGCACGCCGAGTTGTTTCTCACAGTAGTCAAACACAGCATCACCCACGGCCTCGCCCGCGCTCATGATGGCCTGCAGCTTGAGCTTGAACTGCTGGCGCACCGTCCGCGCAGGCGTGCCGCCAAAGGCCTTCATCATGGCCTTGAGTGCGGTGGGGAACAGGAAAGTGTGAGTGACACCCTGGTCGCGCATCAATGCCAGCGCCAGCTCGGGGCTGAAGCGGCCGTTGAAGGCGACGATGGGGCGGCCGAAATAAAGTGTTGGCAGCAGCGCATCCATCAGGCCGCCGGTCCAGGCCCAGTCCGCCGGCGACCAGAACACCGCCTGACTGGCCGCATTGGTTTTGCCGTCGAAGCCAAACCAGTTCTGGCTGCAGACAAAACCGGTCAAATTTCCGATCAATGCCCGGTGTGCACTCAAGGCGCCCTTGGGCTGGCCGGTGGTGCCGCTGGTGTAGATCAGCACCGCCGGGTCGTCGGCCAGGGTGTCTGCGATCTCGAACTGCGCCGACGCGCCTGCCAGCGCCCGCGTGTAATCCAGCTCGCTTGGGGTGCCGGGCCCGGCCAGCGCCTGGTCGATCCCGCCACCCTCGGCCACCCAGAGGGTGAAGCGCAGGGCCGGGCACTGGGATCGCACCGCCCGCACTGCCTCCAACGCGCGCGCGTCACAAATGGCCGCCACCGCCTCGCTGTCAAACAGCCGGAAGGCCAGCGCGTCCGGGCCAAACAGCATCGACAAAGGCACCGCCACGGCGCCCATTTGCAGCACGGCCATATAGGCGACGGCAGTCTCGAAGCGCTGGGACATCACGATGGCCACCCGGTCGCCCCGGCGCACCCCCTGCGCTGCCAGCACATTGGAGAGCCGGTTGGCCGCCTGCTGTAGCTCGGCATGACTGTGTGTCTCTACACCCGATTTTTTCGAATTTTGGGAGACAAATTGGCCCTTAGCCCTTGTGGAATATGTGTAAATAGCTACTTTTTTTGTAGCATCCGGCAATGCCGCCCAGCGCGCGCTGCAGACTTGGGCGATGTTGAAATGCGCGGGCACATGCCATTCAAAACGGCTGTGCAGCCCGGCGTAGTAGTCTTGCGGCATGTCTCCGGCTTGATTGGCGGGCATATCAGGTCTTTCGTATCATTGGGCAAATGTACCAAGCCCAAAGAATCCCCAGAAGCGAGTTTGTCCCGATCCGCAACCTGAACTACCACCTGCGGGTATGGGGCCAGCCCCAGCCGGATAAACCTGCCCTGGTGCTGATGCACGGCTGGATGGACGTGGCCGCCTCCTACCAGTTTCTGGTCGACGCCTTCACCGAGGCGTTTGCCAACCAGCGCCACATCATCGCAGCCGACTGGCGCGGTTATGGTCTGACCACGGCCGCGCCGGTGGACAACTACTGGTTTGCCGACTACCTGGCAGACCTTGATTTTTTGCTGGACCACTATTCGCCAGACAAGCCGGTTGATCTGGTCGGCCACAGCATGGGTGGCAACGTGGTGATGCAGTATGGCGGCGTGCGCCCGGCGCGCATTCGCCGCCTCATCAATCTGGAGGGGTTTGGCATGCCGGCGGGGCGCGCGACGCAGGCGCCCAAACGACTGTCCAACTGGATCGACGAGCTCAAAAAACTCAACTGCGGCGCGATGGCGCTCAAGACCTATGACAGCGCCGACGGGGTCGCCCAGCGCCTGATGAAGACCAACCCGCGCCTGGCGCGCGACGAGGGCGGGCGCGAACGGGCGGCCTGGCTGTCGCACCATTGGGCGGTGGAAAACAAGCAGGGCCAGTGGGACATTCTGGGCGATGCCGCGCACAAGATCTCGGGCGCCAATGTGTCCCATGTGGAGGAGATTTTGGCGATGTATGCGGCCATCACCGCGCCTACCCTGTTCGTTCAGGCCTCCGATGACTCCATGGTCGGCTGGTACGGCACGCGGTTCACCCTGGCCGAGTTCCATGAGAGGCTCAACGCCGTACCCAATGTGACCCGCGCCATCATCCCCGATTCGGGGCACATGCTGCACCACGACCAGCCGCAGACCCTGGCCAAATTGATTGAAGATTTCGTGGCCTGATTCCAGGCCCTTGGCTCATGAGAACGTGGCCCATGAGAAAATAGCGGCTCAGGTCACTCTAGACCGCAATTTTCAAGGCACACCCCATGGACGCAGAACAAATCAACCAGATCGGCACCCAACTCACAGACCTGAGCGCCCGCACCGCCGAGTTACGGGGGTATCTTTGACTACGCTGCCAAAGCAGAACGCCTGAGAACCGTCAACGCCTCTCTAGAAGACCCAACGGTCTGGAACAACAGCAAAAAGGCCCAGGAACTGGGCCGCGAGAAAAAGGCGCTCGACGACGTGGTCGGCACCCTGGACAAGCTCACTGGCGAGCTGGCTGACAACACCGAGCTGTACGACATGTCCAAAGCCGAGGGCGACTTGCCCGGCCTGGAGACCATCGCACAGGACACCATGGGGCTCGCCACGACGATCGAGAAGCTCGAATTCCGGCGCATGTTCAACAACCCGGCCGACCCCCTGAATGCCTTTCTGGACATCCAGGCCGGCGCGGGCGGCACCGAAGCCTGCGACTGGGCCAGCATGTTGCTGCGCCAGTACATTCGTTACGCCGAGCGCAAAGGCTTCAAGGCCACGATTGAAGACGAGTCTGCGGGCGACACGGCCGGAATCAAGGGCGCAACGATCAAGGTCGAAGGTGAATACGCCTTTGGCCTGCTGCGCACCGAAACCGGCGTGCACCGTCTGGTGCGCAAGTCGCCGTTTGATTCCAGCGGCGGCCGGCACACAAGTTTTGCGAGTGTGTTCGTCTACCCGGAAGTGGACGACTCGATCCAGATCGACATCAACCCGTCTGACGTGCGCGTCGACACCTTTCGCGCCAGCGGCGCGGGCGGCCAGCACATCAACAAAACCGACTCGGCAGTGCGCCTGACCCACCTGCCCACCGGCATCGTGGTGCAGTGCCAGGACGGGCGCAGCCAGCACAGCAACCGCGACGTGGCCTGGAAGCGCCTGCGCAGCCGCCTGTATGACTTTGAAATGCGCAAACGCATGGAAGAGCAGCAAAAGCTGGAGGACACCAAAACCGACGTCGGCTGGGGCCATCAAATCCGCTCTTATGTGCTGGACAACAGCCGCATCAAGGACCTGCGCACCAATGTCGAAGTGTCCGCCACACAAAAGGTGCTGGATGGCGACCTGGACGTTTTCATCGAAGCCTCTTTGAAGCAGGGGGTTTGATGAAATCTGATAGCGCCGCAGGCGCGGGAGGCCGATTTTTCGACGGGCCGCCCCAAGAAAAATTAGCCCCCTCGGGGGGCAGCGCAGTACGCGCAGTGACAAGCGTGGGGGCGCAATTTTTCGACGGGCCGCCCCAAGAAAAATTAGCCCCCGTGGGGGGCAGCGAACCACACGCAGTGGGGAGCGTGGGGGCTTTCATCTTCGACATGGACGGCACCATGATCGACTCCATGCCCTGGCACGCGCAAAGCTGGGTCGAGTTCACGCGCCGGCACCGCATCCAGATCGAAGTCGATGACTTGATGCGCCGCACCACGGGACGCACCGGCGCGGAATGCATGGCCGAGCTGTTTGGGCGTGAAGTGGCGCGCGAAGAGGCCCTGACGCTGATCCACGAAAAAGAAACCATTTACCGCGAACTGTTCGCGCCGGTATTTGCCGAAGTGGCGGGCTTCAAGGCGTTTGCAGCGCTAGGCCGGGCGCAGGGATTGAAGATCGGCGTCGGCACGGCCGGCGACCAGCACAACATCGCCTTTGCGTTCTCGCACCTGAACCTGCCGGTAGCGCCGCACGCCGTGGTCGGCGGCGACGAGGGCCTGCCCGGAAAACCCGAACCAGCGATATTTTTAGAAGCATCAAAACGAATGGCGACAATGGCAAACGCCTGCATTGTCTTCGAAGACGCGCCTTTTGGCATCGAAGCGGCGCGCCGCGCCGGGATGCGCGCCGTGGCCATCTGCACCACACACAGCGCGCGAGAACTGGCGGGCCCGCATGTCATCGCCCATGCCAGAAACTACAACGAGCTGATTGAATCAAAATTTCTGGAGAAACTGAATGTTGCAACTGCGTGATGGACAAGGCGAGGCCGCGGTGATCCGCCGCGAAGAATACGCCGCGCCAGCCTTTTTGATCGACACCGTCGACTTGACCTTTGACCTGCATCCCGCCAAGACCCGCGTGCTCAACAAGATGGGTGTGCGGCGCAACCCCGCTGTCGCCGCGCAGCCCTTGAAGCTCGATGGTGAAGACCTCAACCTGGCACGCGTGCTGGTCAATGGCCAGGGCACCTCGTTCAAGATGGAAGGCAGCCGCCTGGTCCTGGAAAACCTGCCCGGGGGCAATGAGGTCTTCAGCCTGGAGATCTTCACCACCTGCACGCCCGCCAAGAACACCAAGCTGATGGGCCTGTATGTCAGCAACGACTCGTTTTTCACCCAGTGTGAAGCTGAGGGTTTCCGGCGCATCACCTACTTTCTGGACCGTCCGGATGTGATGGCCAGCTACACCGTCACGCTGCGCGCCGACAGGGCCAAATACCCGGTGCTGCTGTCCAATGGCAATCTGGTGGAACAGGGCGCACTGGAAGACGGCCCCAATGGCCCCAGGCATTTCGCCAAGTGGGTTGACCCACACAAAAAACCGTCCTACCTGTTCGCCCTGGTGGCGGGCCAACTGGTCTGCCGCGAGCAGCGCATCAGCTCGCGCGCGGGCAGCAGCCATTTGCTGCAGGTTTATGTGCGCCCGGGCGACCTGGACAAGACCGAACACGCAATGAATTCGCTGATGGCGTCGGTGGCCTGGGACGAGGCGCGTTTTGGCCTGGCGCTGGATCTGGAGCGTTTCATGATCGTCGCCACCAGCGACTTCAACATGGGTGCAATGGAGAACAAGGGACTGAACATCTTCAACACCAAGTACGTGCTGGCCAGCCAGGCGACGGCGACGGACCTTGATTTTTCCAATATCGAGAGCGTCGTCGGCCACGAGTATTTCCACAACTGGACTGGCAACCGCATCACCTGCCGCGACTGGTTCCAGTTGAGTCTCAAAGAAGGCCTGACCGTGTTCCGCGACCAGGAATTCAGCCAGGATTTGTGCGCTGAGCCGTCGGCGCGCGCCGTCAAACGCATTGAAGACGTGCGCGTTCTGCGCACGGCGCAATTCCCCGAGGACGCCGGCCCGATGGCGCACCCGGTGCGCCCCGACAGCTACATCGAGATCAACAACTTCTATACCGTCACCATCTACGAAAAAGGCGCCGAGGTCGTGCGCATGATGCAGACCCTGGTCGGGCGCGACGGCTTCGCCAGGGGCATGACGCTGTATTTCACCCGCCATGACGGCCAGGCCGTGACCTGTGACGAGTTTGCGCAAGCCATCGCCGATGCCAACCCGCAATCCGACCTGGCCGCGTTGTTGCCGCAGTTCAAGCTCTGGTACAGCCAGGCCGGCACCCCGCGCCTGCAGGCCAGGGGCCAGTACGACGCTGTGGCCAAAACCTATGCCTTAAGCTTCAAACAAAGCTGCGCGCCCACGCCAGGCCAGGCGGTCAAGCAGCCCTTTGTGGTTCCGGTCAGCCTGGGCCTGGTCGGCGCCGACGGGCGCGACATTCCCCTGCAATTGGCCGATGAGGGCAACCCCGGCGGCGCCTCGCGGGTGTTTGTGGTCACGCAGGAGAGCGAAACGCTGAACTTTGTCAATGTCGAGGCTGAGCCCGTGCCCTCGATCCTGCGCGGTTTCTCGGCGCCGGTGGTGCTCGATTTCGATTACAGCGACGACCAGCTCCTGATGCTTCTGGCCAACGACATCGACCCATTCAACCGCTGGGAGGCTGGTCAGCGCCTGATGCTGCGAGACGCTATCCGATTTATAGCTAGTGACGCTGATCTGGCGAGGGCCAAGCCCCTGAATGATGCCTGCATTGCAGCCATGCGCAGCGTATTGCGGCATCCGGGGCTGGATGCCGCGTTCAAGGAGCTGGTGCTTACCCTGCCCTCCGAGACCTACATCGCCGAGCAGCTGGAAACCGTCAACCCGCAGCGCATCCACGCGGTGCGTGAGGCCATGCGCGAGCAGATGGCCACGGCCTTGCAGGCGGATTGGGAATGGGTTTTTGACGCCTGCCAGGACCATGGCGCTTACCAGCCCGATCCGCTGTCCTCAGGGCGGCGCGCGCTGGCGGGCATGGCCTTGAGCCAGCTCTGCCTGGCGGCGCGCCTCAATGGCGATGCCGTCTGGCCAGGCAAAACCCTGCAGCGCTTCAAGGATGCCGGCAACATGACGGACCGTTTCAACGCCTTGAGCGCCCTGGTCAACAGCGGCCATGCGCTGGGCGCGGCCGCCTTGGCCCAGTTTCATGGCATGTTCAAAAACGATGCCTTGGTGCTGGACAAATGGTTTGCCCTGCAGGCCGGGGCCTGCGATCGCGCGGGGGAGATATTGCCAGCAGTGCGCCAATTGATGAAACATGCCGACTTCAACCTGCAAAACCCGAATCGCGCGCGCAGCCTGATCTTCAGTTATTGCAGCGCCAATCCTGGCGCGTTCCACCGCGCGGACGCGGCCGGTTACGTGTTCTGGAGCGAACGGGTGACTGAGCTCGACGGCATCAACCCCCAGGTCGCCGCCCGTCTGGCGCGCGCGCTGGACCGTTGGAGCCGCCTGGTGGAGCCGTACCGCAGCGCCGCCCGCGAAGCCATCGCCAGGGTGGCGGCCAAGCCCGATTTGAGCAACGATGTGCGCGAAGTCGTCAACCGCGCAATGGAGTAACCCCCCGAAAGCGGCCTTTGGCCGCCTCCCCCCAGGGGCGCCACCAGCGGCCCGGCAGAGCCGGTTCTGCGGTGGCCACCACGAAAGAGCCCTCATAGCGCAGACCTAAGAAAGAAATCGCATGTCCAAGAAAATATCGCTGACCCGTTACCTGGTCGAAGAACAACGTGTGCAGGGCCTCATCCCGTCCCAATTGCGCCTGCTGCTGGAGGTGGTGGCGCGCGCCTGCAAGAGCATCAGCCAGGCCGTGAACAAGGGCGCCCTGGGTGGCGTGCTGGGCACGGCCGAGTCTGAAAACGTGCAGGGCGAAATTCAAAAAAAACTCGACATCATCGCCAATGAAGTGCTGATCGAAGCCAATGAATGGGGCGGCCATCTGGCGGCCATGGCGTCGGAGGAAATGGAGGGCATCTACGTGGTGCCCAACCGTTACCCGCAGGGCGAATACCTGCTGCTGTTTGACCCGCTGGACGGCTCCAGCAATATCGATGTCAATGTCAGCATCGGCACCATTTTCAGCGTGCTGAAAAAACCGGAATCGGCCGGCCAGGCCGATGACAGCGGCGTCTCGGAGCAGGACTTTTTGCAGGCCGGCAACCGCCAGGTCGCCGCAGGTTATTGCGTCTACGGCCCGCAGACGACCCTGGTGCTGACCGTCGGCGACGGGGTGGCGATGTTCACGCTGGACCGCGAGCAGGGCTCCTTCGTGCTGACGCAGGAAGACGTGAAGATCCCGGCCGACACCAAAGAGTTCGCCATCAACATGAGCAATATGCGGCACTGGGACGCGCCGGTGAAGCGGTATATCGACGAATGCCTGCAAGGCGAGGAAGGCCCGCGCGGCAAGAACTTCAACATGCGCTGGATCGCCAGCATGGTGGCCGATGTGCACCGCATCCTCACCCGCGGCGGCGTGTTCATGTACCCCTGGGACAAACGTGAACCCGAAAAGCCCGGCAAGCTGCGCCTGATGTACGAAGCCAATCCCATGGGCTGGCTGGTCGAGCAGGCCGGCGGCGCCGCGACCAATGGCAAACAGCGCATCCTGGACATTGTTCCGGGCAAGCTGCATGAGCGTGTCAGCGTGATTCTGGGGTCGAAAAACGAGGTGGAGCGGGTCACGGCTTACCACGCCTGAGCACAAACCCTTGATCTTTTGCGGCTTATAATAAAAGGCTGTGCCGGTGTAGCTCAGTTGGTAGAGCAGCTCATTCGTAATGAGAAGGTCGGGTGTTCGATTCATCTCTCCGGCACCATCTGTATTTGAAAGCCCGCTATTGGGTTAATAGCGGGCTTTTTCGTTTCACTCCTCCTGACAAAATAGCCGCATGTTCATCGTCGCCAAACTGCTCGCGTTCGCGACCCATCCGATGGCCTGGGCGCTGATCCTGCTGGCATTGGGCCTGCTCTTGCCGCCACGTTGGCGCAAAAGCGGTGTGCGACTTTGCTGGGCGGCTCTGGCGGTGCTGCTCCTGACCGTGTGGCAGGCACCGGTCAACGCCCTGATGCACAGTCTTGAAAACGAAAGCCCGGCGCCCGACTACCAGGCCAGTCTGGCCGCTTACACCGGCGTTGTGGTGCTGGGTGGCGCCTTGGCGCCTTCCGGCCTGTGGCAGCGCCCCGGCCAGATTGCACTCAATGGCGCAGCTGAGCGCATGGTTGTTCCGGTCGGCCTGATGCAGCGCAATCCACATTTGAGATTGCTTTTTACCGGCGGCGAAGGCGACCTTTTCCTGAACGAATTGTCAGAGGCAGACCGCGCAAAAATATTTTTTGACAGCGTGGGCGTGGACGCTTCCCGGGTCGTCTACGAGTCAGCTTCACGGACTACTTACGAAAATGCCGTGCTCAGCGCCAGACTTCCCGGCATCGACATCCGGAAGCCCTGGCTGTTGTTGACCACTGCTGCGCACATGCCACGCGCACTGGCGGTATTTCGCAAAACCGGCTGGAACGTGACGCCTTACAGCGTTGACTACCGCACAACGAGCACCACAGATTGGGCCAATTTGGACGACTGGAACGATTTTTCGTTCGTCGAGGGGCCGTCCATGTGGCACTATGCCCTACATGAAATCATCGGCTACTGGGCCTACCGGCTCGCCGGCCGGATTTAGATTTGCCACGGCTGGCTGACCGCAGCCGTCGGCGCCGGCGCGGCGGGCCAGGCCATCACTTTGTCGATGCGTTTGCCGTCCAGATCCACCACCTCAAACACCCAGCCTGCACACGTGACGCGCTCGCCGGTGGCGGGCAACTGGCCTGACACCGCCATCAACAGGCCCGCCACGGTGTTGTAGCGCCCGCGCGCCTCCTCCGGCAACTCGTCCAGGCCCAGGCGGACCTTGAGCTCACCGACCGGCATCAGGCCATCGAGCAGCCAGGAACCGTCTTCGCGCCGCGTGGCCCAGGCGTCGGCCTGGGCTTTGGGCTGCAATTCGCCAGTGATGGCCTCCAGCAGGTCGCCCGGCGTCACCACACCCTGCACCACGCCATATTCGTCCACCACAAACACCATGCGCCCTGAGCGTGCGCGGAACTGCTCCAGCAAATCCATGCCGGTGAGCGTCTCTGGCACGAAAACTGCCGCCTGCGCGTGCACCTCGATGGCGCCGGCGTGGCTTGCGCCGAGTTGCAGCAATTTGCCGACATTGATGATGCCAACCACATCGTCGAGCGAGCCCCGGCACACCGGGTACCAGGAGTGCGCGCCCTTTTCTCCGCTTTTGCCGACCCGCGCCAGGCTTTGCGCCACCGACTCGCTGGCATCCAGAAATTCGATGTCCGTGCGCGGCACCATCAGCGAGGGCAAGGGCCGGTCGTCCAGGCTGAAGACGTTCTGCACCATTTGATGTTCGTGGTGCTCGATGACGCCGGCGTCAAGGCCCTCGTCCAGGCTGGCGGCGATTTCCTCTTCGGTGACGGCGCGCGCGGCATTGGTGTCGATGCGCAGCAGCTTCAAGGTGCCCTGCGTGGTGGCCGACAGCAGCTTGACAAACGGATTGGCCACCCGCGCCAGCCACAACATCGGGCGCGACACCCAGCGTGCCACCGGCTCGGGGTAAAGCTGGCCGATGCGCTTGGGAACCAGCTCGCCGAAAATGATGGTGGTGAAGGTGATGGCCGTGACCACCAGGGCGGTGGCGGAGATCGCCGAGGCCTTTTCTGCCACCCCAAAGCCCTGCAGCCAATGCGCCACGCCCTCGCTGAAAGCTGCCTCGCCCACGATGCCGTTGAGCACGCCAATCGAGGTGATGCCGACCTGGATCGTGGACAAAAACTGGTTTGGATTGGCCAGCAGCGTCAGCGCCGCGCTGGCGCCGTGGTCGCCCGCCTCGGCCATCGCGGCCAATCGCGCTTTGCGGCTCGCCGCCAGGGCCAGCTCGGACATGGCAAACACCCCGTTGAGCAGGGTGAGAAGGACGATCAGCAAAAGTTCCATTGAACTGCGACGAGAATGAACACATGGCACTTTACTTGATCGGCGACGTGCAGGGCTGCGACAGCGCCCTGCAGCGCCTGCTGGACGCGATTTCGTTTTCCCCCAGCCGCGATACGCTTTATGTGCTGGGCGACCTGGTCAACCGCGGACCAGAGTCGGCCGCCGTATTGCGCCGCCTGATGGCCTATGGCGGCGCGGCGCGCTGCCTGCTGGGTAACCACGACTTGCACCTGCTGGCGGTCGCGCATGGGGTGCGCAAAGTGCATCGCGGCGACACGATTGGCGACGTCTTGATGGCCGCCGACCGCGAGGCGATGCTGCACTGGCTGCGCCAGCAACATCTGGCCTTTTTGAGGCGTCGCCAGGGCCAGGAGATTCTGATGGTGCATGCCGGCGTTTTGCCGCTCTGGACGGCGTCCCAGACTGTCGCACTCGCGGGTGAGGTCGAGGCCGTTTTGCGCGGCCCGGACTGGGGTGATTTTTTGCACCAGATGTACGGCAACCAGCCGCGCGCCTGGCACGACGGCCTGCAAGGCGCCGCGCGCCTGCGCTGCATCATCAACGCCCTGACGCGCATCCGGTTTTGCACGCCGGCGGGCGAGATGGAGTTCGAAGCCAAAGGCCTGCGCGCGCAAGACGCGCCTGCGGGTTTCGTGCCGTGGTTTGAGGCGCCGGGGCGTAAAACGGCAGGCACGGTGGTGGCTTTTGGGCACTGGTCGACCCTGGGCTGGCTGGATCGCCCGGATTTGTGGTCGCTGGATTCGGGCTGCGTCTGGGGTGGCAGTTTGACTGCTTTGCGCCTTGACGACAGCATGCCCGCGGCGGCCAGGCCCGAATTGATCCAGGTGACATGCGACGCCGCGCAACCGGCCGGCCAGTGAGTTGAAACGGAGAATGCTATTATTTAAATAGCTAACTATTCAATTACCACGAGGAAAATCGGCACGATTCTTTCCAATTTCAGGAAATTTGACCGAAACGAACCCAAGCGGCCCCAAACCGGCCCAACCCAGCTCAGACCGTCTCAACACTCTTGAACAGCGCCGCCACCCGGCGTTTGGGCTTGATGTTGGCCGAGATGCTGCGGCTGGCCTGTTTGACCGTCGGCTCCCACGGCGGAGCCGTTTCGCTGGCCGCGACCGCCTCATAAGGCTTGTCGAAAAACGGATCGCGCAAAGCTGGCACGGGACGTGAAAAGTCCCGGCGTGGGGCACGTTCCGCGCGCTCCGTGCGCTGCTGTCCCTGCTGCCCCTGGTACATATCGCCGCGTGGCGCGCCAGAGCGGCCCTCGTGCTCCTCACGCTCGCGGTCATTGGCTTCGTACATGCGCCGGCCGTCGTTGATGCGGCCCTGCTTGCGGATATCCGGCGCGTCCTCGTCAAACTCGACGGCTTCCAGTTCGATCTTGGACTTGAGCAGTTTTTCCAGGTCGGCCATCAAGCGGCCATCCGATTTGCTGACAAAACTCACGGCCAGACCCGAGGCCCCGGCGCGGCCGGTGCGGCCAATGCGGTGGATGTAGTCTTCGGCATTGAACGGGATGTCGAAGTTGAAAACAGCCGGCACGTCCTTGATGTCCAGCCCGCGCGCGGCCACGTCGGTGCACACCAGCAGATCGACCTCGCCTTTTTTGAAGGAGTCCAGCGCCTTCAAGCGTTCATCCTGGCTCTTGTCGCCGTGCAGCGCCGTGGTTTTCAGGCCCTCATGCTCCAGCGAACGCGCCAAACGCGCGCAGCCCAACTTGCTGTTGACAAACACAAAGGCCTGCTTGAGCTGGCGCTGTTTCAATATCTGATGCAAGGCGTGGCGTTTGTCCTCGTCGCCCACGCTGTAAAAATGCTGCTCCACGGTGCTGGCGGCAGCGTTGGAGCGCGCCACTTCAATCGTGACCGGGTTTTGCAGATAGCTGTTAGCCAGGCGTTTGATTTCCGGGCTGAACGTGGCCGAAAACAGCAAGGTGGTGCGCTGCTTGGGCAGGTAGCTCAGGATGCGTTGCAAGTCGGGCAAAAAGCCGATGTCCAGCATGCGGTCGGCTTCATCAAGCACCACGTATTCAACTTGGTTCAGCACCGCGTTTTTGGCCTCAATGTGGTCCAGCAGGCGACCCGGCGTGGCCACCAGCACTTCAACGCCGGCTTTGAGTTCCAGCGTCTGCGGCTTCATGTCCATGCCGCCAAACACCACGGCGGTGCGCAGGTTGGTGTATTTGGCATAGGCCTTGACGGCCTGGGCGACCTGGTCGGCCAGTTCGCGCGTGGGCAGCAGCACCAGGGCGCGCACCGGGTGGCGGGCGGGCGAGGTGGAGCTGTTTTCGTGCTTCAACATGCGTTGCAGCAGGGGCAATGAAAACGCCGCCGTTTTGCCGGTGCCGGTTTGCGCCGCGCCCATCACGTCGTGGCCCTGGATCACCATGGGGATGGCCTGCGCCTGGATCGGCGTCATGGACTCATAGCCCAGTTCGGCCACCGCGCGGGACAGCGGCTCGGCCAGGTTGAGTTGCGAGAAAGAATCGAGCCGGGACGCTTCGGCCAGCTCGGCAGCGGCCTTGTGGCCCTCCGTGATGTGTACAGACACGTGTTCGGGGTCGTGGCCCGGCAGGGCGCTGGCGTCAATTGCAGTTTGGATCATCAATGCGTGTACGATAAAGTGGTCT
>JANMVT010000102.1:0-3763 GCA_031392945.1 Rhodoferax sp. | reverse complement strand
ACCTTCTGGTGCGCCACCCGGAACATGGGTTCCTCCATCACCTGGCCGTCCACACTGACCCAGCCGCCCTCGATGTATTTCTCGGCATCGTTGCGCGAGCAGGCTTTGAGCGCCATGACACATTTGGACAGGCGCTGGCTGTCGCCTTGGGCCGCAGGCGGGGCGGCCTGGCTGTCTTTGGCCGGTCCTTTTTGTAGGACTTGCCGGCGGGGGCGGGGTTCTGCGATCATTGAGGCCATGTTAACGCCCGATCCGACCGCGGCCGAGCCGCGCATCCACGGTTTTCATGCCCACGTGTATTTCAATGCGCAGACCGTGGCGCAGGCGCGCGCCCTGTGCGAAGCCGCCGCCAAACGTTTCCCCCTCAAAATGGGCCGTGTGCATGAAAAACCGGTCGGCCCGCACCCCGACTGGAGCTGCCAGCTGGCCTTCAAACCTGCGCTGTTTGGCGAGCTGATCCCGTGGCTGGCGATGAACCGGGGCGGCCTGGTGGTCTTCATCCACCCCATCAGCGACTCCGACCTGATTGACCACCGAGACCGCGCGATGTGGATGGGCGCCGTGCGGCCGCTGGACTTGAGCGTGTTGCAGGATGTGCCGGGAGAGTACGACTTGTGAGATGGCCTGCGCGTGGCCGTGGCGTCAACACGCCGAACTCAGTTTGCTATTATAAATATATCAAACTATCCATATCCCGTAATGGAAAAACGCCTGTTTTATTGGAAAATCCGGAATAACCAGCCATTGTCAGCCCAGCGCCTGAATCCGCTCCACATGCGCCAGCATCGAGCGTTTGGCCACCGGCCACATGCGTTCTGGCACATCGTCATAGGCTTTGGCGACCCAGTCGTCCATGCTGCCGTCGGGCTGGGCCTGCATTACTGTCAAGATTTTGGCTTCGCGTTTCAGGCGGTGCGCCTTCAGGTGGCTGATGGCCTGCGGCGCGCTGCCCAGCACGTAGCCGTGCGCAGGCAGGATGAAATCGATGGCGTGCTCGGCGCAGGCCGCCGTCAACAAATCCAGCGAATCCAGGTAAGCCGTCATCTCGCCATCGGGCGGGTTGACCACGGTGGTGCTGCCGTTCAGCACATGGTCGCCGCTGAACAGCAGGCCGTCTTCCACCAGCACCAGGCACAGGTGGTTGGCGGCGTGGCCGGGCGTGTAGACCACCTTGAGGCTATGGGTCAAATCATGGACTGGCCCCCGTGGAACAAGCTTAAGCAGCTCCTGATTCAAGAGCGACCGGTCCGGCGTGAATTGTGAACTGGCATTCGCCGTGGCGGCGCTGGGCAGGCCCAGAATCGGCGGCACGCCATGTTCGGCATGGGCACACAGCGTCTGCAAAGGCTTGGCGCCCGGTGAATGGTCCAGGTGGGAGTGGGTGCAGACAATCATGCGGATGTCGCCGCCCGCCGCGCGCCAAAGCCGCTCGATGTGGTCCATGTCGGCCGGGCCGGGGTCAATCGCGATGTAGCCGGTGTTGGGGTCGCCCACCAGGTAGCTGTTGGTGCCGGGGCCGGTCATCACGCCGGGGTTGGGCGCGGTCAGGCGAATCACGTTTTTGAGCAATTGCACCGGCTTGTCGGTGCCCCAGTCCAGCGGGTGCACGATCTGCCCGTCGGGGCTGACCAGTTCAAGCTCGCCATACGGCTGCTCATGCTCCATGTAGCGCTCTTCCTTGCCCGCAAGGATGCCGGCGCGCGGGCAGCTAGTCCACAGCGGTTCATCGGTGGCGGCGCAGGCTTCCAGAACCGCATCCACCGAGGCAAAGTTTTGCAGGCGCTCCAGCGTGCGGATGGTCGGGAAGATGATGAAAAAATCGCCGGCATTGTGCCGCGCCAGCGCATCGGCCGGGCGCACCCAGACCGGCTCGAACTGCTCGGCTTCGTCGGCCACGGGTGTCTGGCCTTCAGGCATGCGCGCAACCAGAAAGGGCACGTCAAAACGGCGTGACAGGTCGCGGTCGGTGATCCAGTGGGCCAATACAAAGACTTCGCTGGCCGACAACTGCAGGCCGCGCGCGGCGCATTGCGCCACGAAGGGTTTTTTGCGGTCCAGCGCGGCGATGTCCGCGTTGTCACAGGCGCTGCCATCCGTTCGCCGGGCTAGCAAAACGCCGAGTTCTTCATAACTTTCGCGGATCGCGGCGATGGCCTGCGTCAGGTGCAAATCGCTTTGGGTGGCGCGGCGGCTGGCCTGCGCGTGGGCTGCCGCGTCTGCCGCGTCCACGCCGCCACCGGGGAACACATAGGCGCCGGGCGCGAAGCTGGCGGTCAGCGAGCGGCGCGTCATCAGCACCTCGATGCCGGCCGGGCTGTCGCGCAGCAGGAGCACGGTGGCGGCGGGGCGGGTGGCGACGGGTTCACGCTGGGCGTGCAGGAGTTGGTTGAGTCTTGGCATGCGCTGAATTTTGCAACCAAAATGCAGGGCGGGTGTCGCCTGCGCAATATTCTCGTAAACCCGATTGGTAATTGCCTCATCAACGGGCCGGGCTGGCGGGTGGATACTCACGCTGATTTCCATCACCTTCACAGGCAAAACCATGTCGCGCCAACTCCCCCAATTGCTTCTTGCCTTAGCGGCCTCTGTAGGTCTGTCAGCACCGTTGAATGCTATTGCCCAAGCCACTTCGATAGGCTCAGGACAGGCCTGGCCCACTAAACAGCCGATCAAACTGGTGGCGGTATTCCCGCCCGGCGGCTCGGTGGATCAGGTCGCGCGCCTGCTGGCGCAACCGCTGTCGCTGGCCCTGGGGCAAACCGTGATTGTCGAAAACAAGGGTGGCGCGTCCGGCTCCATTGGCGCGGCCGCAGTAGCGACTGGCCCGGCCGACGGCTACACCTTTGCCGTGGTGTTTGACACCCATGCCGTCAACCCCAGCCTGATCCCCAACCTGCCGTTTGATTCGAAAAAAGACCTGGTGCCCCTGGTGCTGGTCGGCACCGCGCCCATGGTGCTGGCCACCTATGCGGGCTCGAAGTACCAGAAGTTTGCCGACGTGGTGGCCGACGCCAAGAGCAAGGCCGGCGTGACGAATCAAGGCGTGAGTTATGGCACCATAGGCTCCGGCAGCCTGGGCCATCTGGCCATGGCGCTGCTGGGCAAAAACGGCGGCCTGGAATTCACCCACATCCCCTACAAGGGCGGCGGCCCCTTGATGAACGACGCCGTGGCAGGGCACGTGCCCCTGTCCATCGGCTCGGTGTTTGTCACCAAACCCTTCATCGACAGCAAACGCATGCGCCCGCTGGTGGTGACGACCAGCAAGCGCTCACCCGATCTGCCCGACGTGCCCACGCTGGCCGAAAGCGGTTTCGCCGGCTTCGAAGCCCCCGCCTGGTGGGCCGTGCTGGCACCCGCTAAAACCCCGCCTGATATTTTGAAGCGCATGAACGATGCGTTGAACGCCGTGTTGAAAACACCAGACATCGCCAAAAAGCTCGACGCACAAGGCATTGACGTGGTCGGCGGCAGCGCCGACGTGGCTCGCGTGTTTATCGACAAGCAAATGGACATTTGGGCCAAGGTGGTGAAAGACAACGGGATAAAAGCGGATTGATTTGACGTGACTCAGTCAAAAACAAAACTGCAATGCAAGACGCGGTGAAGTCAAGCTGTGATAGCTTGGTGCATCAACGCGTCACTGAACTCCCCCCGAACACTGCATGCTGGCGAGTTGCAGGCGTCAATAGGCTGTAGAGCATTCGCGGATCGGTATCGCTCACCGCATCTAATACGGCGCGGTGTTCTGCAGACAGCATCA
>JANMVT010000144.1:0-3600 GCA_031392945.1 Rhodoferax sp. | reverse complement strand
ACCCCTTGATGGATTGCGCTTTACCGAGAGTCGCCATGCGGGCGACGTGTGGGCCTTGTCGGAACTCTGGCGCTCCTTGGGGTTTGATGACTTGGCCAGCGCCTGGTGCCGCTCTAAAACCGAGGTCGATGTGCTGGCCTGCTCAGTGTCGGCAACATCAAGGAGCTGACCAACCTTCAAGCGCAGCTGAAAAAAGACGGGCGTGATGTGGCGCTGGAGTACATCCTGGCGGTGCCTGCTGCGCGCTATGGTGACTTCTGTGACGACTTAAAACGTTTGAGTGAGGCACAACCAGCCGATCAGGCCTGGTGTGCGGAAACAAAATGGCAGGACAACCGCCTGGTGGTGGCGCATGACCCTGAGGTGGCTGCGCGGCGCGGACAAGTCCGTGACAAGACCATCGAGGAATTGGTCGCCATGGGTCAGCAGTGCAGCGGCAAGCTCGATGGCCAAGATGCTGGCAAACGCGCCAAAGGGCGGCCGATGTCGGACTCAGGTACCAAGGCGCGTTTCTATCACGCCGTCAAGGATGCCCATATGGCGCAGGTGATCAAGGTGGACTTGAAGGTTGAGCTGTTGAGCTACACAATTGACGAGGACAAAAAGCGTTATCTGGAGTTGCTCGACGGCAAATTGCTGCTGGTGACCAATACGAATACGCCTGCCGCAGAGGTGGTGCAGCGCTACAAGAGTCTGGCCGATATTGAACGGGGATTTCGGGTGCTCAAGTCCGACATCGAGATTGGTCCGGTGTACCACCGGCTACCCCAGCGGATTCGCTCGCACGCCTTGGTATGTTTCATGGCGCTGATCCTGTACCGGGTGATGCGCATGCGGCTCAACGCTGCCAAAAGGTCGGAGTCACCCAGCACACTGCTGGAACAGCTCAAACGCATTCACCAGCAGACGGCGCAAACAACGCACGGTAGAAGTCTGACCGGGTTGACCGAGATGACGCCCGCTCAGAAGTCTCTGTTTGCCGCCTTGGAATTGGCACTACCCACAACCGCAGACCTGGTCAAACCCGTTTTGTAGTCTGCGCTTTGGATCCCGTTTCTAATGGAATCAACCACTTACGTTCAGGAAGTGTCAAACTTGTGTAGCCTGGTATCCGGCTGGGGCCAAAGACGGCAATCGGACGCAAACGCCCGCCGCTGATCCACGGTGCCATCGCAGCAAGGGAGTCGATGTAGGCCTGGGTTTCGCCGCTGGCTGTGTTCTGTCCGGCCAAGCCGCCGGTTTTGTGGGGCACAAACGTCAACCCAGCGCCTGCCGCGTGATTCAGCGCCCCGCCGATAAATTCCGGCAGATAACGACTGCCTGGCGTGGCATAGAACACCTTGCCTGGCTGCGATTTGCTCAAGGCCACCAAATCAGCCAGGTTTTGCACCGGCAGCGCGGCATTGACGGAGATCATCATCGGCACAATGCAAATCCGGATGATGGGGGCAAAATCGCGCTCGGCATCAAAACCGGTGGACTTGAACAAATACTGGTTCATCGCCAGCGGCGGGAGGATGCCCACCAGGATGGTGTAGCCATCTGGCGCGGCGCGCGCCACTGACTGGGCGGCCAGGTTGCCGCCCGGCCCGCCCATCCGGTTGTCAACGATCACGCCTTGGCCCCACAGGCCCGACAAATGCTCGGCCAGCACGCGGGCCACGAGGTCAGGGCCGCTGCCTGGGTTGCCACCCACCGCTATCTTGACCACCCGGTTCGGCCAAGGCTGCGTCTGCGCGCCAGCGTCGGTGGGGCAAAACAATGCTGCTGCAGGCGATGCAGCGATCAGGAGTTCTATCAAGGCCATTTTCAGGCGGATGAAATTCGAAAACATGCGGGTGGTCATGATGGCCCCTTTCGGTTTTAGATATTGATCAATATGATGCAAATCATGCCGTGGCCTCTGAAGCAAGTCCCGAAAGAATTCCGAAAAGTTGCGGAGCCCAGAGAGGTGTCCTGCATCGTTCTCCATGAACCGGACAGATTACTTGCTAAGAACCGGACAGATCATTTACTCCTGACAGCTAGGAACCGCAAACTTGTAATATCGCCTGCCGTGCTGTATTATTCTTCCCATGAACACCTTGACCCTCAAAGTCCCCTCCAGCCTGGAAGCCGCCTTGGTGCACATGGCTGAAGTTGCGCACCTGAGCAAGTCCGAGGTGGTTCGCCGCGCCATCGTCGCCTATGTAGGGCAGGGCAAGGCACCGGCCGAGTTCGTGTCGGCGCTGGACCAGGCGGGCGACCTGGTCGGCTGCTTTGAGGGCGGACCCAAAGATTTGTCGTCCAACCCCAAATACATGGATGGTTTTGGCAAAGTCTGACGCCGCCATGGCGGGCTACCTGATTCTGGACACCGGGCCCTGGGTGGCCCTGCATTGCAAAGGCGACCGCCACCACGGGTGGGCCAAAACCCAGTTTGCCAAACACCCAGGGCCCTTCCTCACCTGCGAAGCTGTTGTTGCTGAAACCTGCTTTCTGCTGGCGCGAGCGGGCTTCGACTCCAGCAAAGCGCTGGCCCTGGTGGAGCGCGGCGTGGTCAAGTTGGCAATGTCGTTGGCCGACCATGCGAGTTCAGTGCGGGCTTTGTTCGAGCGTTACGACAACGTGCCCGCATCCTTGGCCGACGCCTGTCTGATCCGCCTGTCGGAACTGCATGACCCCTGCCGCGTGATGACGCTCGACAGTGATTTCGCGGTTTACCGCCGCCATGGCCGCCGCGTCATTCCGGTGTTGTCGCCTTAGCGGCAGCCAGGGCAGGGACGGCACATGAGCCAAGCTGACGTGGACGCTGCCGACGCGCCATCGACTCACCCGGAGCAACTGCTCAGGGATGTGGCCGGTTTGCCGTCCCTGCCCGGCGTCTACCGCTACTTCGACGCCGATGGCGCTGTGCTGTATGTCGGCAAGGCCATCAGCCTGAAAAAGCGCGTTTCAAGCTATTTCCAGAAGACCCATGGCGGCACGCGCATCGGGCATATGGTCAGCAAGATCGTGCGCATGGAAACCACGGTGGTGCGCTCGGAGGCCGAGGCGCTGCTGCTGGAAAACAACCTGATCAAGACGCTCAACCCCAAGTACAACATCCTGTTTCGCGACGACAAAAGTTACCCGTATTTGAAGATCACCGGCCTGCCCACGGGCAAGGCCCTGCAAGCCCTGGCGGCCCGTCCTGCGCCAGCCGGGGAGGGCACAGAAGCGGTTGGCGACAGGGCCGCGCCGCATTTTTCCATGTTCCCGCGCGTGTCGTATTACCGTGGCGCGGTCGAAAAAAAACACCACTATTTTGGTCCTTACCCCAGCGCCTGGGCGGTGAAAGAGGCGATCTTGCTGATGCAAAAAGTCTTTCGTCTGCGCACCTGTGAAGACCCGGTGTTCAACAACCGCACGCGGCCCTGTTTGTTGTACCAGATCAAGCGCTGTTCGGCGCCCTGTGTCGGCCACATCTCGGCAGAAGACTACGCGCAGGACCTGGCCAACGCCGAAAAGTTTTTGCGTGGCGACGCCAAAGCGGTGATGAATGCGCTGGAGGCACGCATGATGGCCCATGCCGACAGGCTGGAGTTTGAGCAGGCGGCCGAGCTGCGCAATCAGGTCGCC
>JANMVT010000063.1:0-25801 GCA_031392945.1 Rhodoferax sp. | reverse complement strand
GTTGAATTTGGGGCCGTCGGTCTTCATGACCTGGCTGTAGTTTTGCGGCAGCCCGGGCAGCAAGAAAAAGCCGAACATGCCGCCTTCTGAATCGCCACAAAACGGCACACCGGCGTCGCGCGCGGCAGCTTGCAGGCCTTCAACCAGGGATCTGGTTTTGTGGCTCAAGTCGTCGAAGAAACCAGGCTTTTGAATTTCACGCAGGGTGGCCAGCCCGCAGGCGGTGGCCACCGGGTTGCCCGACAGGGTGCCAGCCTGGTAGACCGGTCCCAGCGGCGCAAGTTGCTCCATCACCCTGCGTTTGGCGCCAAAGGCGGCCAGCGGCATGCCGCCGCCGATCACCTTGCCCAACACGGTCATGTCCGGCTCAAAACCGGGGATGGCGCGGGCATAAACCGCCTGCGCGCCGCCCAGGGCCACGCGACAGCCGGTCATGACCTCGTCACACACCAGAAGCGCGCCGTGCAGGCTGCACAACTCGCGGCAGCGGCGCATGAAGGGCACGCTGGCGCGCACAAAATTCATGTTGCCGGCGATGGGCTCGATGATCAGGCAGGCCAGTTCGGGGCCGTGCAGCTTGAAAGCGTCTTCGATCTGCTCGATGTTGTTGTATTCCAGCACCAGGGTGTGTTGCACCACTTCGGGTGGCACGCCGGCGCTGGTGGGGTTGCCAAAGGTGGCCAGGCCCGAGCCAGCCTTGACCAGAAGCGCGTCGGCGTGGCCGTGGTAGCAACCTTCGAATTTGATGAACTTGCTGCGCCCGGTGGCGCCGCGCGCCAGGCGGATGGCGCTCATTCCTGCTTCGGTGCCCGAGCTCACCAGGCGCAGCATGTCCATGCTGGGGTAGATTTTGAGGATTTCCTCGGCCAGCTCCACTTCGCGCTCGGTCGGCGCGCCGAAGGAAAAACCATCCAGCGCCGCTTTTTGCACCGCCGCCAGCACGGCCGAATGGCCGTGGCCCAGAATCATGGGGCCCCAGGAGCCGATGTAGTCAATGAAGCGCTGGCCGGCGGCGTCCCAAAAATAGGCCCCGTCAGCGCGTTGGACGAAACGCGGCGTGCCGCCAACTGCCTTGAAGGCCCGCACCGGTGAGTTCACCCCGCCCGGGATGACGCGCAGCGCGCGCTCGAACAGGACGTCGTTGGGGTCAATGTTTGGTGTCATGGGCGGGCATCTCAAAAAGCAGGTCGGCCGGGTCGTGGTTGTCCGCGTCGTCGTCATCGTCGTCATCGCCCTGGGCCCAGAACAGGCGGTCCGGAATGACGTGGCCCATGCCGGGGCGAAAACCCGCGTTGAGGCTGCGGTCCAGGTAACCCAGGGCTTCGGTGACGGCTTCGGGCAAGGCCGTGCCGGTGGCCAGCATGGCCGCCAGCGCGGCCGACAGGGTGTCGCCCGCGCCGCAGAAGATGGCTTCGAAGCGCTCGTATTTTTCGCTCGCCAGCACGGACTGGGGCGAAGCCAGCACGTTGTCGATGAATTGGTCGGGCAAGGGGATGCCGGTGACCAGGGTGTAGGGCACGCCGAGCTTTTCGGCAGCGCGTGCGATATCGCGGGCCGACGGGCTTTTGCTGGCACTCCAGTCCGGGAGCAGCCAGCGCCACAGGGTACTGTGGTTTCCTGCCAACACTGTGGTCTGGGGCAACAACAACTCTTTGAAGGCGTCCAGGTAGTCGTCGATCTGGCGCTCGGACCACCAGGAAAGATCGGGCATGTAAGCCACTAAAGGCACGTCGGCGTAGTCGCTGGCGATCTCGGCGATGGCGCTCAGGTTTTCCGGCGAGCCGACAAATCCGACCTTGAAAACCTGCACTGCCACGTCTTCCAGAATGGTGCGCGCCTGGTCCCCCACGGCTTCGTCGTCAAAGGGGAAATGCTCAACAATCTGGGCTGTGTCGCGGGCGTAGGCGCCGGTCACAACCGGCAGCGCGTGCGCCCCAACCGATGCGATGGCGGTCACGTCGGCGGACAGGCCGCCAGCGCCGCTGGGGTCGCTGGCGTTGAACACCATGACGCAGGCGGGGTGCAGCGAATCGTTGTCGTCGTCTTCGTCAAGGGCGGGGGGAATTGGGGGCGCGGACATGGGGGCTGGCCCGGATCGGACCCGGGCAAAATATCATAGCTTGCGTTGCTTCCAGCGCAACAGGCTGGGATCCGCTCTATACAATGATTGCATTCTATTCGAAGGCCCCTTAAGCTGTGCTTGATACCAAAACTTGGATGTGTTTGATTTGTGGCTGGATTTACGATGAAGATGCGGGCGCACCCGATCACGGCATCGCGCCAGGCACCCCGTGGAGCAAAGTGCCGATGAACTGGACATGCCCCGAATGCGGTGCCCGCAAGGAAGACTTCGAGATGGTCCAGATTTGAGCTTTGCTGCCGTCCGCGCCCAGATCCGCCATTGAACAACCGCCGCTATTGAACAACCGCCGCCATAATACAACCGCCGCCGAGGAGCACCGTCTTGTGAATGCAACAGTGTCCACTTACAAAGTGCTGGTCATCGACGACAGCAACACCATCCGGCGCAGCGCCGAGATCTTCCTCAAGCAAGGGGGGCACGAAGTCATGCTGGCGGAGGACGGGTTCGACGCCCTGGCCAAGGTCAATGATTACCAGCCGCACCTCATATTCTGCGACATCCTGATGCCGCGCCTGGACGGCTACCAAACCTGCGCCATCATCAAGCGCAACCCGAAATTCGCCGGCGTCCCGGTGGTCATGCTGTCGTCCAAAGACGGCGTTTTCGACAAGGCGCGCGGGCGTATGGTCGGCGCCCAGGACTATTTGACCAAACCGTTCACCAAAGACCAGTTGCTGCAGGCCGTGCTGCAATTTGGCACATTGATCCAAGGAGTAGCCTGATGCCCGTACAAAAAGTGCTGATCGTTGACGATTCCAAAACCGAGCTGATGTTCCTGACTGACCTGCTGCAACGCAACGGCATGGCAGTCAAGACTGCGCAAAGCGCCGACGACGCCTTCAAGCGCCTGGCCGAGGAGAAGCCCGACCTGATCCTGATGGACGTAGTGATGCCGGGGCAAAACGGCTTCCAGCTGACGCGCGCCATCAGCCGCACGCCCGACTACAGCGCAATTCCCATCATCATGTGCACCAGCAAGAATTTGGAGACCGACCGCGTCTGGGGCATGCGCCAGGGTGCGCGCGACTACATCACCAAACCGGTGAACGAGGCCGAGCTGCTGGTCAAGATCAAGGCCCTGGGCTGAAGCGGCGGGCTAAAGCACACAACCCATGGCAAATCGCGCAGCACTGAGAGAACTTCAAACCCGGTTGGCGGCCCGACTTCAGGCCGCGCGCACACAGGGCGTATCCATCGCCTGGCTGGCGGTCAAGGCCGGCGCGGGCAATTACCTGTTCCCTTTGGTCCAGTCGGGAGAGATCTTCCCGCTGGCCAATTTGCAGGCCGTGCCCTATTGCCGCAACTGGTTCTCGGGCGTGGTGAATCTGCGCGGCGGCCTGTATGGCGTGGTCGACCTGGCCGGCTTCATCGCCGACGGTCAGTTGCCTGCACGCACCGCGCAGTCGCTTGCCGAGGCCAGCGTCATCACCTTCCATGCCGCGCTGGAAGTCAACTGCGCCCTGCTGGTGGACAGTCTGGCAGGTTTGCGCAACGCCGAGGCGTTTGCCAGTTCGGCGCCGCCGCAGGCCGACGCGCCCAGCTATTTCGGAAACCGCTACACCGATGCCCAGGGCGTGTTGTGGCAGGAGATCAATCTACAGACCCTGTCCCAGCTTGCGCAGTTTTTGAGCATCAGTTCTTAAGTCCCTAGAAGTCCCTAGTTAAGGCCAAATCATGTCCCTTGTCGACCAACTGAAAAACGCGTTCTCGAAAAAGGCGCCAGACTCCGAGCAGGACTCGCGCGTGAGTCTTGCGATGCCGGAAGCCACGGTGGATCCGCTGCTGGCCGAGCACGCGGACACGCATTCCGGCCTGTTGCCGGATTCCGTCGCCGCCGAGCCGCCGGCCAACCGCGACGCGGCGCCGGATTCGGTGATGGCGCCGACCGGGGCCACCGACCTGATTACCCTTCCCGTTTTGGGCAGCAAAACTGTCGCGCAGCATCAACGAACCCTGTTCATGCTGCTGGGCCTGGCCCTGCTAGCCCTCGCCTTTGTCACCTTTTATGTCTTGAGCCAGGCCAACCGGGTGGCGCAGCAGCTCAGCGCCGCCGGCCAGTCGCTGATGCAGTCGCAACGCCTGGCCAAATCGGCGTCGCAAGCCTTGGTCGGGCAACAGGATGCCTTCCCGGCCGTGGCAGAAAGCGCCGGCGTGCTGGCCAAGGCGGTGCGGGGCCTGAAGGCGGGCGACGACAATTTGAACCTGTCAGCCCTGAGCGGCGATTTCGGCCCGGAACTGGACAAGGTCATGCCCATGGTGGAGCGCGCCGAGAAGAACGCCGCCACCGTGATGGCCCAGCAGAAAATCTTGACGCAAATCAACAACGCACTGCGCCAGATCAACCGCCAGTCGTCGGATTTGCTGGAAATCGCCGAAGCCGTCTCATCGCTCAAATTGCAGCAAAACGCCCCAGCTTCAGAGATTTCAGCATCTGGCCAGCTGGTGATGTTGACCCAACGCATCGGCAAGTCGTCCACCGAATTCCTGACCGCTGAAGGCGTGGGCGCCGAAGCGGTGTTTTTGCTCGGCAAGGATTTGAATTCGTTCAAGGAGATCGCCCAGGGCCTGCTGCAGGGCAGTGCGGAATTGCGCCTGTCGCCGACCAAAGACCCGCAAACCAAGGAGCAGCTTGAAGCCCTAATCAAACTTTATGAACAGACGCGCACCCAGGCCGGCACCATTCTGGGCAATCTTCAGGGCATGGTTTCCGCGCGCGAGGCGCAGACCTCCATCCTCGCCGACAGCGAGCCGATGCGCGGCGACCTGGAGGCGCTGCAGGGCAAACTGAGCACGCGGGCCGGTTTGAGCCCGCTGCTGGTGCTGGTGCTGGTGTTGGCCGCCGCCTTCGCCATTTTGTGCGCTTGGGGCCTGACGCGGGTGCAGTTGCTCGACGGCCGCCACCGCCAGGCCATTGCCGAGGCGCAACGGCTCGACGCCGAGCGCCAGGAGCAGGAAGCCAAACGCGTCAACGACGCCAACCAGGCCGCCATTTTGCGTTTGATGAACGAGCTGCAGTCGGTGGCCGAAGGTGATTTGACCCAGGAAGCCACGGTGACAGAAGACATCACCGGCGCCATCGCCGACTCGGTGAACTACACCATTGAGGAGTTGCGCTCCCTGGTGTCCAACGTGCAACGCACGGCGGCGCGCGTGGCACAAACCACGTCCGATGTGGATTCCACCTCCACCGAGCTGCTGGCGGCGTCCAACGAACAATTGCTGGAGATCCGTGAAACCGGCCGCTCCGTGGTGGACATGGCCAGCCGGATCAATGACGTGTCCGCGCAGGCGCAAGAGTCCGCCGCCGTGGCGCGCCAGTCACTGATGGCAGCTGAAACCGGCTTGCAGGCGGTGCAAAACGCCATCGGCGGCATGAACGCGATCCGCGACCAGATCCAGGACACCTCCAAGCGGATCAAACGCCTGGGCGAGTCGTCGCAAGAGATCGGTGAAATCACGGAATTGATCTCCGACATCACTGAGCAGACCAATGTGCTGGCGCTCAACGCCGCCATCCAGGCCGCGTCCGCCGGCGAAGCCGGGCGCGGCTTCTCGGTGGTGGCCGAAGAGGTGCAGCGCCTGGCCGAGCGATCGGCCGACGCGACGCGCCAGATTTCAGCGCTGGTGAAGGCGATTCAAACCGACACCCAGGACGCAGTCGCCGCCATGGAGCGCTCGACCCAGGGCGTGGTCGAGGGGGCCAAGCTGTCGGACAACGCGGGCACGGCCCTGACCGAGATCGACCAGGTGTCGCGCCGCCTGTCCGAACTGATCCAGCACATTTCCAACTCCACCTCGCGCGAGGCCAATCTGGCCAATGTGGTGGCGGGCAACATCCAGAACATTTTCGCCGTAACGGAGCAGACTGGCGAGGGCACCAAGGCCACTGCGTCCCAGGTGCGCGAGCTGTCGCGCATGGCCGAAGAGTTGAGCCAGTCGGTGTCGCGCTTCAAGATCGCCTGAATACCCCAACGAGCCCGCACCCAGCCCGACCTGTTTGTCAAAGCCATTCGCAGGAGCGCACGAATCAATGCAAACCACCGCCGCACCCACTGACGAAATCGAACCGGCAGCCAATGACCTTGGCCCTTTGGCCTGGGTACTCGACGAGCTGAAGAAGTCGCTGGACGGCGCCACCAAGGCCATGCGCCGTTTTGTGCGCGACGCCGAACTGGCGCGCGGCTCCGACCTTGCGGCGCTGGATGCCAGCCAGCTTCGAATCGCCCGCCAGCAGCTGCACCAGGCCGTCGGCGCGCTGGAGATGGTCGGTTTCAGCGCACCCGCCAAGGTCATGCGGGCGATGGAAGCATTGGCTCAGAAATTTGTGCAACGCCCCGAGCTGTGCAGTGACGAGGCGGCCGGCAAGATGGAGCGGGCCAGTTTCGCCCTGGCCGAATACCTGGAGGGCGTGCTCAAGGGAAAACAGGCTTCGCCAGTCGCCCTGTTCCCCCAATACCGCGACGTGATCGATCTGGTTGGCGGCGAGCGGGTGCATCCGGCGGACTTGTGGCCCATCGACTGGACTTGGGTGGACGCCGACATCCCGGCGACGGTTGCGCCGCTGCAGTATGACCCCAGCGTTCGCGCCCTGTTCGACCAGTCCGTGCTGAGGCTGGTCAAGGGCGGCGATGTTGCTGCGGCCGGCCTGCTGCGCGACCTGTCTTTGGGGTTGGCGGCCACACAAACCACGCTGGAGGCGCGGGTCTTCTGGAAAGTCTGCGCTGCGTTTTTCGAGGCCAATTCAAAGGGGCTTTGCCTCACCGACATCTACGCCAAGCGCGGCGCCACGCGGGTGCTGATGCAATACGCCACGCTGGCGAAGGGCGACACGTCCGTCTCGGACCGGCTGACGCAGGATTTGCTGTTTTTCTGCGCCCAGGCGGCACCCGCGCACGACGTGGACTCGCCGGTGCTGGCGGCGGTTCGCCGTGCTTACCACTTGCTGCGCACCAAACCGTTCAATTACGACACACCGCAGTTCGGCCGGTTCGATCCGGCCGTGCTGGTGCAGGTGCGCAAACGCATCGCCACCGCTACCGAAACCTGGTCGGCGCTGGCCGGAGGCGACACCAATCGCCTCAAAGTCGTCTCCGACCAGTTTGGCGCTGTCGCCGAATCGATACTCAAACTGCACCCTGAAAGCGGCGAACTGGCGCGGGCCCTGACCCGCGCCGTCGATCTGACCACCAAATCCGGCGAGCCGCCCAGCACGCCAGTCGCGATGGAAATCGCCACTGCGGTGTTGTACCTTGAAGCCGCCTACGAGGACATGGATCCGACCGAATCTCAAATGGCCGCGCGCAGCGTGCGCCTGGCCCAGCGGCTGGACCATGTGAGCGCCGGCGGACAGCCCGAGCCGCTGGAAAGCTGGGTGGAGGATCTATACCGTCGCGTGAGCGACCGCCAGACCATGGGCAGCGTGGTCGACGAATTGCGCACCACCCTGGGCGAAGCCGAAAAATCGCTGGACCAGTTCTTCCGCAATCCAAAAGACAAAACGCCCCTGCACGAAGTGCCCAGCCAGTTGGCGCAAATGCGCGGCGTGTTTTCAGTGCTCGGCCTGGATCAAGCCTCCACCGCCATGCTGCGCATGCGCGACAGTGTGGAAAAACTCCTGATTGACGAGGTCGTCGAAGGGCCGGCCACAGCCGCCAGCTTCGAAAAATTGGGCAGCAGCATCGGCGCGGTCGGCTTTTTGATCGACATGCTCAGCTACCAGCGCTCGATGGCGAAGAATCTCTTCATCTACGACGAAGCCGGCGGCGAATTCAAACCGGTCATGGGGCGCGAGAAAGTGGCGCCACCCACGCCCGCTCCCAAGGCGCCCGAACTGGCGCCGGCTGCCGCATCGGCACTCCAAGCCGCAGTTGCGCCTGCCATTGCGTCGTCAATTGCGCCAGACCTCGCGCCGTTGGCTGCGAGTGCGCCCGCCAGCGTCGCTGCTGCGGTTCCGGTTGCTGTTCCGGTTGAGGCAGCGGCTTTGGCCACAGCGGCAATCGCGGCTGCAGCGGCACTATCTGTCAGCGCGCCCGAGCCTGCGGTTTTGGACGATGACGAAGCCGAGATTCGGGAAATCTTCCTGGAAGAAGCCGGTGAAGTGGTGCAAAACGGCCTGCAGGCGGTCAAAGCGCTGGCGGCGAACCCGTCCGACCTGGGCGAGCAGACCACCTTGCGCCGCGCCTTCCACACCCTCAAGGGCAGCTCCAGAATGGTCGGACTCAACGAGTTCGGCGAAGCCGCCTGGTCGATGGAGCAATTGCTCAACAGTTGGCTCGCCGAGCAAAAACCGGCCAGCGAGGCTTTGATCAGCCTGTCGTCCAACGCGATGGCCGGTTTCGGCAAATGGGTGTCGCACATCGCCGCGCGGACCGATGCCGGCTGGCAAGCCCAGGGCTTCATCCAGGCCGCCGACGCCTTGCGGCTCGAAAACAAGGTGGTGGCCGTAGTCTACCCGGGGGCGGTTCAGCCCGAAGAAACGTCGCCGCTGCCTTTGGCCGCACACGCCGCAGAGACTGCCCTGCCGCACGATGGGGCAGCTGATGGCATCGAATTCCAGAACACGGCGATGTTCGGGAATCCCGCGCAACAGCCCGCGCTGCAGCATCCCGAGTTCGAGACCACATCGATGTTCGACATGTTGTCGCCGATGCCGTCCGTTGGCCAGTACGACGACGGGAAACCGGCCCTGACCACTCCCGAGTCCGCCCACATGGGCCTGGATGACATCGATTTTGGCGGCGAGGCAAAGCAGGTGGAGCCAGAGTTTGAATCCACCGGATTCACCATGCCGGAGGCGTTTTCAACCTCGTCATCGCCACTTGAATTTGTGCCCCAGTCCGGCCTCCTGCCGGCCGAATCTGGCCGCGCCCCGCTGGCGGCCCTGGACGCTGTGCCATCCGCGTTTGGCACATCCTCAGCCCAGGACGCGTTGCAGGCTACCCGGCCTGTCACTGAACTGGCCTTCGAAGCATCCGCACAAGGCGCCCTTGAGACGGATGAAACGGTCAAGGTCATCGGTTCCTTGCGGATTGGCATCCCGCTCTACAACGTGTTCCTCAATGAGGCCGACGAATGGTCGCGCCATCTGCTCACTGAATTGGGCGAGTGGGCGCTGGAGTTGCATCAGCCTCTGCCGGACACCGCCATCTCGCTGGCCCACTCGTTGTCCGGCAGTTCCGCGACGGTGGGTTTCTCGGCTTTGTCAGACATCGCCCGGGGGCTGGAACAGGCTTTGCAGCACATCCAGCTACACCGGCGCGGCGAGCCCGACCATGCCCAGGTTTTCACTGACGCGGCCGAAGACATCCGCCGCTTGCTGCACCAGTTTGCCGCCGGTTTCCTGAAAGACGCGGATCCGCAGATTCTGGACGCGCTGAAATCCATTGTCGAAACCGAGTTTGCCGGCAGCCGGACCGGCGCGCTGGAAGAACTCGACTTTTCACAGCCTTCGGGCGATCTGTCCGCCGGCCGGGCGACCGATAGCGACGTCGTGGATTTGGCGGATGTGGCGGATGTGGCGGCCCAATCCGAAGCGGCGCATTTTGCGTTTTCCGATGGGGCAGTGCGGGCTGAAGCCACAGGCGCCGTGGCGTCCGTCGCGGCATTGCCGGCCGCGACGCTGAACATCGCTGCGGCGACAACCATCCTCGACTCGCATGATGACGACATCGACCTGACCGACGCGCTGGACGCCGACCTGTTTCCGATCTTTGAGGAGGAAGCGCTCGAACTGCTGCCGCAATTGGGCGGCGCCCTGCGCCAGTGGGCGGCGCGCCCGGACAACCTGGGTGCGCGCGGCGAATCCCTGCGCGTCCTGCATACCCTCAAAGGCAGCGCGCGCCTGGCCGGGGCGATGCGCCTGGGCGAGATGACGCACCGGATGGAGTCGGTCATCGAGCAGCTCGGCTCGGAGGACTTGACCGCCGCGCAACTCGATCCCCTGTTGACCCGCTTTGACGACATCCAGGCCAATTTCAACGCCTTGCGCAATGTGCCGGAACAGGTCTTCAGCTTGCCTGAAACCTTGAAGGAGCCCGCCTCAGCCGAGGTCGGCGCAAGCGGTATCGCTGCCGCGCCGCTTGCGCCGGCCATGGCGCCGGCGGACGCCGCGCCGATCCGGATCGCGCCTTCAAGCAAAGCATTGGCACCCATCCGCCAGCTCGCCAACCAGTCGGTGCGCGTGCGCTCGCAGATGCTGGACCGTCTGGTCAACCAGGCCGGCGAGGTGATGATCACCCGCGCCCGGCTGGAAGCGCGTCTGGACCAGATGCGCAGTTCCATGACCGACATGTCGGGCAACCTGGACCGCCTGCGCCTGCAGTTGCGCGACATCGAGGTGCAGTCCGAATCCCAGATGCAGTCGCGCATGGCGCTGGCCAAAGAGTCCGCCCAGCAGTTCGATCCGCTGGAGTTCGACCGCTTCACGCGGGTGCAGGAACTCACGCGCATGATGGCCGAATCGGTCAACGACGTCGCCACCATCCAGCGCAATCTGCAACGCACCGTCGAAGGCACCGAAGACGATTTAATCGCCCAGGGGCGCCAGGCGCGGGAGTTGCAGCGCGACCTGCTGCGCACCCGCATGGTGGAGTTTGAGGGCATCTCCGAGCGCCTGTACGGCGTGGTGCGCCAGGCGGCCAAAGAGTCTGGCAAACAGGTCAAGCTCGACATCACCGGCGGCTCGATGGACATCGACCGCAGCGTGCTTGAACGCATGGCCCCGGCGTTTGAGCACTTGTTGCGCAACTCGGTCGCGCATGGCATCGAAAGCCCCGAGGCGCGTGCCTTGGCCGGCAAACCCGCCATTGGCACCATCACGATCGACCTGGCGCACCAGAGCAATGAGCTGTCGGTCAATTTCTCGGACGACGGCGCCGGGCTCGACCTGGACCGCATCCGGGACAAGGCGGTGTCCAGCGGTGTCGCGCCTGACGCGCGCGCAATGTCGGACGACGAGGCGGCCAACCTGATCTTTCTGCCCGGATTTTCCACTGCCGCCACGGTGACCGAGATCGCCGGGCGCGGCATCGGCATGGATGTCGTCCGTTCGGAAATGACCGCCCTGGGTGGCCGCATTGAAATCAGCACCGGGCGCGGCAAAGGCACCAAATTCAAATTGGTGCTGCCCTTGACCACCGCCGTGACCCAGGTCGTCATGTTGCGCCTGGGCGACCTCGTCATTGGCGTGCCCGCCAACCTGATTGAAATTGTGCGCCGCGTGCCAGTGGCCGAACTGGAAGTGGCCTACACCACAAGCGTCTTCAACTACCTGGGCGAGGCCATGCCGTTCTACTGGGCGGGCGCCTTGTTGCAGGCCTCTTCGCACAGCAATGAAATGATCACCAAGAACCTGCCGGTTTCGGTGTTCCGGAGCGCCGGGCAGCGGGTGGCGGTGCATGTGGATGAAATTCTGGGCAACCAGGAGGTGGTGGTCAAAAACCTGGGGCCGCAACTCTCGCGCCTGCCAGGCCTCACTGGCATGTCGGTGCTGGCCTCAGGCGCCGTGGTGCTGATTTACAACCCGGTGGCCCTGGCATCCGTTTACGGCGACCAGGCCCGCGCCCTGCGTTTGACGGCGCAGCAGGCGACGGGCGCAGCAAGTCCGGCGCTCAGCGGCGCGGCCATGCCGTCGATGATGGCCGGTGTCACCCAGGTCCCGCTGATCATGGTGGTGGACGACTCCATCACCGTGCGCCGCGTGGCCCAGCGCCTGCTCAAACGCGAGGGTTACCGAGTCGTCATGGCGGCCGACGGCCTACAGGCGCTGGAGCGATTGCAGGACGAAAAACCCACCGTGGTGCTGTCCGACATTGAAATGCCGCGCATGGACGGTTTTGACCTGGCGCGCAATATCCGGGCCGATGCCAACCTGAAGGACTTGCCCATCATCATGATC
Organism: Rhodoferax sp.; assembly: GCA_031392945.1. Classification (GTDB taxonomy): domain Bacteria; phylum Pseudomonadota; class Gammaproteobacteria; order Burkholderiales; family Burkholderiaceae_C; genus JANYCG01. The sequence continues at coordinate 13,763 of JANMVT010000063.1, read as the reverse complement.
ACCTCGCGCATTGCCGAAAAACACCGCGAGCACGCGCGCGACCTGGGTGTGGACCACTATCTGGGCAAACCGTATTCGGAAGATGAGCTGTTGCGGCTGGTGCGCAACTACTGCGCCATCGCGGCTGAGGCCTGAGTCTAAAACGGGCCCCGCGCGCCCAATCCGCCCGGGCCTTCAGCGCCCATGGTTTGACACGCCGCTGGCCACATGCCCTGAGGGGACGTGCCGCGCCGCCGACTCGATGTGGCCGGTCTGGTCGTCGAAAAAGAAATCGGGCTCGAACTCCCGCAGAAACTCGCCCTTGGCCAGGCCGCCCAAAAACATCGCCTCATCGACTTCGATGTTCCAGTTCATCAGGGTGCGGATGGCGCGCTCATGCGCCGGCGCGCTGCGGGCGGTCACCAGAGCCGTGCGCAGGCGCATGGCGGACGTGCCTTCCTGCTGCAGGCGTTGCAGCGCCGCCAGCAACGGCTTGAACGGGCCGTCGGGCAGGGGCAAGGATGCCTTGTCGGTCTCGTGTTTTTGAAACGCCGACAAACCCTGGGACTGGTAGACCTGCTCGGCCTCGTCGCTGAACAGCACGGCGTCGCCGTCAAAGGCGATGCGCACCTCATTCGGGTGCGCTTCGCTGGCGTGCGCGGAATTGGGATAGACCTGGGCGGCCGGCACACCGGCCTCGAGCGCGGCGCGCACGTCGCTCAAATGCGCTGACAAAAACAGGTTGGCATGCAGCGGCTTCAGGTACCGCCAGGGCGGCTGCCCGCGCGTGAAGCTGCCGCGCTCGATGGCCAGGCCGTAGTGCTGGGCCGATCGGAACACCCGCATGCCGCTGACCGGGTCGTTGCGCGACAGAATCACCACCTCGACCTTCTGCCCGGCATGGTCATTGAAGGCCAGCAACTTCTTGACCAGTGAAAAAGCCACACCGCGTTTGGCGGGTTGCTCTAGGCGCGCCAGTTGCAAATCCATGTAGGCGCGGTCCCGGTGCGGCCCCGCGCCGGCCTCGAACACTTCATTTTCCTCCTCGAAGTCAAACAGCGCCCGCGACGAGATCGCCACCACCAGTTTGCCGTCCAGCGTTTTGGTCATGGGGTTTTCGCGCCGGGCCGCCCCAAGCAAAAATGCGCCCCCTCGGGGCTGAGCGCTGCGGCTCCAATCCTGCCCGCGCAGGATTGGACAGCGCGAAGAAGTGCTGCTTCTGGCAGCACTGCGCCCTGCAAGGGCAGTGAAGTACACGAAGTGACAAACGTGGGGGCCATTTCTACCTCACGAGTTGGTTGAGCTGGATGATGGGCATCAGCACCGCCAGCACGATCAACATCACAACCAGGCCCATGGCGACGATCAGCAGCGGCTCGGCGATGGTGGCGAGCTGCATCGAGCGCCGCTGCACCTCCAGGCTGAGCTGGCGGGCCGCGCGGCCCAGCATCAGCGGCAACTGGCCGGTCTGCTCGCCCAGGCGGGCGAACATGCCCAGCAAACCCGGAAACCGCTTTTTCTGCGCCAGGGCCGACGCCAGCGGCGCGCCTTCGCGCACCAGCACCAGAATTTGCAGGGCGTCGGCGTGCATCGCCCGGTTGGACAGGGTCTGGGCTGCCGCCTGCAAGGCTTTCAAAATCGGCACACCAGCAGAGGCCAGCATGGCCAGGGTGCTGGCAAAGCGCGCGGCGTTGTAGCCGCCGGCCAGGCGGCCCAACACTGGCAGATTCAGCCAAAATGCGTCAAATCTCTCACGAAATAGGGCATTGGCCCACGCCAGACGGGCACAGATAGCTACCATTAATATAGCAAACAGCATCAACCAGAAATAATCCCGCACAAAATTTCCCAGCCCCAGCATGATGACGGTCAACAGCGGCAAGGCGCGTTTGCTCCCGGCAAACACATTGGCGACCTGGGGCACCACATAACCCAGCAAAAACATCACGATGACAATCGCCACCAGGGTCACAATCATCGGGTAGAGCGCTGCGCCGATCAATTTGGCCTTGAGCGCCGCCTGCTCTTCCAGGTCGTCGGCCAGACGCTCCAGCACCATGCCCAAATTGCCGCTTTGTTCGCCCGCGCCGATCACCGCGACAAAAATCGGGGAAAACTCGCGTGGATGTTGCGACAGCGCTTTGGCAAAAGTCGCCCCCGCGTTGACTTCGGCGCGCAGGCTGGCCACCAGATTGCGCTGCGCCTCGTCAGCCGCCTCGTCGCTCAACGAGGTGAGAGCGCGCTCCAGCGGCAGGCCCGAGGACACCAGCCCGGCGATCTGGCGCGTCCAGATGGTCAGCGCCGTGGTGTTGAAAACGCGTTTGCCGAACAGTGTTTTGCCAAGGCCTTGGCCCTTGTTTTGCAGCGCACCGCCGTCCTGCGCCAGGCTTTGGCCGACGGCTTCCACCAGCACCGGCGCCAGCGCCTGCGCCCGCAGCATCGAACGCGCCGCGCGCGCGGTGTCGGCCTGCATCACGCCTTTGCGGGTTTGGCCATCCGCCGTCAGCGCCTCAAAAGAATAGGCAGGCACGGGGGTTCAGTGCACCTTGGCCGCACGCTGTTTTCTGCGCGTGTCCAGATGCCAGGCCAGGAACGGCAGAATCAGCATCGAGCCGGGCACGGCCCAGACCAGCAGATAGGGGCTCACATTGGAGGCCGAACGCAACATGTCGCGCAGCTGTTTGCGTTCGTCCAAAGTCCACTTGTGGCCATTGCGCTGCTTCATCAGCAGGGGCAAAGCCCCTTTCAGACGGCCCAGCTCGTCACGCACCCGCAATTTCTCGCGGTGGGTGCCGGCCAAAAACGAGGCGAACCAGACCGGCGCCTTGTTGTTCATCTTGGCCTGGTACGACAAGGTCTGGTTCGGGTCAAATTCGGCCGGCGCAGGCTCGCCCGCAGCCTGGGGCGGCAGTGTCTTTTCCTTGCTCAGCGGGAATTTCATGCTTGAATTATCTTTCAGACCTGAATGAGTTCAATCGCGGGTCACGCGCACCAGCTCTTCACGCGAGGTGACGCCGCTTTGCACCAGGCGCTCGCCGTCGTCGCGCATCAGGCTCATGCCGGCTTTCAAGGCGGCGCTGCGGATGTCGGCCTCGGACGCCTGTTGGTGGATCTGGGCGCGGATGGCGTCGTCGGTCACCAGCAATTCAAACACGCCCGTGCGGCCCTGGTAGCCAGTGTGGCCGCAATGGGCGCAGCCCGCGCCATGGCAATGAACGCACAACTTGCGAACCAGGCGCTGGGCCAACACGCCCAGCAGGGACGAGCTCAGCAAGAACGGCTCGATGCCCATATCCGTCAGCCGTGTCACGGCGCTGGCCGCGTCATTGGTGTGCAGGGTGGCCAATACCAGATGGCCGGTCAGCGAGGCCTGGATGGCGATTTGCGCGGTCTCGAAATCGCGGATCTCGCCGATCATGATCACGTCCGGATCCTGGCGCAGGATGGCGCGCAGGGCTTTGGCAAAAGTCAGATCGATCTTGGCATTGACCTGGGTCTGGCCGATGCCCGAGAGCTCGTATTCAATCGGGTCTTCCACCGTCATGATGTTGCTGCCCAGGGCGTCCAGCCGGCTCAGGGCCGCATAAAGCGTGGTGGTCTTGCCCGAGCCGGTGGGGCCGGTCACCAGGATGATGCCGTGCGGCTGGGCGATGAGCTTTTGCAGTTGCTGGAGCACCGCGCCCTGCATGCCCACCGCTTCCAGATTGAGTTTGCTCTCGGATTTGTCCAGCAGTCGCAACACCGCGCGCTCGCCATGGGCGCTGGGCAGGGTGCTGACGCGCACGTCAACCGCGCGCGTGCCAATGCGCAGCGAGATGCGGCCATCCTGCGGCATGCGTTTTTCCGAGATGTCCAGTTCGGCCATGATCTTCAGGCGCGAGATCAGGGCCGCATGAAGCGCCCGGTTGGGCTTGACCACTTCACGCAGTGTGCCGTCAACCCGAAAACGCACGCTCGAATGGCGCTCGTAAGGCTCGATGTGGATGTCGCTGGCGCCGTCGCGCGAACCCTGCGTCAGCAGGGCGTTGAGCATGCGGATGATGGGCGCGTCGTCGGCCGTTTCAAGCAGGTCTTCAATGGCCGGCAAGTCCTGCATCATGCGGGCCAGGTCGGCGTCGCTTTCGACCTCGCTGACCACGGTGGCTGCGCTGGACTCGCCCTGCGCATAGGCTGCGCTGATGCGCTGGATCAAGGTTTCCGCGTCCTGCATTTCGACGCGGCCAGGGGCGAATTTGCGGCTTGCTTCACTCACGCCGGACGGGTTTGACGACGCGTGCAGGCACAGGCACAGATTGCCCGACTCATCCTCCAGCAGCAACTGGTGGCTGCGGGCGAAGGCATACGGCAAGGGGTAACGCAGGCTCATGGGCGAGAGGGGGCTTATCTTTGCAGCGCCGGCGCAGTGCCGGGCGGGCGCGGGCGAAGGTCGGGCAGGGACGGCGCCTCGTTCACCGGCACGGCGGCGCTGGGCGCGGGCTGGGCGCCTTGCTGCAAGCTGCGCATCAGGTCATAACGGTCCACACTGAGCGAATCGGTGGCGCTGGCGTCGCGCACCACCACGGGCCGCAAAAACACCATCAGATTGGTCTTTTTGCGGCTGCGCGTCTCCGACTTGAACAAATTGCCGAACAGGGGGATGTCGCCAAGGCCGGGCACCTTTTCCTGGTTGCCCGCGTATTCGTCCTGCAACAGGCCGCCCAGCACCACGATGGAGCCGTCCGCCACCAGCACATTGGTGTCGATGGAGCGTTTGTTGGTGGTCGGGCCGTTGGGCGCATTGATGGTGGACGCCTGCACCGTGGAGACCTCCTGCGAGATCGACAGGCGCACCGTGCCGTTTTCGCTGATTTGCGGCTTGACCTTCAAAGTCAGGCCCACGTCTTTTCGCTCGATGGTCTGGAACGGGTTGACGGTGTTGGTGTTGCCGCCCGTGCCAGTGAACTGGCCGGTCACAAAGGGCACGTTTTGCCCGATGACGATTTTGGCTTCTTCATTGTCCAGCGTGAGCAGGTTGGGCGTGGACAGGATGTTGCCGTCGCCATTGCTCTGAAGATACCGCGCCAAAAATCCGAGCACATAAATGCCATTGGTCTGGCGCGCGACGCCCAGGTTCACACCCGTGCTGGGCAACACCTGGCCGCCACCGGCCGCCAGCGACAGGATATTGGTGCCGCCAATGCTGAAGTTGGTGCCCAGCAAACCGATATTGGCGTCGCCGTTTTGGCCCAAGGCGCCTTGCCACTGGATGCCAAATTCGGCCGCCTTGTCGGCATTGACCTCTGCGATCAGGCTTTCGACAAACACCTGGGCACGGCGCACGTCAAGCTTGTCGATCACCGCGCGCAGTTGCCGGTATTGCGGCTCGGGCGCGGTGATGATGAGGGCGTTGGTGGCCGGGTCGGCCTGGATTTGCCCGCCGGTGGAAGGCTGGGCCGACTGGCCGAAAGCCTGCGCCGCCGCGTTGGCGGACGCGATGCCGCCAACCGCAGGCGCGGCGGGCGCAGCCGCCACCCGCGCCTCGCCCGCCAGCGCAGCGCGCAGGGTAACGGCCAGCTTGACGGCTTCGGCGTTTTTCAGATAGACCACATAGATGTTGCCGCCCGCGCCGTTGGGGCCGATGCTGGTCGGCTGGTCGAGCTTGTCGATCAGCGACTTCACCAGGGCCACCCGAGCCGGATTGGCGGCACGCAGGATCAGCGTGTTGGAGCGCGGCTCAGCCACCAGGGTGGTCCTGAACGAGCTGTCCGCGCCCTGCCCGGCCACCACGCCGCCCACGCCGGCCGGCGCTTCGATCAGGCGCAGGACCAGGGGCGCCAAATCAGAGGCAATGGCGTGTTTGAGCGGGATGATCTCGATGTCGGTTGCGTTGGACACATCCAGCGCCGCGATGATGCGCCCCAGGCGGCGCAGGTTGTCAGCGTAGTCGGTGATCACCAGGGAGTTGTTGCCGGGGTTGACGTTGATGGTGTTGTTCGGGCTGATCAGGGGCCGCAGAATCGCCACCAGGTTGTTGGCCGATTCGTAATTCAGCCGGAATATCTGCGTGACGATCTGGTTGCCCACGGCGGCGCCGGGGGCCTCGCCCACGGTGACCGCGCCGCCTTGCAGCTTGGCGTCGGCTTCGGGCACGACTTTGTCCAGCCCGGCGGCATCGACCATGGTGAACCCCTGCATGCGCAGCGCGGCCAGAAACTGGTTGTAGGCCGCCGCCGGGCTGACCGGCTTTTCAGTGGTGAGTGTCATCACGCCCTTGACGCGCGGGTCCACCACCACGTTGCGCCCGGTGATGGCGCCCATGGTGCGCGCCACAGCCTCGATGTCGGCGTTGACAAAATTCAGCGTGATGGGCTCGCCGCGACGCGGGTTGGCGGGCTGCACCGCGCCTTGCAACTGGGCTTGAAGCTGGGCCTGTGACTGGCCCGCCGGCGGCGGCTGGAACTGGACCGGCGGCTGAAACGGCGCGATCGGCAGCGGCAAGGCCATGCCGGGCAAGACCTGCGCCGCCTGCCCCATCTGGCCAGGCGGCTGGCCCGGTGGCTGGCCCGGAGAGGGCACCATGCCTTGCGCCCAGGAATTGGAAGAGAAAAGGCCGATTTCCCTCGTCAATATTAGTGTTATAGCTACTATTTTTATAGTAATCTGAATAGGCGATGAAACCCCGGACCGGACCGGCCAGAGACTTGTGCGAGGCAGTTTCATGCAGTGTCAACCCACGGTGATGATGGCGCGCGCGCCGTCGCGCCGCCCGATGATGTTCAAGAGATTTGACAGGGCCTCCAGCCGCTCGGGCGTGCTGCTGGCGATGCCGTTGAAGCGCAGGCGCCCGCCCACCCATTGGCCGCTGCCATTCAATTGCAGGCTGCCTGACAGCGTCTCCAGTTGCATTGTGTTCACTGTGCCTCCATTGATCGTGAGCCGGTAGCTGCCCATGGGTTTGACCGTTGACAGGCGCGACGCCATTTCCTGCGCATCCACCTGCAAACGCCCGCCCAGTGCGAACCGCCCTTCAAGCCATTCTAATGACAGACCCTGGGTCGAAATCTCCAGCAAACCCTGAGCCTGCACGGTGTTCCACGGCGTGCCCAAACCCGCCAACAGACCCGCAGGCCAGTTGGAGCGATGGTCGGCCACCGCCAGTTGCGCGCCGCCCCAGCGCGCCAGCAGACGCGCGTTCATCGCCTGCGCCATGCAGCACGGTGCGTTGAGCCGCCCCGCCAGGCCGCCCCAGGCCGGACGCAATTGCCACGACATGCGCCCCGGCAAGGCCACCTGGCCCAAGCTGCCAGCCCCGCCGGACAAGACGAGCTGGGCCGAACCAGTCCAGACCGTGCCACGCGGGTCCAGCAGCAACACCTGGCCGCCGCTGGCCTGGCCAAGCCCGTCGGCCAGCCAGCGCGCGGGCGCGAACAGCAGCACGGCGGCCATCAAACCCAGCAAGGCGCCGCCCAGGCCCCAGATCCACGGCGTGCTGGCGCCTGCACCCTGGGGGGAGGGTCGTCTCAAAACTGCCGAAATTGCCATGTGGGCGTCATTTGCTTCAATCCTGCAACTCACCGCGCCGGCAAGTTGACCACGACCGTGCCGTCCCATGCGACCGGCTGGGCCGCGTCGCCCGCCGCCGCGTTCGCGCTTGTGGCGCTCTTGACGCTGCTCACGCTGTTCACGCTTCTGGACAGACGCAGCTCGGTTGGCGCGCAGCGCGCGTTGATGCGTGCCTGCACCAGCCACTGTGCCAGGGCGTCGGCCGACGCGCCCTTGAGGGTCAGCGTGGCGCGCTCGCCCGCCACCTGCAATTGGCCGCTGGCGCCCAGCGTCTGTTTGACGCTGGCTTCGAGCGCGCGGCGCGATTCCGCGGGCGATATTTTGGGCTGCGCCTGCAAGGCCAGGGCTTGGGCTTTGAGTGCCTGCATTTGCTGCAATTGCGCGTCAAGCTGGTTGTGGCGCGAGGCGCTGGCGCGCAGGCTGGCCAAGGCCGGCGCCAGCGCAACCCACCACAACAAGGCGGCGGCGACCAGGACGCATGCCGCCAAAATCAAACGCCGCTCGCGACCCGCCAACCCCTGCCAGCGCTGCAGCAAGGCCGGGCCGCTTTGCGTGCCAATGGGGATCGCCGCGCTCATCGGGATCACCGCGCTCATGGATTCGCCCCGGCCTTGACCAGCAGGCTGTCACCCTCGGCCTGGGCCGCTGCGCCCCCGATCTTGAGCCGCGCCAGCGCCTGCGCCACCTCGGGGCTGTTCACGTCAAGACCTTTGAGCCGCAATTCATTTGCTCTATATTCGATAGCTGACAACGCTTTGCTGTCAAGGGAAATTTCCCCAAATGATGCCATAAGGCTCTCAAAATCGCCGCTCGACGCGCTGCCAGCCGCCTGGCGCAACACGGCCAGCTCGCGGGCCATTTGCAAGGGCGCATCGACCACCACTTTCACGCCGGGGAAGGTCGACGTCAGGGTGTCGCGGATCGCCTGTTGTTTGGCGTTGAGGCTGGCGCGGTCCATCCAGGCCCAGGCGTTGAGGCCGACCAGGTTGGCCAGCAGCAAAGCGCCAGCCGCCCAGCGCGCGGCGCGCCAGCGCGGCGACTGCGCCAGCGCGGAAAACACCCCGGCGACGCGTTTCCAGGAGCGCGTGCCGCTGGAATTGACCAGATCGAACTGGGCCAAATTCCAGCCACCCATGCCATTGGCGTCCCAGCTTGAATTCCAGTCTGTCTGGCAGGCGCGCAGCCAGCGTTGTCCGTTTTGCTGCAAACCGATACGTCGTTTGAACAGGCTTTCGGCCAGCGCGGCAACCGCCGGCTCGGCCAGAATCTGACCCGATTCCGGCCACGCTGCCAGCGCCACTGCGCCGGGCGACAATGCCAGCACGGCGGGCATGCCGTTTTGGGCGAACACGATGCGCGCGTCGTCCGGCGTGCCGATGACATGCAGGGTGTCGCCGCCGGACGGGGTGTCGCCGGAACCTGCACCGCCGGGGCTGGCTGCGCTGCCGCTTGCGCTTTGGGCCTGCGCGTCAAGCGGCGCAAATTCCGGCGCCAGGCGCGAAATCACACGCGGCTCCAGCAAATGCAGGGCGCTCTTGAGCCAGGCGCGGTCGCACACCGCCACCCATACCGGCGCGTCATCGCGCGCGCCGGGGGCCAGGGCAAAGTGCAATTGGGCCGGGTCGTCAAGCAAATGCTCTTCCAGCAAACCTTCCAGCACCGCGCGCAGGCGGCTGGTGTTGGCGTCCGGCAAAAACCCCTTGGCCAGGGTGCCCTTGGGCAACTGGACGCGGTGCCAGGACAGCGCTGCGGCCGGCACCACGGCCACCACCTCGGCCTGGCCTCCCAGGGGCAGCAAGGCAGCGGTCGCCTTGGACTGGCTGCCCACGCTCTTCCCGTCCGGCGACAGCAGGTAGTCGAACTGTGTCGCAGAGGCGTTCAGTTCCTGCGGCAGGATGATGATCAGGCTTGGCATGGAGAAAGGCGGCGTAAAGGTCGACGTAAAAGGCGGCGTAAATGGCGGAGTGGGGTGATTGTCATTGTAGTGATGCGTCCCCGGCAAAACGTTCGCGCCACAGGGTCTTCACCTCCAGCCCGTCGCGCTGCACCAGGGAGCGCTCCATCACCGTCACCTGGTCCAGCCGCAGGCGCCCCTTGACCTCAAAAAAGCGCGACGCAACGCTGTGTTGGCCTTCAGAAATCTCGCCAGAACGCTGGCCCAGCAAACGCGCCGCGTCGGCCAGCGTCGCCAGTTGGGCCAGGCTGCGCGCGGACACGAACTGGCGCGCGCCGGCCATGTCCATGGTGCTGAGGCTGGCATAAATGACCTCGGGCGGCGCGGTGTTGAGGTTGACCGCCGTGCGGATCGGCAAAATCGCCACAAACGGCGCCAGCGCCGCCACGCTGCGCTCTGGCAAACCCAGCCAGGCCAACTGCTCGACCCGTTGGGGCAGCAGCGGCGCCTGCGCGCCGGAGCGGTTGTCGGCGCTGGTGTCCAGCGCGAAACGCAGGTTCTCGGCCAGGCGCGCCAGTTCGGGCTCGGGCAGGCCCAGCAGGTCGAACAGTTTGGCGAACTGGTGCAGCGCCGCAGGCGAGATTTTGCCGTTCTCCACGAGATTCATCACATTCAGGCGCGATTGCTGGTCGGTGATGCGCCCGGAGATGAAGGCCTGCTGCACGTCGTCCGCGCGGTCCAGGGCGCTGGTCTCGGAGGCGAAGAAGGTGGACAGGCGGGCCTCTTCCAGCGGCACGGCCCAGGGCTCGGCCAGATGGTCGGCTCCGCCCGAACGCGCGTCTTCGCGCAGAATAAGGCGCGCCCAGTCCAGCGCGCCCACCAGGATCCAGGCCGACTGCACACGCGCGCGCTGCGCCGTCTCCACCTCGATGCCGCGCCACTGCTGCCAGGCCGCGCCCGCTGCCAGCGTGGCCACCAAGGTCACGGTCAACATGGCCGTCAGGATCGCTGCGCCTTTTTGCGAGGCACGAGGTTTTGCCGACGGGCCGCCCCTAGGCAAAATGCCGCCCCCGTCGGGGGGCAGCGCATTACGCGAAGCGAAAAGCGTGGGGGCAACATTCACCGACGGGCCGCCCCTAGGCAAAATGCCGCCCCCTCGGGGGGCAGCGCAGCACACGTAGTGGCCAGCGTGGGGGCAATATTTCAAGATTTGCCGCCCCCCATGGTGGGACGAATCCAGTCGCGCGTCAAAGTCCCGCTGACGGACTGGCCCGGCGCCAGGGTCAGCACCAGGCGCACACCTTCGGGCACGGTGGCGTCAATGCTGCTGGCCTGGGCCACGGCAGCCGCCACGTTGGCCAACTGCGCGGCCACATTGCCCGCTGGCGCGCTGGCGGGCAGTGCAACTTTGGGCGGCACAACGCTGGCCGGCCCCGCAGTGCTGGCGTCATTTCCGGCGCTGGACAGCGGGTTGGTCCAGGCGTCGCCCCGGTAAAAAAAGATTTGCCACTGGCTCACCGGCGCGATGCGCACTTCGCGCTTTTTCAAGTCGTCGCCCGGGTTTTGCGCCCATTGCGCCGCCAGGGCCCAGGCCGCCTGCAATTCGCCACGGGTGCGCAGCAAGGGCGACTGCCAGCGCAGCCATTGGCCTGCGCCTTCGCCGATATCTCCGGCACGGCGCGACCAGGCCACCACCCGCACGCCGTCTTCAGAGGCGCTGCGCCGGGTCAGGCGCAAGGCGCGGCCATCCCAGTCCAGCGCCTGGGTTTGCGGCAACTGGATCATCTCGTCCAGGTCTATGCCCCATTGCGCCAGGCCGGCCTGCAGGGTGAGCACCTCGTCGGCGCGTTGCTGCAGGCGGGCTTGCGCCTGGGTCATGCCGCTCAAACCGCGCCAGCTCAGCACCGCCATCAGGGCCATGATGCTGATCGCCACCATCAACTCGATCAGGGTGAAGCCATGGGCGCGGCGCATCAAAACCGCCCCACGACGGTGGACAATTTCAAGATCGGCGCTTCGCCGTCAAACACCTGGGCGTCCACCCGGCGGAAATTGGGGTTGGGCGTGGGGCGCACCAGCAGGCTCACCACCAAGCTTTGGCCGGCCTGTTCGCACACCACGCGGCTGTCGCCCACGCCGGGCATCTGTTTGGACAGGCGCAGCTTGACCAGCTCGTTTTCCGCGCACAGGTGGGCCAGCAGGGTGTCCGACTGGCGCTGCGCGTTGCGCGTCATCGCCAGCGTGGCCTGAAAGCCTGCACCCAATGCAATGGCCACGATGCCCAGCGCCACCAGCACTTCGACCAGGGTGAAACCGATTTGCGCGCGCCGGGTTTTCATGGCGGGCGCGGCATGGCGCTGCCCGGGTCGGCGGACGGGTAAGCGCCGTTCCCAGGCAGGATGCCAAACGGCCGCAATCCGTCGCTGCCCACGCTGAGCCTGCGTTCATTCTGGCTGCGCGACAGCAATTGCACGGACTGGGCGGCGATGATCGGCTCTGGCCCCAACAGCAGGCTGGCTGGCACTGCGGTCGTCACGTCTTCGGACAACCAAGCTGACGGCAACACGCCGGCTGGCACGCCGTCAAACACAAAACCGGTGTCGCTGGTACGCCAGCGCACCGCCACGCCGCTGGCCAGCGAGCGCGAGCGCGCCGACTCCAGCAAGGCCGCCAGGCGCAGCCCCTCGCGCTCCAGTTGCGTCTGGGCCGAGTCGCGCAGGGCGAAACTCACCCCGGCCGACGCCACCGCGATGATGGCCACCACCAGAAGCAGTTCCAGCAGGGTGAAGCCCTTAGCCCTGAGATTCGCAGCCAGATTCATATTTTGCCGACGGGCCGCCCTAGGAAAAATGCGGCCCCCTCGGGGGGCAGCGACCACACGAAGTGAGGGAGCGTGGGGGCCACATCACTGCCAACTGCCAACGTCCGCATTTTTCCCTTCCCCGCCGGCCTGCCCGTCCGCGCCAAACGACATCACGTCGATTTCGCCCTTGATGCCGGGGTTGAGGTACTGGTAGGCGCGGCCCCAGGGGTCATTGGGGAGTTTGTCCAGGTAGGGCTTCCAGTTGGCAGCCGCAGGGCCCGTCGTGGGCTTGGCGACCAGGGCCTGCAAACCCTGCTCGGCGCTGGGGTAGCGCTGGTTGTCAAGTTTGTAGAGCTTGAGCGCCTGCATCAGGTTGGTCACGTCGGTCTTGGCCGCCGTGGCGCGGGCGTCGTCGGCGCGGTCCAGCACATTGGGCACGATCAGGGCGGCCAGCACGCCGATGATGACCAGCACCACCATCAACTCGATCAGGGTGAAGCCGCGCTGTGCAGCGTCGCGCAACCCTAACCGTAACTTTAAGCGGGTGGATTGGGCCATCTGTTTCATCATGTTTGCGGGCTCCCTGGGCGGAATGCGGCCACGATTGGCCTGTTCGTTGGATTCAGGTTCCATGATAATCGCCCGATGCAATCGATTTCGCAAAGCATCTGGTGGCCACGCCTGGCGGCTTTTCTGCTGGCTGGCCTGGCTGCGGGCAGCGCGGCTTATTGGGCGCTGAGAATGCCGTCCATCGCTCTGGCCCGACCGAGCGCCCCGGCGGCGGCCGACGCAACCGGCGCCGACCCATTGGCGCTGGCGCGGGCATTGGGCGGTGGCGACGCACCCGCAGCGCCAGCCAAATCCAATGCGGTGGCAGTCAACGCGTCAACACGACTGGCCCTGCAGGGTGTGGTGGCCAACAGCCGCCATGGCGGCACGGCCCTGATTTCGGTCGATGGCAAACCGGCGCGGCCTTTTGCGGTGGGCGCACGGGTCGACGAGAACCTGGTGTTGCAGTCGGTCGAGCCGCGCCGCGCCACACTGGCCAGCAGCGCGGGCGCCCCGGCAAGCCTGACGCTCGAATTGCCACCGCTATATAAATAGTAGCTGACTATACATATGGGACAAGGGCAAACGACCTCTTTGACCACCTGAACCCGAGATTGGCGGCTCATGGACCGCCCTTCGCCTGGTTGACGCCTCGTTAGCGCCCGGTTGACGCCTGACTTTGGCCCGACCCGCGCCCACCGCTCACTGCTGCAAAAACATCTGGTAAACCGGGTTTTGCGTTTCTTCCACATACGGGCAATCCAGGGTTTTCAAGAAGCTGGCAAAAGCCTTGTCGTCGGCCTTGGGCACCTGCACACCCACCAGAATGCGCCCATAGTCGGCGCCCTGGTTGCGGTAATGGAACAGGCTGATGTTCCAGCCCGGCCGCATCAGGCTCAGAAACTTCATCAGCGCGCCGGGGCGTTCGGGGAAGATGAAACGCAGCAGGCGCTCCTCTTTGGCCAGCAGCGAATGCCCACCCACCATGTGCCGGAT
>JANMVT010000044.1:0-2135 GCA_031392945.1 Rhodoferax sp. | reverse complement strand
GCTGCCACCTATCTGAATGCTGACATCCGCCGGGCCAGCCGCGTGAACAATGTTGATGTCATTCGGGTCCAGCAGCCACAAACCGCCCTTGCCTTGCGGTGCGGCAATGTCGGGGGCGCGCGTGACGGACAGGTATCTCTTGCCGGAAGTCTCCACAAAGCCGCCGTCGCCGCCGCTGGCGCCACCGCGCACGCTGATGTTGCCATAGGCACGCGTGGTGTCGTCCGCCCAGACAATCACGCGCCCGCCATTGCCCTTCTCCAGAGCGTCGGCCTTCAAGGTGGCGTCCGGGCCGAGGTAAGTGACTTGCGCGTTGGGCACATCCGGGTTTTTGCCCTGGAAGTCGCCGCCAACACGGATATTGCCGCCGCCGCTCTGGCCCGACACGTCGATCAAGGCCTTGTCGGCAATCGCCACCCGCTTGCCAAACACATCAACATGGCCGCCCCTGGCACCAGATGCGGTGCCCGTGGCGATGATCTGCCCCTGTCCTTCCACATAGGCGTCACCCGCAGCCTTGAGCACGACTTTGCCGCCTGCCAGGTCCGCCGTCACGGCCTGAACCATGCCGCTGTGCCGGAGCGTGCCGGCAAAGATGCCGACGGCGTCACCCTTCAAGGTGCCGAGGTTGATGGCCTGGTCCGTTGGCGCCTGCACCTGTAGGGTGATGCCTTCCAGACCACGGCCGGTGATCTCCACGCTTTGACCGGCAGCCAGCGACACGCTGCCGCCCCGGGATTCGACGACGGCTGCCTTCGCCAAATCGATCGACGGCGCAATCAGCACCACGTCACCGCCTCGGGCGATGATGTTGCCCTGCACCGTCAAGGCGCCAGTGGCGTTGTTCAGCCCGTCACCGGAAAAACGCAAACGCCCGGCGATGGCGTCGGCCTGAGTCATGCCCACAGCCGACGCGGTGAACCCCGCTGTGTCAACGACGGCGCCCGCACCCACGGCGATGCCGGACTGGTTGACCAGGACAATTTGGCCGTTGCTCGACAAAGTGCCAAACAACTGGGATGGCGTGTTGGTCACCACGCGGTTGATCGACAGGCTGGCGTTTGAGGGCTGCACAAACTGCGTCGTGGCGCCCGCGCCAATCGAGAAGCTGTTCCAGTTGATGGCCGAATGGCTGGTGCCTGCACCGTTTTGCGTGGTGACAACCAGTTTATTGGCGGCGGGATTGCTGAAACTGGCGCTGCCGTGGATGGCCACGCCACCCGCAGGCAAAGACTGCGCGCTGGCGCTGGACGCCGCGCCCGAGCTGGCGGACGCAATTTCCGCAACCGCCACCATCACACCCAGCGCCTGGTTCCAGACGCTGCGGTAAATGTGGTTCAGTGAACCTCGACCAGACATGGGCAAACCCTCCATCAACCAAGCCAGATACAAAGCGAGGCTCTTGTTGCGAAAGATTACAGCACAGCAGGCCTGCTTTGGGCAGACTATTACAAGCGATTAGGTCAAAGCCCCACACAAATGGGGTATTTCTGCTCAGACCAAAACCCGCTCAATACCCCCGGAATTCGCCGCAGCCACGTAACTTGGCATCCAATCGGCACCCAGAATCTGCTTGGCCATTTCGACCACGATGTAATCCGCCTCCAGCAGGCCGTTGTCGAGGTCATTGCCGTAACGCGACAGGCCTTGCAGGCAACTGGGGCAACTGGTCAGTATCTTGACGTTGGCTTTTTCGGGCATGCCCGAAAGCAGCCGAAGGTCGGTCGCGCCCGCGCGCAATTCTTCTTCTTTGCGAAAGCGTATCTGCGTGGCAATGTCGGGCCGCGTTACACCCAAAGTGCCGGACTCGCCGCAGCAGCGTTCATTCTTCAGCACGTTGTCGCCGACCAGCGCCTTGACGGTTTTCATCGGGTCCTGCAGCTTCATCGGGCTATGGCAGGGGTCGTGGTACAGGTAGCCGCCGCCAGCCCCGGTCGAAGCGGTCAGCGTGATGTTTTTCTCGAGCAGATACTCGTGGATGTCGATGATTCGGCAGCCCGGGAATATCTTCTCGAACTGGTACCCCTGCAACTGGTCATAACAAGTGCCACAACTGACCACCACGGTTTTGATGTCCAGGTAGTTCAGCGTGTTGGCCACGCGGTGGAACAGCACCCGGTTGTCGGTGATGATCT
>JANMVT010000034.1:0-3664 GCA_031392945.1 Rhodoferax sp. | reverse complement strand
ATTGCACCGTGGCAAACCCACTGCTTAGCAGACCAATTTCACGCCTGACAATGCAAACCGCTTTGACCCTGCGCATCCGGAGAACTTCATGAGCGATTCAAACGAGACGAAACACGGGCATGTAGACGCCGTTGTCATCGGAGCCGGTTTTGCCGGGCTTTACATGCTGTACAAGCTGCGTCAGCTTGGGCTGACGGCGCGGGTTTTTGAGGCGGGCGATGGCGTTGGCGGCACCTGGTACTGGAACCGTTACCCAGGCGCGCGCTGCGATGTCGAAAGCATGCAGTATTCCTACTCGTTCTCTGAAGAGCTGCAGCAGGAGTGGCAATGGACCGAACGGTACCCCCGGCAGGTGGAAATACTGCGCTACATCAACCACGTGGCAGACCGGTTCGATTTGCGCCGTGACATCCAGCTCAACGCGCGGGTGAGCAGCGCCGCCTATGACGAGTCCGCCAACACATGGGCTACGGCTACGGAGTGCGGTGACCGGTTGACCTCGCGCTTCCTGATTTCTGCGGGTGGCTGCCTGTCCGCAGCACGCGTGCCGGACATGCCCGGCCTGGCGGATTTCAAGGGCCGGTGGTATCACACCGGCAACTGGCCGCACGAAGCGGTGGATTTCACCGGCCAGCGCGTCGGCATCATCGGCACCGGCTCGTCGGGCATCCAGAGCATTCCGGCAATTGCAAGCCAGGCGGCCAAAGTCGTGGTATTCCAGCGCACACCCAACTTCAGCATTCCGGCCTGGAACCGGCCGCTGCCGCAGGAGGAGCAGCAGGCCTGGAAGGCCAACTACGCCGCGCACCGCAAAGAGGCCAAAACCACCCGCTCAGGCATCCTGTACGACTACAGCCAGTTCGCTAGCGCCGATGTCAGCGAAGAGGAACGTCAGCAGGAGTATGAGCGCCGCTGGGCCAAGGGCGGCGCCAATTACACGCACGCCTTCAACGACATCTATTCCAACAAAGTGGCCAACGACGATGCCGCCGAGTTTGTGCGCAACAAGATCCGCAGCACCGTCAAGGACCCCGAGGTGGCCAACCTGCTGGCCCCGACCGACCACGCCATTGGCACCAAGAGAATCTGCGTCGATACCGATTACTACGAGACTTTCAACCAGCCGCATGTGAGCCTGGTTGATTTGAAGACGTCCCCCATTGAGGCTATCGTTCCTGCAGGCATCCGCACAAAAGCCGGGCTGCATGAGTTCGACAGCATTGTCTTTGCCACCGGCTATGACGCGGTGACGGGCGCGCTGGACCGCATTGACATTCGTGGCAAGGGGGGGCAGGCCCTGAAGGAAAAGTGGTTGGCAGGGCCGCGCACTTATCTGGGATTGATGATGGTGGGTTTCCCGAATTTCTTTCTCATTACAGGGCCCGGCAGCCCATCGGTTTTGACCAATGTGATCATGGCCGTTGAGCAGCATGTCGAGTGGATAGCGGACTGCCTGCAACACATGCAGTCGAACAACCTGGCAGTCGCAGAGCCCACGCAGCAGGCAGAGGATGACTGGGTCGCACATGTGAACGAGGTGGCGTCCAAGACACTGTTCACTGGAACCCAATCCTGGTACATGGGCGCCAACATCCCTGGCAAACCGCGCGTATTCCTGCCCTATATCGGCGGCCTGGGCACCTACACCAATATCTGCAATGAGGTGGTGGCAGATGGCTACCGGGGCTTCAGTTTTGAAGCCAGGCTGTCCACTTCAGACAATCAGTCCAACAGTCTGCCAATCCATCAACCGCTGCAAACCGCGTGACTTTTACCCAAGGAAACCGCCATGGCCCGATTCACTGACAGGGTATATCTGATTTCCGGCGGCGCACGTGGCTTGGGTGAGGCGCAGGCGCGTGGGCTGGTCGCCGAAGGCGGCAGGGTTGTGATTTGCGATGTGCTGGTGGAAGATGGTGAAAAATTGGCGCGTGCGCTGGGTGCAGCATGCACTTTCCAGCCGCTTGACGTGACCAGCCAGACGCAATGGGCTGACGCAGTGGCAGTGGCCGAGAAGATAGGAAAGCTGTTTGGACTGGTCAACAACGCAGGTGTTTACACGCCAGTATCCATCACGGACACCGACACCGCCCAGTTCGAACGCCACACCCGCGTCAACCAGTTGGGCACCTTTCTGGGCATGCGCGCGGTGGTGCCCGCCTTTGAGCGCACCGGTGGCGGCGCGATTGTCAACATGTCGTCCACTGTGGCCTTGCGCAGCGCGCCGAATGCCATCGCCTACACCGCGACCAAGTGGGCCGTGCGTGGCATGACGAAGGCTGCTGCGCTGGAGCTGGCGGACAAAAACATCCGCGTCAACTCGGTGCATCCTGGCCCCATCGACACGGACATGCTCAACGTGCGCAGCCGAGAAGAAAACCTGCGGCGGGTCCAACAGGTGCCGATGAAGCGCCTGGGCACCAAGGAAGAGATTGCCGGGCTGGTGCTGTTTCTGCTCTCGGACGAGAGCCGCTACATGACCGGGTCGGAAGTGGCCATGGACGGCGGCGCGGCGCTGTAAGCTGCTAGGGAAAACACTGATGAAGAAAAATATACTCATGAACACACAAAAGCTACTGAGTGGTATAATTTTCGAAAAAGAGAATTAGTTTTCGATATTCAGAATATTTGCTACTGCACACCCCATACGAAGTGCATAACCTTGGAGACAACATGAAAACCAGACAAACAGCCAGTGCTCCCGCCTGCGGACAAACCGGCTCCGTGCCGGGGTCCAGTTCCTTAGCTGGCAAATTTTCCGTGGCACTGGCGCTGGCCGGTTTTTCCATGGGAGCGATGGCGCAGTTCGAAGCTCCTGCCGACGGCGTCTACAAGGATCGCATTGACTGGGGTGTGATGATGGATTTGAGCGGCCCCGCGTCTGCGTCGCAGAGCATCTGGGCCACTGGCTTCCAGGCTTACATGCGCAAGCTCAACGAGACCGGCGGCGTCAATGGCCGCAAGATCAACGTACTGGCGGAAGACAGCCGTTTCAACCCTGCGCAGGACAAGATCAATTACGAGAAACTGGTGGGCCAGACCCCCGTGCTCGGGATTTCGGGCGTGGGTTCATCAAGCTCCCAGGTATCGCTGGCACCCACCATACGTGCAGGAAAGATACCGATTGTCGGCACTTACACCAGCACCAAGCCATTGTCCGAACCCGTCTCTCCGCTGGTCTATGGCGGCTTTTGCGGCTACCCCCAAATGGCACAAACCGGCGTCGGCTATTACGCCGAGCAACTCAAGCTCAAGGCGCCCAAGGTCATGGTGGTATCAATTGAAAGCGCTGGCGGCACGGAGTATGCCCAAATGGTCGCTGCGGCGGCAGCCAAACTTGGCGGCACTTCCAGTATGGTGACCATGAAGGTCACTGCCGCCGACGTGACGCCGCAGGTGCTGGAAATCATCGCCCAGAAGCCCGACTTCATCACGATTTATGGGGTTCCCAACACCGCTATCCTCACCATGAAGGCGATGCAGCAATACGGCCTGAAGATCCCGACTTTTGGCATCTCGTACCTGCTCTCGCCCCAAATCTATTCAGCCATGGGGCCAGAAGCCGGCGCGAACTACAACGTCGTGAGCTGCTTCACGCCCGGCGGCACCGACCAGGCGCCAGGCAACCGCGAAATGGTGGCGGCCGCTGACAAGTTCAACCACG
>JANMVT010000001.1:0-2258 GCA_031392945.1 Rhodoferax sp. | reverse complement strand
ATCGGCGTGTTGCTGTGCGAGCCCATGCCCGACGGCGTGCGCGAGCTGCTGGTCGAGATCCAGCACCAGCTCTTCAACCTGGGCGGCGAGTTGTCCATCCCCGGTTTTGAACTGCTCAAGCCCGAAGCCGTGCTGGCGCTGGATCAGGCCCTGGCCGAGCACAACGAGCATTTGCCGCGCCTGCAGGAGTTCATCCTGCCCGCCGGCACCCGCGCGGCCTCATTGGCGCACGTTTGCCGCACGGTGGCGCGCCGGGCCGAGCGCGCCGTGGTCGCCCTGGGCGCCGTCGAGCCGCTGAAGGACACGCCGCGCCATTATCTGAATCGGCTCAGCGACTTGATGTTTGTGCTGGCGCGCGTGCTGAACCGCTACCGCACTGATGGCACGGTGGGCGACGATGTTTACTGGAAAAGCGCGCGGCTGGCGCGGGCTGAGTCGGATGGTGTGGCTTGACGACTGCTATTAAATAGATATCTGACTATGCAATGGCCACAAAGGAAAATGGCCTATTTCATTGGTACAGCGTAGTGTTCAAGAAGCCGGGGCGGGGTCGTGCATTGCACTGACTTGGTCGGCGGGAGCGGGTTGGCGTGGCACTCAGCTACGCGGCTGTCCCCCGCGTCGGCCTGGGGCCGACTGCTCCTCCTTGACACCGCTGCGCCGAGTGCCACGCCAACCTGCTGCTTTGGACTGTGTGGCTGTTCAACCGCTGCAAAGCACCCAAGCTCAAAGCCGGGGAGGTCACCCCTGGGCCTTCTCATTGGAGGCTGATGGCCGATTTGTGTATGGGCGGCGCGCGTCCATCCTGCTGTCTGCGGTGATGTTTGTCGGCACGTCCCTTTGTGGCGCCATGCCCTCGTTCTGGTGGAACGTGGGCATGTGTTTCTTGATGGGCGCCGCCGCCGGCGGCATGCTTCCCGTGACTTACGCCCTGTTGGCGGAAACCATGCCGTCGCGCCAGCATCAACGGCATCATCGCCATGCTACTGCCCTGTGCCGCTGGCACCGTCCCTGCTGGGTGGGGCCTGGATGGTGCTGGTGCCGCTTCTGGCGGCCCTGATTGTGGTAGCTTGGTGCTGTGCGGAAACACGCGGACGCGATCTGCGGGACTTTGAGGCAGAACCCCCTCGGGGAACCGATCATGAATTTTGGAGATCTCCATAAAAAGGTTCAGAAACAATCCACCCGCTTCTGCTAGAGTCACCTCTGAAACTCCAGGAGAATCCCCATGGCTGGCGGCCTACGTGTCCAGCTTCCACCCCAGGCTGATTGGCTTGCGCGGCAATGCAGGCGCGATTCGGCAGGCCGCGAACGCTTGCAAGGTCTACTACAAAAAGGTCGTGGTCGGTGGCGTAGCGGGCTACACCATCGACCACTCGGCCTTCATCTACCTGATGGACCGCGACGGCGGCTACGTCGGGAGGCATTCGAATGAACCAATCACTTAAAGGCAAAAGAATCCTCGTAACGCAGGCGGGCGAGTTTATGGGCCCGACACTTTGCGACGTTCTCAGGGAGCATGGCGCGGAGGTCATCGCAAGCACGGCGCCCCTGATCGAGCCGGACGCAGCCGCCAGCGCCGTCGCCTCTGCGGGGCGCATTGATGTGCTCGTCGCCAACCTCGCGCTGCCAGCGCCCGTCACGCTTGCAGTCGAAGTCACCGACACAGAGTGGCAACACACATTTGCCGCCCTGGTCGACCCGCTGCCAAGGCTTGTCCGCGCCGCTGTGCCAGCCATGATTGCCCAAGGTCACGGCAAGGTTCTGGTCATCGGCAGCGCTTCGGCTTTGCGCGGCATGCGCAGGGCCTCGACCTACAGCGCGGCCAGAGGGGCCCAACTCGCGTACGTCCAGGCTGTGGGCATCGAACTTGCGCAGCAAAACATCCAGGTCAATGCGATTGCCCAGAACTTCGTTGACAACCCAACGTACTTCCCGGCGGAGGTGCAGCGCAATCCTCGCTTCCAGGAGAGATTGAAGCGCGAAGTGCCGCTGGGCCGTCTGGTTTCCGCACGGGAGGATGCGGCGTTTGCCGCTTACCTGTGCAGTGATGCCGCCAACTGCTTCGTCGGACAGGTCTTCCCCGTTTGCGGCGGTTGGGCGCCCCGCTAGCGACAGCGATGCCCAGCCCTTACTCGAACTTCCCCATTCGCGCCAGGAGCTGGCCGATAGTTTGCTGGCTGACATTCACCCCAACGCAGAAAGCCAGGGGGCGGACCCAGCTACCTCGGCGCCAGCACCGCCATCGTCAGACGTGA
>JANMVT010000294.1:0-16847 GCA_031392945.1 Rhodoferax sp. | reverse complement strand
GCCGCCGCCGCCGCCGCATCCAGCCAGTGTCAGCATGGCAGCACTTGCAAACGCAAGTGCCAGCTTTCGAGGTTTCGTAGTCATGTAACTCTCCAAAAGATTTGAACGGAGCGGTCCGGAGATTTCTCCGGATTGCGCGTGTGACCATTTTGCATACATTTGTGACAATTTACACCCTATAAATAGAGGGTGTAACAGAAGCCGAAGCCCTTATTCGTGAAAATTTACCGGAGGCTCCGGGTGTGCCAGCTTTTTTATCCGCTGGCGATCAAGCTATGCCTCTGAAAATCTGATACTTACGGGATCAGGACGGTTGTCTTGTAACGTCAGCTGACGATAAGCTTGCCGCAAAGCAGGTCGCGTCTTGTGACTGACGCGAAAACAGGGTGGGGCCCGTGTGGCGGGTATTGATTGTTGAAGACGGGGCAGGACATCGCAGGACATCGGGGTCACCCATTAGCCACCCCCGTCAATACAAACAAACAAAACCCTACGACCGAAGTCGTATGTCCTTGCTTGCCAAACCTGTCTTCCCTGCCTCTGGGCTCGCCGCACACTTGGTTCTCAATCATTGGTTGCGCCGCTGCGCACCAGTCACCCATCAGGATCAAGGCCTGCGCGCCTTGCGGCGCTTGGCCCCTGGCTGCCTTGGCAGCCCCAGAAAACCTTCTGTTCCCCACCGTGTCCAATTGAGGCGATCAGCCAAGCTGACCGCACAGGTCTATGGCTTTGCACGAGTGCAATCCAACCCCTTGTGGCTCACGGTACGGGCGCAACAAACTCCTTGCGAATCCGGGCGGGATCGGCATGCGGCCTGCAATCAGGTCTCATGGTTTTACCAACCCCTTGGCGGCACTGCCGCAGCCGAATCATCGCAGCCACTCTCGCAGCCAGACCCCGCAATCGCCAGCACTTTGCATGGGCCAGTTGACCGTGACGGTGGCTGCGCCCCGGCGTATTTAAAGGCGAATTCCTGGCGAGTCCGCAGACATGGCCGGCGCTGGCAACTGCAGGGGCATGAACTCCGTGTTGGATCTGGCACTCACTGCGACGCAATTGCCAACCCCAACATCGTTGGGTCGTCCCGCCTGCCTGCGCCAGCGGTGAACCAGGTTGGCGTTCAACCCGTTTCGCAGCGCCACAGCGGCAACCGATGCCCCGCTTTGTCGGCACGCCTGCAATACCTCGGCTATAAATTGTGCGCTGTGCTTGCGACGCACCACTCTCTTCGTTTCCATAGTGTCCACCTGGTTGTTTCGTGGACACTATGTTTACCCGCTTTGCAGCGGGGTTCAAGATGGGGTGGCTAGCCGCTTACAGTACAACTTGCGATTTGCCGAGTTCTTTGATGAATCGCCCGGCCTTGCACCCCTGCGTGATGCAGCGGTTTTCAAGCAGGCGACGCTGGCTGATGACGGCTGGACGGTCGAATGGGTGGCCCCGGACATTCAAATCGGCGCCAATACGCTGTGGCTGGATGCCCAGGCGCAAAACACCACCGACGACAACGCCCGCATCTTCGCCCAGTGGCGCGCCCGTAACGGCCTGACGCTGGCGGCTGCGGCGCTGGCGCTGGAGATGACCCCGCGCACCATGAGTGCTTACGGCACCGACGCCAGACCGGTGCCGCGCTATGTGGCTCTGGCCTGCAAGGGCTGGGAGCTTGAGCACCATCGTCAGGTTTAAAACCCGCATCCGTGAGGGCTATAAGTTACCTGGCGTCTCACGCAAACAGTACCCGTCCCGGCCAGCGTCATCCTTCCCGCTGGGCAGCATTGCCGCCATCAGTGACGCACCCGGCGCCGTAATTGAGTGTCTGGCGTTCGATCCCTGGGGCAAGTCTCGATTTATAGCAGCCGGCCCACGTTTCATGTATTGAATCGACCTCTATCCCAATGAATACGGGCGAAGTTTGCTACTAAATATGTAGCTTTCGAGGGGCTGACAATGGAAGATGGGAGTCCTGACCCTCGTGCCCTGCCGACCCTCGTGCCCTGCCGGAATTATCCGGGTGCGCCCAACCATTCGAGGATATGCCGCGTCACATCTTCGGGTTTTTCCCGGTGAAGGAAATGGCCGGCACCGGGAACGACCTGATAGCTGTATTCGCCCGAAAAATACTGATCCTGATCGGTCATCAGTTCGCCGCGAAGATCATCGCTGCCGCAAAGTGCGAGTGTCGGAACCGTTATGGACCGGTCCATGCTCAGCCTCAGCTTTTCGAGGCTTGGATCGCCTTTGCGCGAATCAAACATGGCCCGGTAATAACCGAGCGTTGCCGCGAGTACGCCAGGTTCGCCAAGCATGGTCTTGATGTCGCGCAGATGTGGCGCATCCTGGTAACCGGGCGAGGTCCAGTAGCTCCACAGATAGTCGACAAATGCGAAATCATTCGCAGCTAGCGCCTTCTCGGGCAAATCAGGTAACTGAAAGAACCACCAATGAAAAGAGCGATGGATATGCTTGGCGTCGAGCATGCTTGTCACCACCTTCGCAGGGTGGGGAACCGCCATCACCACCGCACGACGGATGAGTTCTGGAAAAGCCGCGAGCACGGCGTACGAGATGATGGCGCCCCAATCCTGTCCGACAAGATGCACCGGCTTGCCACCACCCAGCTGCCGGATGAGTTCGGCAACATCGGACGCGAGCGTAGCTTTGTCATAAAAGCCATTTTGCGGAATCCCGGTCGGATAATACCCGCGCAAGTAGGGAGCGACCGCGCGGTAACCGGCATCAGCCAGCGCCGAAATCTGGTGGTCCCAAGTATGGGCGGTGTCGGGAAAACCGTGAAGCAAGATGACGAGCGGACCGTCCCCCTCTTCAAGATAAGCAAAATCAAGTCCGTTCGCGCGCAAATGATTCATGTCCATCACCTATTTATCTGTAAGTCGTCGCAAAGTGTTAACTGCCTTGCTATTTTGCCATCCTCAAAGTCGAATCCTTTTCCGCAAAGCAAGAATGATCAGGGTTGGCTAGCTGGCTGCTTTCGGCCGAGTCCTGACAAGTGTCGGAACCCTGCACGATGACGGCTTTAAAGTGCGTCGTCTTAGAGCCTGCACGGTGGCGTTGATCACGCGGGCCAGCGTGGCGCGGGTTTCTGGATCCTCGTCTACCAGTCGGTTGTAGGGCAGATACCGCTTGGCGGCATGTTCGTAGCCGTAGGCACCATGCATGCGGTGCAGGTTCCAGCGGCACACCAGCGGGCCAGGCCACAGGGCACGCAGCACGGGGAGTTGGCCTTCAAACGGCGGCGTTTTGGCGTGCAGGCCCAGGCAGTAGGTGGCTCCTGCCGCTCGCAACACCGTTGTGAATTCGGGGATGAGCCATTCCGGGTCGCGCACCTCTATAGCCACCACGGCATCCGGCGCGTGCGCCTTGAGTGATGGCAGGGCCTGCAACATCGCGGCCAGTCGCTGTAGCAGCGCGGGCATGTTGGCAAGCAGGTGCCGGGGCAGGGGGCTGATCTCAAACACCAGTGCGCCCAGCTTCGGCCCCAAGCCGGTTAGCGCGGGCTGCACGAATTCCTGCACGGCCAATTCAGCGCTCAGGAAGGCCGGGTTGGGTTGCACGGCACGGCCTGTTTCGCTGCGCACAGTGGCAGCAGCCGCGCAAGCGGTGGCAGACTGGCGGCCAGTTCGATGTGGGCGGGCGCTGGTGGCGCCGGGCGCGCGCGCAAACCGCCAGGTGCGCGTTCTTTCTTCACCGTGCGAGATGCCACCCCCGGCCTCGGTGGCAAGGCAGGCGGCTCATCGTCAGGAAACAGGGCATCTTGCATGGCCCGCAAGCATAATGCGGCGACCGGTCTGCGTGCGCATTGCAGTCATGCACAATTTGCAGACATGGCACGACTCGCCAACCTTAAAGTGGTGCAAAGGAGAAACACCCTATGTACATGCCCCCCCAGTTCACGGCGAAGGAAGCCTCCCAAGCGGCCGCGTTGATGCGCGAACATCCTTTTGCAAGCCTGGTGTCCGCTGATGATGAAGGCCTGCCCTTCATCACCCATCTGCCTTTGCATCTGGAGTGGCCTGATTGCGCTGGTGAGCCCGTGCTGCTGGGCCATGTGGCCAAGCCCAATCCGCACTGGCGCTACCTGCAAAGCCGCCCCACGGCCGTGGTCACCTTCATGGGACCCCACGCGTACATGTCGCCCAGGGTCTACCCGGACCTGGTTCGGGTGCCCACCTGGAACTACCTCGCCGTGCATTGCACCGTGCAGGCAGGGCTGATTGAAGACCCGCTGGCCAAAGACCGCCTGCTCAAAAAGCTGATTGGCGACCACGATCCAGCCTACGCGCCGCAGTGGATCAGTTTAGGCGCCGAATACCAGCACAAAATGCTCGCCGGCATCGTCGCGTTTGAGTTGCAAGTCATTGACGTGCAATGCAAGTTGAAAATCAACCAACACCGCCCTGAAGCCCACGCGGAAATGCGAAGGGTCTACGCGGCAGGGGGCGAAAACGAACGGGCGCTGGGCTTATGGATGGACAAACTGGGTTTGACCGGCGGCCCAACCGACTTGAAAGGATGAAGCCGTGCGGGCACTTTTCGGTATTCTGAGCCTGCTTGTGGTGGCCGCACTGGTCGGAGTACTGGCCAAAAAACAAATTGGTGCGGTGAGCGAAATCAAGGTGCCCGCCACGACTGGTCAAGCGACCGCCGGCACCGCCAGCGCGCCTGACGTAGCGTCGCAAACCGCGCCGGGCGGGAACCCGCAGCAGCAGGCGCAGCAAATCCAGCAGCAGTTCAAGGCCGCAGCAGAAGCCGCCATCCAACAGGTCCGTCCGGTGCCCGATGACAAATAAATTCCAAAGAAATAAGCCGTTTTCCCTCGTCAATAGTGTATAGTTAGCTACTATATATATAGCAATTATGGACGACATTGATTTCATGCAGCTCGCGCTGGCCCAGGCCCGGGACGCGCTGGGCGCGGGCGAGGTGCCGGTCGGCGCGGTCCTGGTGAAAGATGGCCGGGTCATCGCAACCGGCCGCAACGCGCCCATTGGCCGGCACGACCCCACGGCCCATGCCGAGATCGCCGCTTTGCGCGCGGCCGGCCAGGCCCTGGGCAACTACCGGCTGGACGGCTGCGCGTTGTTCGTGACGCTGGAGCCCTGCGCCATGTGCAGCGGCGCTATTCTGCACGCGCGGCTTGACCGCGTCGTGTTCGGCGCGGCCGACCCCAAAACCGGCGCCGCTGGCTCGGTGATCAACCTGTTTGCGAAGGCGGGCTTGAACCATCAAACGAAAGTGCGGGGCGGCCTGCTGGCAGATCAAAGCACTGCCCTGCTACAGGATTTTTTTCAACACAAGCGCAACCAAAAGCGCCAGGAGACCGTGATGAACCCCCTGAATCCTCCGCGCCTCCGCGACGACGCGCTGCGCACGCCCGACGCCCAATTCGCGAACCTGCCAGGTTACCCGTGGGCGCCGCATTATTTAAACGACTTGCCCGCGCTGGGCGGCTTGCGCATGCACTACCTGGACGAGGGCCAAAATCCAACAGCAGCCGGGCAGCAAACCACCTACCTCTGCCTGCACGGCAACCCCAGCTGGAGCTACATCTACCGCAAGATGATTCCGGTGTTTTTGGCTTCAGGCGCGCGTGTGGTTGCGCCCGACCTGATCGGTTTTGGCAAGAGCGACAAACCCAAAAAAGACGAGGCGCACAGCTTTGCCTGGCACCGCCAGATGCTGCTGGAATTTGTCGACAGGCTCGATCTGCAAAACATAGTGCTGGTGGTGCAGGACTGGGGCGGGCTGCTGGGGTTGACCCTGCCGCACGAGTCGCCGCAGCGGTATCAAGGCCTGGTGGTGATGAACACCACTCTGGCGACCGCAGACGCGCCACTGCCTGCAGGTTTCATTGCCTGGCGCGACATGTGCGCCAAAAACCCCCAGTTCGACATTGCGCGCCTGTTTTCGCGCGGCAACCCGCAAATGAGCCCCGGGGAGTGCTCGGCCTACATGGCGCCGTTTCCCGACGCCGGCCACCGCGCAGCGACCCGAGCCTTTCCGGCGATGGTGCCCGAGTTCGCCGATTCAGATGGCGCCGCCGTGTCTCGCCTGGGGGCCGAATTCTGGAAGAACCGCTGGAACGGCCAGAGCCTGATGGCCATCGGCATGCAAGACCCGGTGCTCGGGCCGCCGGTCATGCAGGCCCTGCAAGCGCTCATCCGCAACTGTCCTGCACCCATTCAAGTGCCAGCCGCCGGCCATTTTGTTCAAGAGCACGGCGAGGCCATCGCCCAAGCCGCCGTGGCGAAATGGGTATCAAATTAATTGGTGTCAGATTCCACTTAATTCGCCGGTCTTTGAAAATTTCTGAAATTAAGTGGAATCTGACCCCAATTAAATTCGGTGAAGCATGAAAAAACACGTTTATATTTATTCGCCTTCTGGCGCGGTGCGTGACAAGGCTGCCTTTAAACGCGGGGTGAAACGGCTCCAGTTTTTAGGCCATGAGGTCGAGGTGGATGAAGCGGCCCTGGCCAGCCACCTACGTTTTGCCGGCGACGATGCCACGCGCCTTGCCGCCATCCACCGCGCGGCCGCCAGCGGAGCCGACGTGGCCTTGATATCGCGCGGCGGTTACGGCCTGACCCGCATCCTGCCTGGCATCCGTTACAAAGCGGTGGCTAAGGCGATTGAGCGCGGAACGCAGTTTGTCGGCATGAGCGATTTCACCGCCCTGCAGATGGCCTTGCTGGCAAAAACCGGGCAGGTGACCTGGGCCGGCCCGGCGCTGTGTGAGGGTTTTGGCGTGGCCGACAAGGCCGATGCGGCAGACGGCCACGGCCCTGGCGCGGCGGCTGCAGCGGCAGGTTCAGTTGCAAATGGCCCGGACGACATCATGGAAGACTGCTTCAACGACATGATCACCGGCCAGGGGGAGGGCGCGGGCTGGCGCCAAGGGCCGGAGCCGCTCAAGGGCGCTATTGGTTATGAAGCTGACAAATCAATCGCCACAAGTGAAAAAGGCAGTTTTCATATCAAAGATGCGATATTGTGGGGCGGCAACCTGGCGGTGCTGAGTTCCCTGGTCGGCACGCCCTACCTGCCGCAAGTCAGAAGCGGCATCCTGTTCGTCGAAGACGTGGCCGAGCACCCTTACCGAATTGAGCGCATGTTGACCCAACTGTTGCACGCAGGTGTGTTGTCGGCCCAAAAAGCCCTTGTTTTCGGCCAGTTCACCGAATACAAACTGACAGCGCATGACAGGGGCTTCAAACTCCAGACCGTCGTGGCTTGGTTGCGCAGCCGCTTGGCAATCCCGGTGCTCACAAATTTGCCGCTGGGCCACGTGCCCACCAAGGTGCTGCTGCCAGTGGGTAAAAAAGTTGACATGGTGGGGCAGGGCCGCGACCTGATGATCCTCTGGGGGCACACGCACTGAGCGCCAGGTGTGGCGCGCCTGTTGAAGATCGCCCATCCGGGACAACGCGACCTGGTTCTTTGCCCTAAACTCTTTCTTTCACCACGCCATCAGCAACAGGAAGACCCACGGGAATGGTTTCACAGACAACGGTTCACACCACAGTTGTATTTGCAGATCTCATCGGGAGCACCGGTCTGTTTGAAGCCACTGGCAACGCCAAGGCCGCCCGCGTGGTGACCGAATTGACGCAGTGGATCAGCGAAATCTTCGTTTCCAACGGCGGCCACATCGTCAAAACCCTGGGTGACGGCGTGTTGGCCACCTTCAGCCAAGCCCCCAACGCCATTGAAGCCGTGATCGAGATGCAGCGCCGGCACCAGAAACATCTGGTCAGCAGCCGCACCAGCCTGCGCATGCCGATCCGCGTCGGCGTGGCCAGCGGCGAGGTTGAAATCGTGGCCGGCGACTGTTATGGCGACGCCGTCAACGTCGCCGCGCGTTTGAGCGACCTGTCCGGCGCCAGCCAGATTTGGGCCGCCAGCTCGGTGTTGGACAGCGCCGGGCGGGATGCCAGCATCCGTTACCGCCCGCTTGGGCCGATCAGCATTCGCGGCCGCGCCGAGCCCTGTTCAGTCTATCAAATCGAGTGGAAAGTCGCGGAAAACTCTGATTTTCTCACGATGCAAGCCAGCATTGATACATCCCTTCCAAGCTCGACGGGGGATGCTCTGGGCGGCGAAATTTCGCTGGCCTGGCTTGACACCGTCAAGTCCTTCAAGGCGTTCGACCTACCGGTGCACATCGGACGCGACCGCAATGTGGAATTCATCGTCAACGACCCGCGCGTCTCGCGGGAACACGCCCGCGTGGACTGGCGCAACGGCAGCGTTGTCGTGGTCGATGTCAGCACCTACGGTAGCTGGATCCGTTTCAGCGGCGCCAGTTCCGACCTGCTGCTGCGCCGCGAAGAATGTGTTTTGCACGGAACCGGAGAAATCGCGCTGGGGGCGCCGTTTTCAGAAGTCAGCGTGCCAACGGTGACGTTTTCGGTCTCCTGAGGGTAGCGGGCCCCCGGTTCGCGCCTGACCGCAGGCTGCGTCTATTCTGTCAGTTTCAAGGCAGGCGTTTATTTTTGGCATAGAAATCTAAACATTTAACTTAACATAATATACATCGTATGAAGTACAAAATTATGTTAACCAGCCGAAAAAGAGGCTATTGCCTACCACTTGCCCCTGGGCTGGCGGCCGCGCACAAAGGCGGCGATGATCTCGGCGGACTCCATCCGGCCATGGCGCTGGGCGAAATCTATCGCGTTGAGGCCCAGAGCGTTGGTGAGCATCGGGTCGGCGCCAGCCTCCAGCAGCAGCTTGACAGCGGACGGGCTGCCGTAGAGTGCGGCCATCATCAGAGGCGTGCTGCCGTTGGGTGAAGCGGCGTCGATGTAGGCATGGTTTTCCAGAAGCAGGTTGATGATCTCGATGTGGCCATTGGTCGCCGCGTAATGCAAAGGGGCCCAGCCGGGTTTGTTGACGTCGCCACCCCGGGCAATGATTTGCTTGCAGATATCGGTCAGCCCACGCAGCGATGCCAGCATCAAGGGGCTCTCATCGCTGGTGTTGCGGGCTTCCACGTCGGTTTTGGGCCAATTGATCAGCACGGCGGCCGCCTTGGGCGATGGCTCCTTGATCGCCAAGTAAAGCCCATGTTGGCCTTTGGGGTCGCGGGTGTTGGCGTCGAACCCGCGCTTGAGCAACTCGGCCACCAGGGTCGGATCGTCGCGCTGGATGGCGCCGAAGAAATCATCGTAAGACCCGGCATTTGACTTAAAAATACCAAATAAAACAATTAGATAAAAAGAATATTTAATGTAACTTATGAGGTATTTAATCAAAGCAAAACTCCTTTGAACAGGGCCTCAAAATTACGGCTGGTGTGTTCCGCCACCGCTTCGACAGGCATATTCCTGATGTGCGCCAACTGTTCGGCGACGTAAGGCACGTAAGACGGGTTGTTGGTTTTGCCGCGTTTGGGCACGGGCGCCAGATAGGGACTGTCGGTTTCGATCAGCATGCGGTCCAGCGGTACAAAGGCGGCGACATCACGCAGATCTTGCGCGGTTTTGAAAGTCAAAATGCCGGAAAACGAAATGTAAAAACCCAAGTCCAGCGCGGCGCGTGCCACTTCCATGGTTTCGGTGAAGCAATGAAACACGCCGCCCGCACTGCCGGGCGAACCGTCTTCACCCTCCTCCTTCAACAGGCCCAAGGTGTCAGTGCTGGCGCTGCGGGTGTGGATCACCAGGGGTTTGCCGAGTGTCCGGGCGGCCTGGATGTGGGTGCGAAAGCGCTGGCGCTGCCAGGCCATGTCGGCCACAGTGCGGCCATTCAGGCGGAAATAATCCAGGCCGGTCTCGCCAATGCCGACCACGCGCGCCAGCCGCCCCCGGGTGAGCAAATCGTCCAGCGCGGGCTCGCGGACGTCTTCATTACCTTCGTTGTCCGGGTGCACGCCCACCGTGGCCCAAAAATTGCCGTAGCCAAGCGCCAGCGCATGCACCGCCTCGAACTCTTCCAGGGTGGTGCAAATGCACAGAGCGCGATCCACTTTGGCCAGGGCCATCGCCTCGCGGATTTGGGGCAAAGCCTGGGCCAACTCGGGGAAAGTCAGGTGGCAATGGGAATCGGTGAACACAGGATTGGCCTTGCGGCCGGGCCATTCAAATCGTCTGGGTGGGCCGGTCTGCCGACAGATGGCCACCCAGAATCTCTTCGATTTTGAGCTTCAGAATTCTGGATTTTTCGTCTTTGGGGAAGAGGATGCCAACGCCTTGGGTGCGGTTGGCGGCGGCTTTGGCCGGGGTGACCCAAGCCACTTTGCCCGCCACCGGGTAACGCTGGTGGTCGTCGGGCAGGGAGAGCAGGACATAAATGTCGTCGCCCAGCTTGTATTCGCGCGAGGTCGGGATGAAGATGCCACCCTCAGTGAACAGCGGAATGAAGGCCGCGTACAGCGCCGCCTTCTCCTTGATGGCAAGCTGGATGACGCTGGGGCGCGGTGCGGCGGTTGTGAGGGGTGTGGCAGAGGTGCTCATCAAGAATTTCTCAATGCCGCGAGTTTAGGGCGTTTTTGGGTTCAGGGCATTTTTGGCCTGGCTCACCAGCGCCTCCATCATCAGCCCGGAATTGAAGGGGTGTTCCATTGTGCGGCTGGCGCTTGACAAGGTTTGGGCCCAGGCGGTCAAGCTGGCGAATGACGGCATTGACGGCATCGACGGAATTGACGGAATTGACCTGCCTGCCGCCTTGGCTGGCACCGCATTGACAGCTGAGACTGGCGGCAGGTTGGCCGGCTCAAAGAACCTGGGTTGCGCGCCGGTTTTCAGTGCCAGCATGTCGTGGCATAGCTTGTGCAAGGCGTCTATCGTCTGAACCGGCGTCCAGTCCTTGAGCCCATCGAGCCGCCCTTGCTGCATGGCCTTGGGGAAAGCGGCCCAACTGGCCGGGTCGCGCCCGCTGGCCAGGAAAGCCAGCGCGTCTTCCGGGCGGCCGCCCGCAGCGTGCAGCAGAACCCTGGCTTGCGCCAGGTCCACGCCTTGCGCCTGCAGCCAGGCCAACGAAGCGTCCCCAGCCGGCCAAACCATGGTGTGGCCCAGGCAGCGGCTGCGGATGGTGGGCGGCAACTGGTGCGCGGCTTCGGTGGCCAGGACGAACTTGACGTCGCCAGGCGGCTCTTCCAGGGTTTTGAGCAGGGCGTTGGCCGTGATGTTGTTCATGCGCTCGGCCGGAAACACCAGCACCGCCTTGCCGCGACCGCGCGCGCTGGTGCGTTGCGAGAACTCGACCGCGTCACGCATGGCGTCAACCCGGATTTCCTTGCTGGCCTTGCGCTTTTTGTCGTCAATGTCGCTCTGGGCTTTTTCGCCAAGCGGCCAGCCCAGTTCGAGCATGATGGTCTCGGGCATCAGCACACACAAGTCGGCATGGGTGTGTACGTCTATGGCGTGGCAACTGCTGCAATGGCCGCAAGCGCCGGCCCCGGCTGGCGACTCACACAGCCAGGCCCGCACCATCTCCAGCGCCAGGCGGTATTGGCCCAGGCCGGAGGGCCCGCCCAGCAGCCAGGCATGGCCGCGTTGATTTAGCAGGGCTTCAAGCTGGGCGGCGATCCAGGGCGGCGCAGGGCTGGCGCCAGTCGCCTGCCCCGCCGTCTTGTCAAGCTGCGCCTCGCTCACGCCGGCCCCCCGTTGGCAGCGACCATGATGGCCAGCCAGCCCCGGCGCACCATGGCCATCGTGACTTGTTGCCACACCTGGTGGCGCGTCTGGCCGGCGTCGATGCGCATAAACCGCTGGGGAAACTGCCGGGCGCGCGCCAGGTAGCCAGCCGCCACTTTTTGGAAAAACGCCAGCGGCTGGGACTCAAATTTGTCGGGAACACGCGCGCCGGCCAGGCGCCCGGCGGCGGCCTGCGGGCTGATGTCAAACCACACCGTCATGTCGGGTTGGCGGATGAAATCGCCATTTTCCCCTTGTCCCGATTGAATAGTTAGCTCTAAAAACGATAGTAATTCCAAATCGAAGCCGCGCCCGGCGCCTTGGTAGGCGAAGGTTGCGTCGGTGAAGCGGTCGCACAAAACCACGTCGCCGCGCGCCAAGGCTGGCTCGATCACCTGCTGCAAATGGTCGCGCCGGGCGGCGAACACCAGCAGCGCCTCGGTCATGGCGTCCATGGCGTCGTTGAGCACGATGGCGCGCAGCTTTTCTGCCAAAGGTGTGCCGCCGGGCTCGCGGGTCTGGGTGACCGCCCTGCCCTGCGCCCTGAAAGCCTGGGCCAGGCTGTCGATATGGGTCGATTTGCCAGCGCCGTCGATGCCTTCAAAACTGATGAACAGGCCACTCATGGATTAGTTGTTTTCATAGGGATTTCAAACGCTCACTTGCCACGCTGAAACTGGTTGACGGCCCGATTGTGCTCTTCAAGTGTCGCGCTGAACTGGCTGCTGCCGTCGCCGCGTGCGACGAAATAAAGCGCCTGGGTCGGGGCAGGCTGCACGGCGGCGGCCAGGGCGGCCTTGCCTGGCATCGCGATCGGCGTGGGCGGCAATCCGGCGCGGGTGTAGGTGTTCCAGGGCGTGTCGGCCAGCAGGTCGCGTTTGCGCAGGTTGCCGTCAAACTTGTCGCCCAGGCCGTAAATCACCGTCGGGTCGGTTTGCAGCAGCATGCCGATCTTGAGCCGGTTGGTGAAAACGCCGGCGATCTGCGGGCGGTCGCTGCCCCGGCCGGTCTCTTTTTCAACGATGCTGGCCAGGGTCAGCAACTGGTCCGGCGACTTCAGGGGCGTGTCGGGCAGACGCTGCTGCCAGGCGGCTTGCAGGTGTTTGTCCATGGCACGCATGGCGCGTTTCAAAACCGCCAGGTCGCTCGACCCCTTGGCGTAGTTGTAGGTGTCGGGGTAGAAACGCCCTTCGGCCGGGGTGCCCGGCTTGTCGAGCTTTTCCATGATCAAATCGGCCTGCAGCCCTTGTGTGTCGGCTTTGAGATGCTCTGCTTTGGAGAGCGCCGCGCGCACCTGGTTGAAGTTCCAGCCGTCCACCAGGGTGACGGCGCGCAGGGCCTCGTCGCCGCGCACCAGCTTTTGCAGGATGCTGTAGGGCGTGGCGCCGGGCTCGATCTCGTAACTGCCGGCCTTGATCTGGCGCGCCTGGCCCGAAACCCGAAACCAGGTGTAAAGCAAGCCCGGGTTGACCCTGAAACCGGCGTCGGCCACCGCCTGCGCCACACCGCGCGCCGTGGTGCCGGGCTCGATCGACAGGTCCAGCACGGCGCGCCCGGACTCCAGGGCTGGCGCGTCACGCGCGCCCACGGGCTGGTTCAGCCACCAAACACCCGCGCCCAGCGTCACCGCAGCCACAAAAAATGCCAACAAGAATAAACGCCGCACGGCCCGCACACCCTTACTTTCCCAAGCGAATTGATGATTGATGATAATTCACGCCATGAACACTGGAAGCCGCACGCCCCCAAGCCAACCGCATGGCCAAGTAGACGAAAACCTGGACGAAAAAATCGACGGTATTGCCCCCGTCCCCCATTTGGGTGTGATCCGTGTTGCGGGTGCCGAGGCGGCGCTTTTTTTGCAGGGCCAGTTGACGCAGGATTTCCTGAGCTTGCCCGCAGGCGAGCCCCGCCTGGCCGCCTTTTGCTCGGCCAAAGGCCGCATGCAGGCCAGTTTTGTCGGCGTCAAAACCGGGGGCGACACTGGGAGCGAAGCTGAGATTCTGCTGATTTGCAGCCGCGACATCTTGCCCGCCACGCTCAAACGCCTGTCGATGTTTGTGTTGCGCGCCAAGGCCAAATTGACCGACGCCAGCGCCGATTTTTCGCTCTGGGGCCTGGCCGGGGATACTATTAAAATGGTAGCCAACTATTCATATTCCACGAGGGAAAACGGCCAAAATCACCTTCAAGACACGCCGTACCTGCTGAAATTGCCGCCAGCCGCCCAGTTTGAGCGCGCTCTCTGGCTGGCCCCGGCCGGCACAGCAGCGCCCGCCGGCCCGCCCTTAAGCGCCGAGCAATGGCGCTGGGGCGAGGTGATGAGCGGTGTGGCCACCATCACCGCGCCGACCGTCGATCTGTATGTGCCGCAAATGCTGAATTACGAGTCCATCGGCGCGGTGAACTTCAAAAAGGGCTGTTACCCCGGCCAAGAGGTGGTGGCGCGCAGCCAGTTCAGGGGCACGCTCAAACGCCGCGCCTATCTGGTGCATTCAGACAGACCCATGGCGGCGGGCGATGAAGTTTTCGTCTCGGGCGACGACACCCAGCCCTGCGGCACCGTCGCGCAGGCCGCACAGGCCACGCAAGGCGGCTCGGGCGGCTTTGACGCAATTGTCTCAATGCAAGTCAGCGCCGCGCTGGCCGGGGGCTTGACCATTGGCGCCCCAGCCGGCCCGCGCGCCGAACTGTTGGCGCTGCCGTATGCCTTGCTCGATGACATCTGATCAAGCTCCGCTCGCCCCGCCACCCACGCGTTTGAACATTTCAATGTGCGCGATGTCGGCCTCTTCAAACGGCTCGCCGCGCGCCACGAAACCCAGGCGCTGGTAGAAGCCCTCGGCGCTGCGCTGGGCGTGCAGGCAAATCTCGTGGTCGCCGCGCTGGATGGCGGCAAGGATGAGCGCGTCCAGCACTTGGGCCCCCAGGCCTGCGCCACGCAAAACGCGGTTCACCGCCATGCGGCCAATTTTGGCGACACCCGGTGCGTGGCGCAGCAGGCGCCCCGTCGCCACCGGCTGGCCCAGGCGGTTCACGGCCAGGGCGTGGATGGCGCCGGCGTCGGCCGCGTCAAGCTCCATGTCCTGGGGCACGCGCTGCTCTTCGACAAACACCTCGTTGCGGATCTTTTGCGCGCCGCCTCCCAACTCGGCCCAGCTTCCCACCTGCACTTTGACCATGGCTTCGCCCGCAGCAAAAGCGGTGAACACCTCGCGCAGCGCGGGCGGCACCGGTTTTGACTTCTGGGTGGCCGGGTTGGCAAAAACGTAGAGCAGTTCGGTGCTGATCAGCAGGTCATCGCCGCGAAAGATGTCACCCGTAAAGACCATGGACGAGTTGCCCAGGCGCGAGCAGGCCATGCCGATGTCCAGCAAGTCGTCGTAACGCGCCGAGGCGTGGTATTCCAGGCTGGATTTCTTGACGTACAAATCGCCGTCGAGCAAAACCATGGCCGATTCATACGGCAGCGCCAGCGCGCGCCAATAGTCGGCCACGGCGGTGTCGAAATACATCAGGTAATGGCCGTTGAAGACGATCTTCTGCATGTCCACTTCGGCCCAACGCACGCGCAGGCGGTGCGAAAAGCGGTAATCGCGGATGGTTTTGATGGTGGATGCGGGTTGGGCGCTCATGAATGGACTGGCTCAGGATGGACGATGTCCGGCCATTATCGAGCCGCTGAGCGCCGCAAACCCGGCGCTCAGGCCGTCCTGATCACCGAAATGAATTCTGTGCCGCTCTCCGGCAACCAGACCTCGCCCGCGCGCCCCAGAATCTGGCGGATCGACGCGCCGGGCCGGGGCATGAGGATGGATTCAAATTTTTCGGTGGCCGGGTCAAACCGCAACATGGCGTTGGCGCTCCAGTCGGTGCACCAGACCTTGTCTTTCTCGTCCACATAGACCGCATACATGCGCGGGTTGTCGCCCGGCGGCTTCCAGGCGCGCCAACTGGCCGCGCCCGCGCCCAGGGCCGGGTCGTGCATCGACAAATTGCCACTGTTCCACTCGCTGACCCAGATGCGGCCTTTGCTGTCCGACCAGACCCGGCGCGCACCCTGGTTTTTGGTGGGCGGCTCCACCGCGCGCGATTCGCCCGTCTTCAAATCGATCTGCGCGATGAAATTGCCGGCCAGAGACGCCCACCAGACGTCACCCGTGGGAGTTGCACAGATGCCGTAGGGGCCACGGCCGCGCGGTGCGTCTTTTACCGTGACCAGGCCGGTCTTCACCGCGACTTTGCCGACATAACCGCTTTGTCCGGTAAACCACAAATCACCCGCGCCGTCGAACGCGCAGGTGTTCAGGTTGGCATAAGGCGTGCCGGCCGGCAGCAGGTAAAGCTTGACCGTGCGGCTGGGCCAGGCCACACGGGCAATTGCGTTTTGGCCGCCATCGGTGATCCAGGCCGCGCCGTCCGGGCCCTGTATCACGCCGTGAGGCGACGAACTGCCACCCAAGGAGAGCAGTTCGGTCTTGCCGCTTTTCGGGTCGAAATGGCCCAGGTGGCCGCTGCGTTGCGCGGTGAACCAGACGCCGCCGTCCGGGGCCGGGGCCAGGTCATGGATGCCGGTGGCGCGCGGCGTGTTCAGTGGCCAGGAGGCCAGGTTGGCCGGGCTGATGGTTTGGGCGTGGGCGGGTGTTGCCGCCACGGGCAGGAGCATTGCGGCGGCCAGATGGGCCAGCGCGGCGCGCCGATCCGGGTGATGCGCATGAACAAGACGAAGGGGGTGATTGATCGAAGCCATCACAAACCTGCCTTTCAGAAGAGAGAAGCGTCTTTCCAAACTGCTTGTCGCCGCTGCGCCTGGAGCGCGCCGGATTCGCCTGTGTTCGAGCGAATTGCGGCCCAGCGGAGCCGATGCTCAGTTTATCCCCCTTGCGGGCACAAGGCTTGCCGGGCGGGCTGCGGGCAGCCGACTGGCTTGCCCGTTACACCGGGTGCGCGTCGGTTGACAAAGCATACGGCACGTGAACCGGCACCACCAATTCGCCCTGCCCGTTGGTGATGGCCGCGATCTGCATGATGGGCGCCGTGCCCACGACGCCGCCGAAGATGGTGGCAAAGGCGGCATCCGCCGCGTCGCGCCCGGTGCCAAAACGCACAAAGCCCATGGGAATGGCGACACCCGAGGCGTCAAAAATGTACCAGCGGTCGCCCAGGTAGACCTCGACGTAGGCATGGAAG
>JANMVT010000133.1:0-3012 GCA_031392945.1 Rhodoferax sp. | reverse complement strand
AGCAGCAGCAGCACGTCCACATCAGAATTGGGGAACAGCTCTTCGCGGCCAAAGCCGCCTACCGCCACCAGGGCAAAGGGCTCTGCAAAACCGGCGCCCTGCCACAAGGCGCGCAATTTTTCGTCGGCCAGGTGGGACAGCTTGTGCAACGCTGAATTGGCGCCGCGGGTGGATGCACCGCCGGCGGCAATCGATTCAAGCAACGCTGTTTTACCGGCGCGATAAGCTTCGCGAAGCGACAGCGAAGTGCCCATGCTCACGCGGCAGGCGCTGCGGCAGACGCCACAAAGGAGGGTGTGGGCGGGCTGCCGCTGGACAGGGTCAGGACTTCGTAACCGGCCTCGGTGACCAGGATGGTGTGTTCCCATTGCGCCGACAGCGAATGGTCCTTGGTGACGATGGTCCAGCCGTCTTTCTCGGGGCCGTCCTTGATTTCCTTGCGCCCGGCGTTGATCATGGGCTCGATGGTGAAGGTCATGCCGACCTTCAACTCTTCCAGCGTGCCGGGCTTGCCATAGTGCAGCACCTGCGGCTCTTCGTGGAACACGCGGCCAATGCCATGGCCGCAAAATTCGCGCACCACGCTGAAACCCTGGCTTTCGGCAAACTTCTGGATGGCCCAGCCAATGTCGCCCAGGCGCGCGCCGGGCTTGACCATCTTGATGCCGTGCCACATCGCCTCATAGGTGATGCTGCACAGGCGTTTGGCGACGATGGAACTGTCGCCCACCATGAACATGCGGCTGGTGTCGCCGTGCCAGCCGTCCTTGATGACGGTCACGTCGATGTTGACGATGTCGGCTTTTTTGAGCTGCTTGTCGTTGGGGATGCCATGGCAGACTTGGTGGTTGACCGAAGTGCAGATTGATTTGGGGTAAGGAATGGAGCCGCCGCCACGGTAGTTCAATGGCGCCGGAATGCCGCCCTGCACCTGGGTGATGTAGTCAAACGCCAGCTTGTCCAGTGCGTTGGTGGTGATGCCGGGTTGAACGTGCGGGGTCAAAAAATCCAGCACTTCCGAGGCCAGTTTGCCCGCGATGCGCATGCCCTGGACGCCGTCCGCGTCTTTGTAGGTAATAGTCATGGACGCAATTATCCCCGAGGGCGGATGGCGCCATTGGCAACCGGGTTTTCGCCGCGCCGTGGCAGGTAAAATCATGTCGCTTACGGACTAGCCCGGCCAGCGCCCTTGCCGTGACGCGCCCACCCACCCGATCCGCCCTTTTTTCAGGCCCCACGTGACCCTGCACATCACCCAATTCGAGGGCGCCAGCGCGCTGAGCCCGTTTCGCGCCCTGCAACTGCTGCCGCGCCTGCAAGCCGTGCACGAGCGCGTTTCTGCGGTATCGGCCCGGTTTGTCCACCTGGTGACGTCGGACGCAAAGCTCACGGCAGCCCTCGAAGGCCAATTGGCCGCCTTGCTGGCTTACGGCGAGCCCTATGAAGCGCCTGCCAATGGCAAGTCGGGCGATGGTGCGCTGATCGTCGTAACGCCCCGTTTTGGCACCGTGTCGCCCTGGGCCTCCAAAGCCACCGACATCGCCCACAACTGCGGCCTGGCTGTGCGCCGGGTCGAACGCATTGTGGAATACCGGCTCACGCTCAAACAGACCCTGCTGGGCAAAGCGGCGTTGTCGCCGGAACAGCGGGACGGGGTTGCCGCCTTGCTGCACGACCGCATGACCGAGAGCGTGATGTTCGAGCGCGCCCAGGCCCTGCAACTTTTCTCCGAACTGCACGCCGCCCCGATGGCGCATGTGGGGGTGCTGCACGGCGGCAAAGCGGCGCTGGAAGTGGCCAACCGCGAGTTCGGCCTGGCGCTGGCCGACGACGAAATCGACTACCTGGCCAATGCCTTCATCAGCCTGAAGCGCAACCCGACCGATGTCGAGCTGATGATGTTCGCCCAGGCCAACAGCGAGCATTGCCGCCACAAGATTTTCAACGCCCAGTTCACCATTGACGGCGTGGCGCAGGCCAACAGCCTGTTCGGCATGATTCGCCACACGCACCAGCAAAATCCGCAACACATGCTGGTGGCGTATTCAGACAACGCCTCGGTGATGGCGGGCGCCGAAGTCGAGCGTTTTACAGCCAAATCAGCAATTTTCCCTCGTGGGATAGGCGTACCTAGCTATGATAAATATAGTGAAACGAGCCACATCCTGATGAAGGTGGAAACCCACAACCACCCCACGGCGATCTCGCCATTCCCCGGCGCGTCCACCGGTGCGGGGGGTGAGATCCGCGATGAGGGCGCGACCGGGCGCGGCTCCAAGCCCAAGGCCGGGTTGACTGGGTTTTCGGTCTCAAAAATTAATTGGGGTCAGAACCCAATTAATTTGCCAACCAGTTCCTACGGCAAGCCCGATCACATCGCCAGCCCGCTGCAAATCATGATCGAAGGGCCGCTCGGTGGCGCGGCCTTCAACAACGAGTTTGGCCGGCCCAACTTGCTGGGTTACTTCCGCGAGTACGAACAAGGCATTTCGCACACCACCGCGCAGGGCGAGGTGAAGGAGCAGCGCGGCTACCACAAGCCCATCATGATCGCCGGTGGACTGGGCGTGATTGACGCCACGCAGACCCACAAGATCGAGTTCCCGGCGGGCAGCCTGCTGATACAGTTGGGTGGCCCCGGCATGCGCATCGGCATGGGCGGCAGTGCGGCCAGTTCCATGGCTACGGGCGCCAACGCAGCCCAGCTCGACTTTGATTCGGTGCAACGCGGCAACCCCGAGATCGAGCGGCGTGCCCAGGAGGTCATCAACCACTGCTGGGCACTTGGGAATGGGGAGCGCCCCTGCGGTAGCGATGGCGGCGGCTCCGCCGGTAGCACGGAACGCCCCTACTGTAGCGGCAACCCCATCCTGGCCATCCACGACGTCGGCGCGGGCGGCCTGAGCAATGCCTTCCCCGAACTCACCAACGACGCGGGCCGGGGTGCCCGCTTCGATCTGCGCGCTGTGCCACTCGAAGAATCCGGCCTGGCGCCCAAGGAAATCTGGTGCA
>JANMVT010000275.1:0-9405 GCA_031392945.1 Rhodoferax sp. | reverse complement strand
GGGCAGGCCTTGCGCCAGAAGCGCCATGCCGTGGTCCAGCGCGGCGACGTAACAGGAAACTTCGGTCACGTCGTCGATGGGCACACCGGGCGCGGCATCTTCTTCAAACATCAACAGGTCGGCCAAAGAGGACTGGGTGCCTTCGATTTGCGAGGACAA
This sequence comes from Rhodoferax sp., assembly GCA_031392945.1. GTDB lineage: Bacteria > Pseudomonadota > Gammaproteobacteria > Burkholderiales > Burkholderiaceae_C > JANYCG01. The sequence continues at coordinate 9,246 of JANMVT010000275.1, read as the reverse complement.
GACGGCCTCTTTGCGCACGTAGCTGTACAAAAACGTGGCCGCGTCAGGCAGCAGGCTGGTGAGGCTGTCGAGCCGGCCCAGTGCCAAGTGGGCCTGGTCGAGTTTTTCTTGCAGCGCAGAAGACCAGTCCAGAGCCGGTACGGGCGGCAGCGGGTTGGGCACGAACCCCTGGCAGGCCATGCCGTGTGCGACAGAAGGCTCGTAACGTCCGGTGAGGCCGCGAATCATTGGAGTTAGGTTGTTTTGAAATAACGGGGTATTTTATTACAAAATATGTAATTTTTTAAATTAGCAAGGTGATCAATTAAAAAAAGAGTCGCCAATCTTTAATAAAACCCTTGGAAAGCGGGCTTATTAAAGTTTGGTTGACACCCAGGGCGTTATCCAGGGGCTCCTTGGCTAGGGCAAATCTACAGCACCACCTTGACCATCGGATGGGTGGACAGCGTGCGATACAACTCATCCAGCTGCTCGCGGCTGGTCGCCGTGACGGTGATGGTGACGCCCAGGTATTTGCCGCCTTTGCTTTCGCGCAGCTCGATGGTGGCGGCGTCAAACGTGGGGTCGAACTGGTGGGCGATGTGGGTGATAGCGTGCACCAGGCCGTCCACCCGGACGCCCATGACCTTGATGGGGAACTGGGATGGGTAGACGATCAGCGATTCCTGGCGCTGCACGGGCGCGCCAGGGGCGCCACTTTCGGGCACGGGGCCGGTGTTGTCAGGCACGGAGCCGGTGCTCATTGCGCCATCACCGGGTCGGGGCGGGTTTTGGCCACCTGGTAGGCGGCGAACAGTTTGGCGCAGACCGGGCCGGGCCGGCCCTTGGTTTCGCCGTGGCCGACGCGCTGGCCGTCCAGCGTGGTGATGGCCAGGACTTCCTTGGTGGCGCTGGTCAGCAGCAGTTCATCGGCGTCCAACACCTCGTCGCGGCTGATGCGGCGCAATTCAAAGTGCAGGCCCTGCTCGCGGCAGATTTCTTCGAACAGGCCATAGCGGATGCCCTCCAGCACCAGATGGTCCCTGGGCGGGCCCATCACCTTGCCGCCCTTGACGACCCAGACGTTGCTGGCGGCGGCTTCTGACAAAAACCCGTCGCGGAACATCACGGTCTCGACCGCGTCGGCGTCAAAACTGATCTGGCGCGCCAGCACCGCGCCGAGCAGGCTGGTGGATTTGATGTGGGCCTTCTCCCAGCGGAAGTCGTCGGCTGTGACGCAGGCTACGCCTTGGGCGCGCATGGCTTGGGACGGCGGCTTCAACACATTGCTCAGCGCGAACACGGTGGGCGTGATGTTTTGCGGCATGACGTGGTCGCGCATGGCGACGCCGCGGGTGATCTGGATGTAGATCAGCTGGTCGGGGCCGTTTGACGAAGTTGAGGGGTCAAATAGGCCGTTTGCCCTCGCGTAATCAGCGTAGTTAGCTATCATTTTTGATAAAACCGCGCGCCATTGCGTTGTCGTCAAGGGGTTGGCGATGCGCAACTCGGCCAGGCTGCGGCTGAGCCGGGCCATGTGCTGCTCAAAGCGAAACGGCTGGCCGGCGTAGACCGGAACGACTTCATAAACGCCGTCGCCAAAGATGAAGCCCCGGTCCATGACGCTGATTTTGGCGTCGGGCAGCAGGGTGAATTCGCCGTTGAGGTAACAGGGAAGCGCGGGCAAGTTGTTCATGCCCAAATTATCGCAGCCGACCGATGTAGCCGATCAATGCAACAGGCGCACACAGATGATCGCCAGCCAGCCCAGCACGAAATTGGCCACCACCAGCTTGTGGATCAAAGCCGCCGTCTTGGCCGCCAGCGGCCACTCGGCCGCCGCCACCGCGCGGCTGAACTTTTTGAACGCGCCGAAATAGATGTGGCCGAAGATCAGAAACATCAGCAGGCCAATGGCCAGCATCAGGTTCCAGCCCAAGGGCAGGCCGCCCGAGCCGCCGGCCGCCCTGGCCGCCCTGAAAGCGCTGCTGTAGAGCTGGCCGCCAGTGGCCAAAAGCAGCACCACCGCCACCGCAACCATGGCGAAGAAACGCCGCCAGATCTGGACCATCAGGCGCGCGCGGGGTTGCGCGTCGAGCGTGCCCAGAGCCGCCGGGCGCACGGCGAACAGCAGGCAGGCCATGCCGCCGATCCAGACGATGGCGGCGATCAGATGGAGCAGTTTGATGGATTCGTACATAGGTGGATGCGCCGGTCAGGTTTGGAATGGGCCCCAAGACCCGTTGCGTGGGCTTGCAGGCGCATTGTGTCTGGTTTGTGCACGATTTGCCTTGGCCGGTTATCGACAGCAGCGGGTTTCTACGTATAATCGAAGGCTTTGCAGTAATTGGCGAGTGTCAACCTGGTGTAATTTGAGATGTCGATAATCGCACCGGTCAGCAAGTCAGGCAAGGTGACAACAAGGCCACCAGCCCATCCTTACGGGGATGACGATTCCGGGGAACTGGAATTCAAGCGGCTGACGGCCCAGGAGGCGCAAGACCTGCGAAAACGCAACCCGGCCTTGTCGCCGTGGGCGGTGGTGGCTTGGCAGGCGCTGGTGGGGATTTTGGTCGCCTTGGGGGCTTGGGGTTTCACGGGCAAGTTGTCCACTGGCATATCGGCCGGTTACGGCGCGCTGGTGGTAGTGGTTCCCGCGATGTTGTTTGCGCGGGGTTTGACGGGGCAGTTCTCGTCACCGAACACAGCCTCGGCTGGGGCGTTCGGCGGCATGGGTTTTTTTGTGTGGGAAGCAGTGAAGATTGTGGTGAGTATCGCAATGCTTTTCGCGGCCTCACGGTGGGTTGTGGATCTGGACTGGTTGGCGCTGCTGATTGGCCTGATCCTGACCATGAAGGTGTATTGGGTGGCGCTGTTGATGCGCCCGAAAGCCAGGTGAAAACTGGCGTGACGTTCAAGACGGTTTGAAGATTAATTAAGTTTTTAAGATTAAGAAGATTTCACACTATGGCCGCAGCAGAACACGCCGTTGAAAATGCCCCTTCCGCCAGTGAATACATTGCGCACCATCTGACGCATTGGCAGAACCACAAGCAGACGGGCATTGTTGATTTTTCCGTCTTCAACCTCGACTCGCTGTTTTTCTCCATCCTGCTGGGCGTGGTCGGCTGCTTCCTGCTCTACCGTGCCGCCAAAAATGCGACTTCGGGCGTGCCGGGGCGTTTTCAAGCGGCGGTTGAAATGCTCTACGAAATGGTCGATGCGCAGGCCAAATCCATCGTGCACAACGAAAGAAGCCGCAAAATGGTGGCGCCTTTGGCTTTGGTGATCTTTGTCTGGATCATTCTGCTCAATTCAATGGACTTGTTGCCCGTGGACTTGCTTCCAGAAATCTGGGGCTGGATCAATGGCAAGCTCGGGCGTGACACGCACCACGTCTTTTTGCGGGTCGTCCCTACGGCCGACTTGTCGGTCACGATGGGCATGTCGGTCTCGGTTCTGGTGATCTGCCTGATTTACAACGTCAAGATCAAGGGTATGGGCGGTTGGGCCCATGAGTTGGTGACAGCGCCATTTGGCACCAGCAAAAATCCGGTTTTTGCAATCCTGTTGGGCATCGTCAATTTCGCCATGCAAATGGTCGAGTTTTTGGCCAAAACAGTGTCGCATGGCATGCGGCTGTTTGGCAACATGTATGCGGGCGAGTTGCTATTCATGCTGATTGCCTTGTTGGGCGGCGCCTGGGCGCTGTCTTTCTCACCGGGCAGTCTGGCATTGCTGGCCCTGCATGTGGTCGCAGGCTGGCTTTGGGCGATGTTTCACATTTTGATCATCGTGCTGCAAGCGTTTGTGTTCATGATGTTGACCCTGGTCTACATCGGGCAGTCTCACGACGCGCACTAGGCTCGCGGACACGACGCGCATTGATTTTTGGTTTTGCGGGCGTCTACGTGTCTGCAGGTAGTTTTGGTTTGAGTTTCGGTTAGTTTGTTTTTGTTTTATTAGTTCTTTAAGGAGTCATCATGGAAGTTATTGGTTTTGTAGCTCTGGCTGCTGGCATCATCATTGGTTTGGGCGCTATGGGCGCATGTATCGGCATCGGCGTCATGGGCAGCAAGTTTCTTGAGGCCGCCGCGCGCCAGCCTGAACTCATGGGCGAGTTGCAAACCAAAATGTTCTTGCTGGTGGGCCTGATCGATGCTTCTTTCATTATCGGAACCGGTATCGCCCTGTGGTTCACCACGGCCAACCCGTTCCTGGCCCAAATCGCGACGCTGGCCAAGTAAGCCCGGCTTTCAGCTGTGCTTGAAACACCCATTTTGGGAGATCTCCTGTGAGCATTAATGGAACACTGATTGCGCAGGCAATCGTCTTCGCATTGCTGGTATTGTTCACGATGAAGTTCATCTGGCCGCATCTTGCGGCTGCGTTGGACGAGCGTGCCAGCAAAATCGCCGACGGCCTCGCCGCCGCCGACAAGGCCAAAGCCGAGTTGACCAACGCCAACAAGCGCGTGGAAGACGAACTGGCCAAGTCGCGCACCGAGACCGCCGCGCGCCTGGCCGATGCCGAGCGCCGTGGCCAGGCCATCGTGGAAGAGGCCAAGGCCAAAGCCACCGACGAAGGCAACAAGATCATTGCCGCCGCCAAGGTGGAAGCCGACCAGCAAACCGTGCGCGCGCGCGAAAGCCTGCGCGAGCAGGTGGCCGCGCTGGCGGTCAGGGGCGCCGAGCAGATTCTCCGCAAGGAAGTCAACGCCGGTGTCCACGCTGACTTGCTTGGCCGTTTGAAAACCGAACTGTAAGAGCTGAATATGGCTGAAATTGCAACCATTGCCCGCCCATACGCTGAAGCGCTTTACAAGGCCGTCAAAGCCAGCCCTGGCGCTGACCTGGCGCGTGCGACTGTCTGGGTCGATGAGTTGGCGGCCATCGCAGCCAACCCGCAGCTTCAGTCGTTTGCCGACAGCCCCAAGGTGACGACCGCGCAAGTGCAGGACCTGATCAAGGGCGTCGCCAAGACTGCCCTGCCAGACTTGGCCAGCAACTTCTTGCGCACCGTGCTTGAAAACGGCCGCCTGAGCGCCCTGCCGGAAATCGCCTCGCAGTTTCGCGCCCTGAAGAACGCCCAAAGCGGCTCTTCTGATGCTATTGTTTTCAGCGCTTTTCCGATTGACACCGCAGGCCTGGCCGACTTGGCAGGCACGCTTGAAAAACGGTTTGGCCGCAAGCTCAACTTGACGGTCGAGTTGCAAGCCGAATTGATCGGCGGCATTCGCGTGGTGGTAGGCGACGAGGTTCTTGACACATCGGTCAAGGCCCGTCTGGAACAAATGAAAGTGGCCCTGGCAGCCTGAGGCATCCGCCCAAGACTTGCCTCACGGTTACCGGCCCAATTAATCTTAATTAAGGATACGAGTCATGCAACTCAATCCCGCAGAAATTTCTGAACTGATCAAAAGCCGCATTGAAGGCTTGACCGCCAGCAGCGACATCCGCAACCAGGGCACCGTGGTGTCGGTGACGGACGGCATTTGCCGCATCCACGGCCTGTCCGATGTGATGGCTGGCGAAATGCTGGAATTCCCGGCGGGCAGCGATGGTTTGCCCACCTACGGCCTGGCCTTGAACCTGGAGCGCGACTCGGTTGGCTCCGTGATTTTGGGCGAATACGAGCACATCTCTGAAGGCGACACCGTCAAATGCACGGGCCGGATTCTCGAAGTGCCGGTCGGCCCCGAACTGCTGGGCCGTGTGGTCAACGCACTGGGCCAACCGATTGACGGCAAAGGCCCGATCAACGCCAAGATGACCGACGTGATCGAAAAAGTCGCCCCAGGCGTGATCGCCCGTAAATCCGTCGACCAGCCCATGCAAACCGGTTTGAAGTCGATTGACTCCATGGTGCCTGTGGGTCGCGGTCAGCGCGAGTTGATCATTGGCGACCGCCAGACCGGTAAAACGGCTGTGGCGATTGACGCCATCATCAACCAGAAGGGTCAGAACATGACCTGCATCTACGTTGCCATCGGTCAAAAAGCCTCGTCGGTCAAGAACGTGGTGCGCTCGTTGGAACAAGCCGGCGCCATGGCCTACACCACGGTGGTGGCGGCAACTGCGTCCGAGTCGGCTGCTATGCAATATGTGAGCGCCTACTCTGGCTGCACCATGGGTGAATACTTCCGCGATCGTGGTCAGGACGCGCTGATTGTGTACGACGACTTGTCCAAACAAGCCGTTGCCTACCGCCAGGTGTCCCTGTTGCTGCGTCGCCCGCCAGGCCGCGAAGCTTATCCCGGCGACGTGTTCTACCTCCACAGCCGCCTGCTGGAGCGCGCCGCCCGCGTGAACGAAAAATACGTTGAAGATTTCACCAAGGGTGAAGTCAAAGGCAAAACCGGTTCATTGACGGCGTTGCCCATCATTGAAACCCAAGCTGGCGACGTGTCGGCCTTCGTGCCCACCAACGTGATCTCGATCACCGATGGCCAGATTTTCCTGGAAACCTCTTTGTTCAACGCCGGCATCCGCCCCGCCATCAACGCCGGCATTTCGGTGTCGCGCGTGGGTTCCGCCGCCCAGACCAAGGTCATCAAGGGCCAGTCCGGCGGTATCCGCACCGACCTGGCCCAGTACCGCGAGCTGGCCGCGTTTGCACAGTTTGCGTCTGACCTGGACGAAGCCACCCGCAAACAGCTGGATCGCGGGGCGCGCGTGACGGAGTTGCTCAAACAGACCCAGTACAGCCCGCTGCCCATCAGCCTCATGGGCGCTTCGCTGTTCGCGGTGAACAAGGGTTTCATGGATGACATCGCCGTGAACAAGGTGTTGTCGTTTGAGCATGGCCTGCACGCCCACCTCAAAGACAAACACGCGGCCTTGCTGGCCAAAATTGAAGACTCCAAAGCCCTGGACAAGGACGCCGAAGCCGAAATGCTGGCTGCCACGGCGGCTTTCAAGAAGTCGTTCGCCTGAACGTCATGTACACCCTGTTCTTGAAACACTAAAGGGGCTTTTATGGCATCAGGCAAGGAATTACGCACCAAGATCAAATCGGTGGAAAACACCAAGAAGATCACCAAGGCCATGGAAATGATCTCGGTTTCCAAGATGCGCAAGGCGCAGGAGCGCATGCGCGCGGCGCGTCCGTACAGCGAGAAGATCCGCAACATTGCCAGCAATTTGGGCACAGCCAACCCGGAATATGTGCACCCATTCCTGAAAGCCAACGACGGCAAGTCGGTCGGCTTCATCATGGTGACCACGGACAAGGGTTTGTGCGGCGGCCTGAACAGCAACTTGTTCCGTGCCGTCACGATCAAGCTTCGTGAGACCCAGACAGCGGGCAAAACCCCGTTGACGGTGGCCATCGGCGGCAAGGGGCTTGGTTTTCTGAACCGCATCGGCGCCAAGGTGGTGTCCCACGTGACGCACCTGGGCGACAAGCCGCATCTGGAAAAATTGATCGGCCCGGTCAAGGTGCTGCTCGACGCCTACATCAAAGGCGAAGTCAGCGCCGTGTACCTGAGCTACAACAAGTTCATCAGCACCATGCGCCAGGAGCCGGTGCTGGAACAGTTGTTGCCCCTGTCGGCGGCGAAGATGCTGGAGCAGACCAAGGCCAGCGGCACCCAACACGCCTGGGACTACATCTACGAGCCCGATGCCCAGGCCGTGATTGACGAGCTTTTGGTGCGTTACGCCGAGGCCCTGGTCTACCAGGCCGTGGCCGAGAACATGGCGTCGGAACACGCGGCGCGCATGGTGGCGATGAAGGCGGCCACCGACAACGCCGGCAATGTGATTGCCGAGCTGAAACTGATCTACAACAAGACGCGGCAAGCGGCGATCACGAAAGAACTTTCGGAAATCGTGGCAGGTGCAGCGGCGGTGTGACCTGACGGTCACGTGCGGCGGTCTAACTGAATTGTTCAGTTTGTCGCCGGTTTAAGAATTTTTGATTTTATTTTTGGAGCAAAAGTGATGGCCCAATCAGACAATAGCGCTAAAAGCAACGCAGGCGTAGAAGGCAAAATCGTCCAATGTATTGGCGCGGTGGTTGACGTGGAATTTCCACGCGACAAGATGCCAAAAATCTATGACGCGCTCAAGATGGACGGCTCCAACCTGACGCTCGAAGTCCAACAGCAATTGGGTGACGGCATTGTGCGCACCATTGCATTGGGTTCGTCTGACGGCCTGCGCCGTGGCACGATGGTGAAAAACACCGCCAACCCGATCATGGTCCCCGTGGGCAAAGCCACTTTGGGCCGCATCATGGACGTGCTCGGCGCGCCCATCGACGAGCGCGGCCCGGTCGACGCGACCCTGCACATGTCGATCCACCGCAAAGCCCCGGCATACGACGAACTCAGCCCCTCACAGGAATTGCTGGAAACCGGCATCAAGGTGATTGACCTGGTGTGCCCGTTTGCGAAGGGCGGCAAGGTCGGCCTGTTCGGCGGCGCCGGCGTCGGCAAGACGGTGAACATGATGGAACTCATCAACAACATCGCCAAGGCGCACAGCGGCTTGTCCGTGTTTGCCGGTGTGGGTGAGCGCACCCGCGAAGGCAATGACTTCTATCACGAGATGGCCGACTCCGGCGTGGTGAATCTGGACAAGCTGGAAGACTCCAAAGTGTCCATGGTCTACGGCCAGATGAATGAGCCTCCGGGCAACCGCCTGCGCGTGGCGCTGACGGGTTTGACAATCGCCGAGTCGTTCCGCGATGAAGGCAAAGACGTTCTGTTCTTCGTGGACAACATCTACCGCTACACCCTGGCCGGCACCGAAGTATCCGCGCTGTTGGGCCGCATGCCTTCTGCCGTGGGTTACCAGCCTACGCTGGCCGAAGAGATGGGCCGTCTGCAAGAACGCATCACGTCCACCAAGGTTGGCTCCATCACCTCGATCCAGGCCGTTTACGTGCCTGCCGATGACTTGACCGATCCAAGCCCTGCCACGACCTTTGCCCACCTGGATTCCACCGTGGTGCTGAGCCGCGACATCGCCTCGCTGGGCATCTACCCCGCCGTGGACCCGCTCGATTCGACCAGCCGCCAGTTGTCGCCCCAAGTCGTGGGTGAAGACCACTACAACACGGCCCGCGCCGTGCAGGGCACCTTGCAGCGTTACCGCGAATTGCGCGACATCATCGCCATCATGGGCATGGACGATCTGGCCCCTGAAGACAAGCTGGCCGTGGCCCGTGCCCGCAAAATCCAGCGTTTTCTGAGCCAGCCTTTCCACGTGGCCGAAGTGTTCACCGGCTCACCCGGCAAATACGTGCCGCTGTCGGAAACCA
>JANMVT010000262.1:0-4797 GCA_031392945.1 Rhodoferax sp. | reverse complement strand
GCCGCCGCGCCGCGCCCCACGCGGCCCCTGAGCTGGTGCAATTGCGACAGGCCAAAACGCTCGGCGTGTTCGATCACCATCAGGGACGCATTGGGCACGTCCACCCCGACCTCGATCACCGTGGTGCTGACCAGCACGCCCATCTGGCCCGCGACAAAAAGCGACATCACGGCCTTCTTCTCGGCCACGGGCATGCGCGAATGCAGGAGGCCGACCATGACGGGCGCGCCGCCGGGCGCGTTCTTGCCTTGCAGCGCCTCGCACAGGTCGGCGTGGGTTTGTGTGGCATTGGTCAAGTCCAGCACTTCGCTTTCTTCGATCAACGGGCAAACCCAATAGACCTGGCGGCCCTGCGCCAACTGGGCGCGGATGCGCTCGATGACTTCGTCGCGCCGCGCGTCATTGACCAGCTTGGTGACGATGGGTGTGCGCCCCGGGGGCAGTTCGTCGATGGTGGAGACCTCCAGATCGGCGTAATAACTCATGGCCAGGGTGCGGGGAATTGGCGTGGCCGTCATCATGAGTAGATGGGGCTCCACCCCTGTGGCTTGCTCACTGCGTGTAGCGTCCTCCCCCCTCAAGGGGGCGACACCCTGCGGCCCGGCGGAGCCGGTTCCGCAGTGTCTCTGGGCTGGCCCGGTGTCAATTGTTGCCACGGTCATTTTGGCTCTGAGCGCCAGCCGCTGCGCCACGCCAAAGCGGTGTTGCTCGTCGATGATGGCCAGCGCCAGGTTTTTGAACACCACTTTGTCCTGGATGATGGCGTGGGTGCCAATCACCAAACCGGCTTCGCCACTGGCGATCAGCGCCAGCATCTCGCGCCGCTCCCTGGTTTTTTGGCTGCCGGTGAGCCAGGCTGTCTTGACGCCCAGGGGTTCGAGCCAGCCTATCAATTTGCGAAAGTGCTGCTCGGCCAGAATTTCGGTGGGCGCCATCAGGGCGCATTGCCAGCCCGCGTCGATGCAGACCGCCGCCGCCAGCGCCGCCACCACGGTTTTGCCCGAGCCCACGTCGCCCTGCAACAGGCGGTGCATGGGCACGGGTTTGGCGATGTCGCCCTGAATCTCCTGGCAGGCACGGCGCTGCGCGGCAGTCAGCTTGAACGGCAAGGCATCCAGCAGTTTCTGGTGCAGGCTGCCAGAGGCTTTGCGCGACAAGGGCGGCGCTTGCAGCAGGTTCCGCGCCCGCTTGCTTTGCAGTTGCGAGAGCTGTTGCGCCAAAAGCTCCTCGGCCTTGAGGCGCTGCCAGGCCGGGTGGCTGTGGTCGGTGAGCGCGGCAAGTGACACGTCCGGCACCGGATTATGCAAAAATGATAGCGAACTACGCAGATTCCACGAGGAAAAAAGCCATTTTTCATCCCCAAGTTCGGGCAAAATCGTGTCTGACAGCCCAGCGCGGCCCAATCCGCTTTGCACCACTTTGCGCAGGTAGGCCTGGGGCAAACCGGCCACTGTGGGGTAGATCGGCGTGAGCGCCGTAGGCAAGGGGCCGCCGGCTGCCTTGAAGCTCGGGTGCATCATGGTCCAGCCCAAAAATCCGCCTTTGAGTTCGCCGCGCACACGAATCTGGCTGCCCACCGCCAGCGCTTTTTGCTGTGAGGGGTAAAAGCTGAAAAAACGCAGGGTGCAGGTGCCCGAGCCACTATCGGGGCTTTCCTGCACCGTCACCAGCAGTTGCCTGCGCGGCTTGAACGTGATCTCGCTGGCCGTCACCGTGGCCTCGATCTGCACCGTGTCGCCCTCGCGTGCGTCGCCCAGGCGCGCGATGCGGGTTTCGTCCTCATAACGCAGGGGCAAATGCAGGGCCAGGTCGATGTCGCGGTGCAGGCCAAGCTTTTCCAGGCTGCGTTGCAATGGACTTTTGGTGGACGTGGTCGCTGGCGTTGCAGGCTTGCGGGACGGCGTGGGTGGCATGGGACAATTCTGCCTTGCTTTCACCCTCACGCTGGACCGCTTGACCGCCCACCTGCCGCCTCACTTGAACACTGCCCGCACTTTCACCCTCAGCGACTTCGACTTCGCCTTGCCGACGGAACTCATCGCCCAGCACCCTGCGCCCGAGCGCAGCAGCTCGCGCCTGCTGGATGGCAGGTCGGCGCAAGCCGTCGACCGGATCTTTCGCGATTTGCCCAGCCTGCTCGAACCCGGCGACCTGCTGGTCTTCAACGACACCAAGGTCGTCAAGGCCCGCCTGTTTGGCGAGAAAGCCACCGGCGGCAAGCTCGAACTGCTGGTCGAGCGCGTGCTGGGCGGCAACCAGGTCGCGGCGCACCTTCGGGTGAGCAAAAAGCCCGAGCCCGGCGCCACGGTGAGGCTGAACTGCGCCGCCGGCTTTGAAGACGGCCTGAGCGCCACCCTGCTGGGCCGCTGGCCGGATTCACAAGGGCCCCTGTTCCGCTTTGTGCTGAGCAACGACGCAGGCGACGACCCGCACACCCTGATGGAACGCCACGGCCACGTGCCCCTGCCGCCCTACATCAGCCATGCCGACACGCCCGAGGATGCGTCGCGCTACCAGACTGTGTTTGCCAAAAATCCTGGCGCGGTGGCCGCCCCCACGGCCGCCCTGCATTTTGATGAGGCCTTGCTGGCCGCCCTGGACGCGCGTGGCGTGCATCGCGCCAGCGTCACCCTGCACGTCGGCGCCGGCACCTTTCAGCCGGTCAAGACGGAAAACCTGGCTGACCACCAGATGCACAGCGAGTGGTACGAGGTGCCCGTAACCACCCAGCAAGCCATTGCCGACTGCCGCGTGCGCGGCGCACGCGTGGTGGCGGTGGGCACAACGACGGTGCGCACACTGGAGTCGTGGGCGAAAAATGGCCTGGCAACAGCCGACACCAACATCTTCATCACCCCGGGCTTTGAATTCAAGCTGGTTGATTTGCTGATCACCAACTTCCACCTGCCCAAATCCAGCCTGATGATGCTGGTCAGCGCCTTTGCAGGCTACGGGCACATCCGCGCCCTGTACCAGCACGCCATTGCCGGAAAATACCGTTTCTTTAGTTACGGCGACGCGATGTTGCTGCAAAAGCAGGGTTGAAAACGGACCCGGCGCGCCCTTTTCCAATGGCTGGCTGGTGGGTGGCATGAAAGACAATCACCGCATGTTGAAATTTGACCTGCTGAAAACCGACCCCGCCGCTGCCCACCACCCAGGCAGCCACGCGCGCCGGGGCCGCCTGACACTCAATCATGGCGTCGTAGAGACGCCGATCTTCATGCCCGTGGGCACCTACGGCACGGTCAAGGGCGTGATGCCCAGGAGCCTTGAGGACATGGGTGCGCAGATCATTCTGGGCAACACCTTCCATTTGTGGATGCGCCCGGGGCTGGACGTGATGGCGAAGTTTGGCGGCCTGCACGCGTTTGAAAAATGGGACAAACCGATCCTGACCGACTCGGGCGGCTTCCAGGTCTGGTCGCTCGGCGCCATGCGCAAGATATCGGAAGAAGGCGTAAAGTTCTCCAGCCCGGTGAATGGCGACAAACTGTTCTTGACACCCGAAATCTCGATGCAGATCCAGACCACGCTGAACAGCGACATCGTGATGCAGTTTGACGAATGCACGCCCTACATTTCGGTCGAGCCCAAAACCAAAGGCCAGCTCACCACCGAAGCAGAGGCACGCTCGTCCATGGAATTAAGCCTGCGCTGGGCCCACCGTTGCCAAGCCGAATTCGCCAGATTAGAAAATCCCAACGCCCTGTTCGGCATCGTGCAGGGCGGCATGTTCGAACACCTGCGCCAGGAGTCGCTGGACCAGCTGGTCGCGCTGGACTTCCCCGGCTACGCCGTGGGCGGCGTGAGTGTGGGCGAACCCAAGGACGAGATGCTGCGCATCATGGCGCACACGCCGCACCGCCTGCCGGCGAACAAGCCGCGTTACCTCATGGGGGTGGGCACGCCAGAAGACCTGGTCGAAGGCGTGGCGCAAGGCGTGGACATGTTCGATTGCGTCATGCCCACGCGCAACGCGCGCAACGGCACCCTGTTCACGCGTTTTGGCGATCTGAAAATCCGCAACGCGCGCCACAAGCTGGATGCCCAGCCGCTGGATGTGACCTGCACCTGCCACGCCTGCGCCGGTAGCTCGGGTGTGTCGTGGGCCGATGGCGGGCGCGAGGGCTTCTCTCGCGCCTACCTGCACCACCTGGACCGCTGTGGCGAAATGCTCGGCCCCATGCTGGCCACCATCCACAATCTGCACTATTACCTGAACCTGATGCAGGAAGTGCGCGATGCGCTGGATGCGGGTGGGTTCGGCGAGTTCCGGCAAAAATTCAAGGCAGACCGGGTGCGTGGGGTGTGAGTATCTGCGGCGGCGGCAAGCACTATGCGGCGCTTGTCGGCATTGGCAAAGCGCCGGCGCTTGGCAACTGCCACGACTTCGCTGTCGATGCTGGGCGGCAATGGTCGCGCCGATACCGGCGCATCTTCAGTCGCCCTTCGGGCTCCTTGCGATGCGCCGGTATCGGCAGAATTCCTGGCTGCATGCATCTGTGCCTTGGGTTGATGATTGATCTTCATACCTACCTCTTTGCTCTCTAAACTAACAGGGGTAGGTGTAGCAGGTCATTCTGGCATGGGGGGCTCTACGCCGATCCAGACCCGGTCTGACCTTAGGGCTCGTGTCGCAAGAAGTTGCGTATTTGTGAGCACCAGATTCGGGCGATCTGCGGCGTTGCGAATCGCTTGTGTGGCTCGCCACACCGCCCGCCCCGCGTCTTGCATCTCATACCCACTCTGGCGCTCACAAAAAAGCAACTACATGCGACGCGAGCCCCTAATCAC
>JANMVT010000223.1:0-44293 GCA_031392945.1 Rhodoferax sp. | reverse complement strand
CGGATAAGCGGATAAGCGGATAAGGAATCGTTTTAGGGGACGGCCGCGGCAGTGTCGCTTTGGGGTTGGTAAAACCATGAGACCTGATTGCACGCCGCGTGCCGATCCCGCCCGGATTCACAAGGAGTTTGTTGCGCCCGTACCGTGAGCCACAAGGGGCAGGAATTGCACTCGTGCAAAGCCATAGACCTGTGCGGTCAGCTTGTCTGATCGCCTTAAATGGACGCGGTGGGGAACAGAAGGTTTTCTGGGGCTGCCAAGGCAGCCAGGGGCCAAGCGTCGCAAGGCGCGCAGGCCTTGATCCTGATGGGTGACTGGTGCGCAACGGCGCAACCAATGATTGAGAACCAAGTGTGCGGCGAACTCAGTGGCTGGGAAGACAGGTTTGGCAAGGAAGGAAATACGACTTCGGTTGTAGGGTTTTGTTTGTGCCTATTGACGGGGGTGGCTAATGGGTGACGGTCGGCAATGATGACGCCAACTTCAATGCGGCGGAATTTGAGCGCGATTTCGCACTGGCCCAGGCCAGCTTGAAAACTTCATGAACGCGGGTCTCCGGCGTGGCGACTTTTTCTGGGTGGAACTGGATCCCGCGCGTGGCGCCGAAATCGCCAAAACCCGCCCGTGCCTGGTGTTGTCAGGTTCTGAAATCAACCAGCATCGCAAAACCGTGGTGGTGGTCCCGTTGACGACGACTGCTTCGCCCGAAGCCCCGCCCTTGTTTATCGCCGTGCCTTTAGCTGGCGCCAGCAGCAAGGCTCGGATTGAACATATTCGATCAGTGGAAAAACCCGGCTCCAGCGAAGGATTGGAACGCTAGGGGGCGCCGACATGGACGCCGTTGAAAATGCGCTGCGACGCGTGTTGCGCATGGCAAAAGATTGAAGCTGTTCGATCCCAAGCCGTGCTTTTCGCCTCAAGCCGCCGCGCAATAGCGCTTGTGGCGCTAGATGTAGCTGACAGCCACCACCTCATAATGTTTGATGCCGCCCGGCGCCTGCACTTCGGCGGTGTCGCCTTCTTCCTTGCCGATAAGGGCGCGGGCAATGGGTGAGCCGATGTTGATCAGGCCGAGCTTCAAGTCCGCCTCGTCTTCGCCCACGATCTGGTAGGTCACACGACTGCCGGCATCTTCATCTTCGAGCTCCACGGTAGAGCCAAACACCACTTTGCCGCCCGCGTCCAAGCTGGCCGGGTCGATGATCTGGCAGGCCGACAGCTTGCCTTCGATCTCCTGGATGCGGCCTTCAATGAAGCCCTGGCGGTCTTTGGCGGCGTCGTATTCGGCGTTTTCACTCAGGTCGCCCTGTGCACGCGCCTCGGCGATGGCGCCGATCACCCAGGGGCGATCCACGGTTTTGAGTTTGTGCAACTCGGCCTTGAGCTTTTCAGCGCCGCGCTTGGTGATGGGGATGGTGGCCATAAACAGTCGAATCCAGAAGTCAAAAGTAAAAGGACAGAGCAGCGCATTGGCGCCGATCTGTCCCGAGTGAAGCCTGAATTATGCCAAGACTCAAGCAGCGAGCTGGGCGTGCATTTCCTGCACTGAAATCACGCCGAGCCTGTCCATGTATTTCATGCCTTCGACGGCGGCTTCAGCCCCGGCGATGGTGGTGAATGTGGTTACCCGGGCCAACAAGGCGGAGGTGCGGATCTGGCGTGAGTCCGCAATGGCGTTGCGGCGCTCTTCCACCGTGTTGACAACAAAGGCAATCTCGTTGTTCTTGATCATGTCAACGATATTGGGGCGGCCTTCGGTGAATTTGTTGACGGCAGCACAGGCAATGCCAGCCGCGTTGATGGCGGCGGCCGTGCCCTTAGTGGCGACCAGGTCAAACTTCATGGCCGCCAGACCCCGCGCCACTTCAACCGCGCGCGGCTTGTCGCTTTGCTTGACCGAAATAAAGGCTTTGCCGGAGCGCGGCAGCTTGGTGCCAGCACCCAGTTGCGATTTTACAAAGGCCTCGCCAAAGGTCTTGCCCACGCCCATCACCTCGCCGGTGGATTTCATCTCGGGCCCGAGGATCGTGTCCACGCCGGGGAACTTGACGAAAGGGAAAACGGCTTCCTTGACGCTGAAATACGGCGGATTGACCTCGTCCTTGATGCCCTGCGAGTCCAGCGACTGTCCCGCCATGCAGCGCGCCGCCACCTTGGCCAGCTGGATGCCGGTGGCCTTGCTGACAAAGGGCACGGTGCGCGAGGCGCGCGGGTTGACTTCCAGCACGTAGATCACATCCTTCCTGGTTCCGTCCTCGTCCACGTTCTGGATGGCGAACTGCACATTCATCAGGCCGACCACGTTGAGGCCCCGGGCCATGGCGGCGGTCTGTGTTTTCAACTCGGCGACGGTGGCAGCCGACAGCGAATACGGCGGCAGCGAACACGCGGAGTCGCCGCTGTGCACCCCTGCTTGCTCGATGTGCTCCATCACGCCGCCAATGAAGACACGCTGGCCGTCGCACAGGGCATCGACATCGCATTCGATGGCGTCGTTCAAAAAGCGGTCCAGCAGCACAGGAGAGTCATGCGAGACCTTGACGGCTTCGCGCATGTAGCGCTCCAGGTCGCGCTGCTCGTGCACGATTTCCATGGCGCGGCCACCCAGCACATAGCTGGGGCGCACCACCAGCGGGTAACCCAATGCGGCGGCTTTCTCCAGCGCTTCAGGTTCGGTGCGCGCGGTGGCGTTGGGCGGCTGGCGCAGGCCCAATTCGTGCAGCAGCTTCTGGAAGCGCTCGCGGTCCTCTGCCGCGTCGATCATGTCAGGGCTGGTGCCGATGATGGGCACGCCGTTGGCTTCCAGATCAAGTGCCAGTTTCAAGGGCGTCTGGCCGCCGTATTGCACGATCACGCCCAGGGGTTTTTCTTTGTCAACGATTTCCAGCACGTCTTCCAGCGTCAATGGCTCGAAGTACAGGCGGTCTGAGGTGTCGTAATCGGTTGAGACCGTTTCAGGGTTGCAATTGACCATAATGGTCTCGTAACCGTCTTCACGCATGGCCAATGCGGCGTGCACGCAGCAATAGTCAAACTCAATGCCCTGGCCGATGCGGTTGGGGCCGCCGCCGAGCACCATGATCTTTTTGTTGTTGGTGGGCGCGGCTTCGCATTCGCTGGGGGAATCAAACGGGTTCTGCGACTCGTAGGTTGAATACATGTAGGCGGTGTTGGTGGCGAACTCTGCCGCGCAGGTGTCCACGCGTTTGTAGACCGGGCGAACGCCCAGCGCACGGCGCTTTTCGCGGACGGCCGTGTCGGTGGTTTTGAGCTGACGCGCCAGGCGGCGGTCCGAGAAGCCTTTTTGCTTCAATGCGCGCAAGGTGGGGCCGTCGATGTCGGCCAGTGATTTCGTTTCAAGCTCCAGCTCGATCTTGACGATCTGCTCGATCTGCACCAGAAACCAGCGGTCGATCTTGGTCAGCGCAAACACCTCTTCGACACTCAGGCCTTGCGCGAACGCGTCGCCCACATACCAGATGCGCTCAGGGCCGGGCTCGCCGAGTTCTTTTTCGAGCACTTCGCGGTCTTGCGTTTTCTCGTTCATGCCGTCCACGCCGACTTCCAGCCCGCGCAGGGCTTTCTGGAAAGATTCCTGGAAGGTGCGGCCCATGGCCATCACTTCGCCCACGGACTTCATTTGTGTCGTCAGGCGGGAATCCGCCGCCGGAAATTTCTCGAAGGCAAAGCGCGGGATTTTGGTGACCACGTAATCGATGCTGGGCTCAAAACTCGCGGGTGTCGCGCCGCCTGTGATTTCGTTGCGCAGTTCGTCGAGCGTGTAACCCACGGCCAGTTTGGCGGCGACTTTGGCAATCGGAAAACCGGTCGCTTTGGATGCCAGCGCCGAGGAGCGTGACACACGCGGGTTCATCTCGATCACCACCATGCGGCCGTCATCGGGGTTGATGGCGAATTGCACGTTGGAGCCGCCAGTGTCCACGCCGATTTCGCGCAGCACGGCGAGCGAGGCGTTGCGCAGAATCTGGTATTCCTTGTCGGTCAAAGTCTGCGCCGGCGCCACGGTGATCGAATCGCCGGTGTGAACACCCATGGGGTCCAGATTTTCGATGGAGCAGACGATGATGCAGTTGTCGGCCTTGTCGCGCACGACTTCCATCTCGAACTCTTTCCAGCCCAGCAGCGATTCTTCAATCAGCAACTCGTTGGTGGGGGAGGCTTCCAGGCCGCGTTTGCAAATGGTCTCGAACTCCTCCGCGTTATAGGCGATGCCGCCGCCGGTGCCGCCCAGGGTGAAGCTGGGACGGATCACGGTGGGGAAACCAAGGGTTTTTTGCACGGTCCAGGCCTCGGCCATGGTGTGCGCGATGCCGGAACGCGCCGAGCCCAAACCGATCCTGGTCATGGCGTCTTTGAACTTCAGGCGGTCTTCGGCCTTGTCGATGGCCTCGGGCGTGGCGCCAATCAGCTCAATTGCCTTGCCGGTGGCAGCGCCCTTGTATTTGTCGAGCACACCGTTGTGCCACAGGTCCAGCGCGCAGTTCAAAGCCGTCTGGCCGCCCATGGTGGGCAAAATCGCATCGGGCTTTTCCTTGGCGATGATTTTTTCGACCGTCTGCCAGGTGATGGGTTCAATGTAGGTCACGTCGGCCGTGGCCGGATCGGTCATGATCGTGGCCGGGTTGCTGTTGATCAGGATGACCTTGTAGCCTTCTTCACGCAGCGCCTTGCAGGCCTGAACGCCGGAGTAATCGAACTCGCAGGCCTGGCCGATGATGATCGGGCCTGCGCCGATGATGAGGATGCTTTGAATGTCTGTGCGCTTTGGCATTTTTATCTCGACCTATTTATTTTTGGAAGCCTGGTCCATCAGTCCGGTGAAGCGGTCAAACAGATAGCTGATGTCGTGCGGCCCAGGCGACGCCTCAGGATGGCCCTGAAAGCAGAACGCTGGTTTGTCGGTGCGGGCCAGGCCTTGCAGCGTGTTGTCAAAGAGGCTGATGTGGGTGGCGCGCAGGTTGGCGGGCAAACTCCCGCTATCGACAGCGAAACCGTGGTTTTGGCTGGTGATGCTGACGCGGCCAGTGTCCAAATCTTTGACGGGATGGTTCGCGCCGTGGTGGCCGAATTTCATCTTGAAGGTTTTTGCGCCGCTGGCCAGGGCCATGATCTGGTGGCCCAGGCAAATGCCGAAGATCGGGATGCCAGACTCAATCAGTTCACGCGTGGCGGCGATAGCATAGTCACAGGGCTCCGGATCGCCGGGGCCATTGGACAAAAAGATGCCGTCCGGCCGATATTTCAGGACTTCCGCAGCGGAGGTTTGCGCGGGCACCACGGTGACTTTGCAGCCGCGCGCGCTGAGCATGCGAAGGATGTTGTACTTCACGCCAAAGTCGTAAGCCACCACATGGTATATCGGTGCGGTTTGCGCGCCAAACCCTTGCTTGCCGCCCAATTCGGGGTTGGACAGCGCCCATTCGGTTTGAGTCCAGTCGTATGGCGCGTTGACGGTGACGACTTTGGCCAGGTCCAGCCCGGCCATGCTGGGCGCCGCTTTGGCGGCGGAAATCGCCCGGTCAACGGCCTGCTGTGTGACGGCTTCGCCCGCCGGCAAGGCCAGAATGCAGCCGTTTTGCGCGCCCTGGCTTCGCAGTTGGCGCGTGAGCTTGCGGGTGTCGATGTTGGCAATGGCGACCGTGCCCTGCCCGACCAGGTAGTCCGCAAGGCCCATGGTTTGCCGGAAGTTGGACGCCGCCAAGGGCAAGTCGCGGATGATCAGCCCGGCGGCGAACACCTTGCGCGCTTCGACGTCCAGCGCGTTGACGCCGTAATTGCCGATATGCGGGTAAGTGAGTGTGACGATCTGCTGGCAATAACTCGGGTCGGTCAGGATTTCCTGGTAACCGGTCATGGCGGTGTTGAACACCACCTCGCCAACGGTGGAGCCCGCCGCGCCAATTGAATTGCCCTGGTAGACGCTGCCGTCTGCGAGTGCCAGAATTGCCAGATTGACGTTTTGGGCGGTTCCCTTGAGAGACAAAAGCACTGGGTTCTCCGAATGAATACGGTTCGCCCAAGCGATCACGGGCAACATCTATTTGAGGTTGCGCCGCTGGCTGCTTTTTGAGAGGATTTGGCTTGAACTTCGCTTGGGACGAGTGGGTTTAGAAAAGCCACTGATTATATCAGGCCCGCCTGAAACTAAATCGAGCCAATGGCGCCGGCATGCAAACAAATGGCCGCGGCCGCGGCGACGTTGAGCGACTCTTCGCCGCCGGGCTGGCCGATCCGCACCGACAGGCTGGCGCGGGCCATCAATTCATCACAAACGCCCTGCCCTTCGTGCCCGAACACCCAGGCGCCGGGCGACGGCAAGGCCTGCGCCTGCAACAGCTGGCCAACGTGGGAGCTGGTCACCAGCAGCGGCATGGCCAATGCGTCAAGATCTGCCGTGTCAAGGCCTTCAACCAGGCGCAAACCAAAATGCGCGCCCATGCCTGCGCGCAGCACCTTGGGCGACCAAAGGGCCGCCGTGCCCTTGAGCGCCAGCACCTGGCCCACGCCAAACGCCGCCGCGCTGCGCAGGATCGAGCCGACATTGCCAGCGTCCTGCACCCGATCCAGAATAACCGTCGGGGTTTGCGCCAGAAGCCCTGCCTGATCGGGCAAAGCGACCACAAAACCCATGCCCGAAGGCGACTCCAGGGCACTGATGTCCTGAAAAATCCGGTCCGGTAAAACTACTGTTTTGATAGCTATCTTCGCATATCCCGCAAGGGCAATTGGCCAATTTGATTGGGAAACGACGGCCAAAACAGGTTTCAGGCCGCGTTGCAGGGCCGCGCCGCACAAATGCCCGCCTTCAACCCAGACGCGTCCAAGTTTGCGGTAGGCCGTGCTGTCGCGGGACAACTTGCGAAGCTCCTTGACCACCGGGTTGTCACGCGACGTGATGTGCGCAACGCCAGCCGGACCGGAACCGGCCGCAGCTTGTGGCGTCATTGGCCAAGGCCCTTGTGCGCGGCCAGCCAGAGTTCACCCACCGGGCGAAAGGACCGCCGATGTTGCGGACAAGGCCCATGCTGGCGCAAGGCCGCCATGTGCTCGGCTGTGCCATAGCCCTTGTGCCGCTCAAAGCCGTATTGGGGGTATTGCTGATCCAGCTCAGCGCACCAGCGGTCGCGCTGCACCTTGGCCAAGATGGAGGCGGCGGAAATCGCCGGGACGAGGGCGTCGCCCCTGACAATCGCCTCGGCCAGAACGTCCAGCACCGGAAGGCGGTTGCCGTCGACCAGCACTTTGGCGGGTTTGAGGCGCAGGCCCTCCACCGCGCGGCGCATGGCCAGCAGCGTCGCCTGCAAGATGTTGATCTGGTCGATTTCTTCGGCGCTGGCCTGGGCGATCGAGCAGCACAGCGCCTTGGCGCGGATCTCGTCAAACAGTTTTTCGCGTTTGCGCGCGCTCAGCTTTTTGGAATCCGCTAGGCCCTCGATGGCGTGGCGTTCGTCCAGGATGACTGCGGCGGCGAACACCGGCCCGGCCAATGGCCCGCGCCCGGCTTCATCCACGCCGGCGAGCAGGCCGACGCTGTCCCAAGTCAACACGACCTGCTCAGCTTGCAAGAACTTTTTGGATCGCATCGGTGGCCAGTTTGGACGTGTCGCGCTTCAGTTCGGCGTGCAGCGCGGAGAATTTTTGTTGCAGGGCCGCTATTTTGGCAGGCGCGCTGAACCAGTCCAGCACAGCGGCTGCCAGCGCCTGGGGTGTTGCCGCGTCTTGCAGCAACTCAGGCACGGCAAACTCGCGGCACAAGATGTTGGGCAAGCCCACCCAGGGCTGCAGTTTTTTGCGGCGCATGATTTGCCAGGACAGCCAGTTCATGTTGTAGGCGATGACCATCGGGCGTTTGAACAGGGCCGCCTCCAGCGTAGCCGTGCCGCTGGCGATCAGGGTGACATCGCAGGCCGCCAGCGCGGCATGGGACTGGCCGTTGAAGATTTGCATTTTGTCCAAGACGCCTGCAGCGCGCGCCGCCTGTTCGATCATCGGGCGCAGTGCGGGAATCGCAGGGACTATAAATTTAATAGCGGGCTTTTCTTTTCGCATAAGGGCCGCAGCCAGAAACAACCGGAAAGCAAGGTATTGGACCTCGCTTTGGCGGCTGCCCGGCAGGATCGCGACCACCTCGTCGTCGCCGTTCAAATTCAACGCGGCGCGCGCCCGGGCTTTGTCTGGATCCATCGGGATCACGCTGGCCAATGGATGCCCGACATAAGTCGCCGCGATGCCGTGTTGCGCCAGCAAATCCACTTCAAACGGGAAAATGCACAACACGTGGTCCACGCTCTGGCGGATTTTTCCCACCCGCTTGGCGCGCCAGGCCCAGATCGACGGGCAGATGAAATGCACGGTCTTGATGCCGGCGGCCTTGAGGTCGCGCTCAAGATCCAGGTTGAAATCGGGCGCGTCCACGCCGATGAAAACGGCTGGCCGGTATTTAAGCAGGCGTTCTTTGAGCTGCGCGCGGATGCCGACGATGTCGCGGTAGTGGCGCAGCACCTCGACGTAACCGCGAACCGCCAATTTGTCGCTTGGCCACCAGGCGTCAAACCCGAGCGCCGCCATGCGCGGGCCGCCGATGCCGCAAGCCGCCAGCTGCGGCCAGGCGGCCCGCATGCCGTCGAGCAGCAGCGCCGCCAGCATGTCGCCGGAGGCCTCGCCAGCCACCATGGCCGCGTTTAGGGCTGGCTCGCTGGCCGCCGCATTGCCTGCACGCGCCATCAAGGCCTACCGGACAATGCCGCGCTGGGGCGAGGTTTGCGCGAGGAAATCAAGCATCATTTGAACGTCTGCCTGGGCCTGCGGGCTGGCGGCCGCCAACTCGGCGATGCGCGCCTTGGCCTGTTCCAGCGTCAGGTCGTCGCGGTACAGGGCCTTGTGCATGGCCTTGACGGCGCTGATGCGCTCCGGCGGGAAGCCGCGTCGGCGCAGGCCCTCGTAGTTCATGGAGCGCGCAGCGGCCGGCTGGCCCTGGCACATCACAAACGGCGGCAAATCGGCGAACAGCAGGGAGCACATGGCCGTCATGCTGTGCGCGCCCAGGCGCACAAACTGGTGCACCACGGTGAACCCGCCCAGAACCACCCAGTCGCCCACATGCACATGCCCGGCCAGTTGCGAGTTGTTGGCAAATATCGTGTTGTTGCCAACCTGGCAGTCGTGCGCCAGATGCACGTAGGCCATGAGCCAATTGTCGTTGCCCACCCGGGTAACACCCACGTCGCCGGGCGAGCCGATGTTGAAGGTGCAAAACTCGCGGATGGTGTTGTTGTCGCCGATCACCAGTTCGCACGGCTCGCCAGCGTATTTTTTGTCCTGCGGAACCGCGCCCAGCGAGTTGAACTGGAAGATGCGGTTGTTTCGCCCGATGCTGGTGTGGCCTTCAATCACGCAATGCGGGCCGACTGTGGTGCCTGCGCCGAGCCTGACGTTCGGGCCTATGACGGTGTAGGGGCCGACGCTGGCCGAACTGTCAAGCTCGGCCTTGGGGTCGACAATCGCCGTGGGATGGATGTTGCTCAAGCCGGTTCCTGAAAATGCTCAGGCAACGGTGCGCATGGTGCACATCAATTCGGCCTCGCAGGCCAGATTGCCGTCCACCCGCGCAACGCCCTTGAATTTGAAAATGCCGGACTTCATGCGGTTCAGCGTCACGTCCATGATGAGTTGGTCGCCCGGCTCGACCGGTCGCTTGAAGCGGGCCGCGTCGATGCCGGCGAAGTAATACACGGTTCTGTCGTCGGGCACCACGCCCAGGGTGTCAAATGCCAGCAAGGCGGCCGCCTGCGCCATGGCTTCGAGCATCAAGACGCCCGGCATGACCGGGCGGCGCGGGAAGTGCCCCATGAAAAACGGTTCATTGATGGTCACATTTTTCAGCGCCTTGATGCTTACGCCTTTTTCCAGCGCAAGCACCCGGTCCACCAGCAGGATGGGGTAGCGGTGTGGCAGTCTTTTAAGGATTTCGTGGATGTCCATCATGGATTTTCTTGTTTTTTGAATGTTTTTTCAAGGGCCAGGATGCGCTGGCGCAGGCTGTGCAGCTGCTTGAGCGTGGCCGCGTTTTTTTCCCAGGACGCATTGTCGTCGATGGGAAACACGCCGGTGTATTGGCCCGGCTTGTGGATGGAGCGGGTCACGAGCGAGAAGGAGGAGATGTGCACGCCGTCGGCCAGCGTCAGATGGCCAAGGATGCCAGCGCTGCCGCCGATCGTGCAGTTGGCCCCGATGTGGGCGCTGCCGGCCACACCGACGCAACCGGCCATCGCGGTGTTCTTGCCGATGTGGACGTTGTGGCCGATCTGGATCAGGTTGTCGAGTTTGACGCCGTCTTCGATCACAGTGTCCTGCAGGGCGCCACGGTCAATGCAGGTGTTGGCGCCGATTTCCACATCGTCCCCGATGCGCACGGCGCCAAGCTGCTCAATTTTCTCCCAGACGTCGCCATCCGGCGCGAAGCCGAAACCATCGGCGCCGATCACTACGCCAGGGTGCAAAATGCAGCGCGCCCCTATCGAGCAGCCCTCACCCAGGCTGACGCGCGATTTGAGCACCGTGAATGCGCCCACATGCGCGCCGCGCTCAACCACGCACAGCGGACCGATGGACGCATCGGGGTGAACGGTGGCCGAAGGGTCAATCACGGAAGACGGGTGGATTCGGGGTGCCTTCAAACTGGTACCCTGCAGGACGGCCGTTTGATGGCGCTTCCAGATTTGGGTCAGCCGGGCGTAATAGAGGTAGGGCTGGTCGGCCATGATGCAGGCGCCGCGCGACTTGCCCGCCGCCAGCATGGCCGGCCCCACGATGACGCATCCGGCCTTGGAGGCGCAAAGCAATGGCTGGTATTTTGCGTGGCTGAGAAAACTCAAGTCCTGCGGGCCGGCCGACTCCAGCGACGCAATGGCGTGGATCAATTGCTCAGGGTCGCCATGAAGCTTGCCCCCGAGCAGTTCGACGATGGAGCCTAAACGCAATGACACAGCAGGCCCGCCTTGCCCGCGCCCTATCTGGCCGCGCCCGAATTCAGGGCCTTGATCACTTTGTCGGTGATGTCATGCTTGGGGTTCACGTAGACGGCCTCTTGCAGGACCAGGTCGTATTTTTCGGCTTCCGCCACGGATTTGACGACCTTGTTGGCGCGTTCAAGAACTTGCTGCAACTCTTCGTTCTTGCGCGCGTTGAGGTCCTCCTGGAATTCCCGGCGTTTTCGCTGAAAGTCCCGATCCAGCTCAACCAACTGTTTTTGCCGCGTGGCGCGTTGGCTCTCTGACAATGTGGGGGCTTCGCGTTCGAGCTTGTCTGCGCCGGATTTGAGCGTGTTTCCGAGCTCTTGCAACTCTTTTTCACGTTTGGAGAATTCCTGCTCCAGCTTGGCTTGGGCGGCCTTGGCGGTGTTGGCTTCCTTGAAGATGCGATCCGTGTTGACAAAACCGATCCGGAAATCCTGCGCATGCGCCGGCAGAACCGAGAGCGCCAGCGACGACAGGACGCCAAGACAGCAAAAGCGGGCGAAATTGATCATTAAAAAGATGTACCGATCTGGAATTGCACTGTCTGGATTCTATCCCCGTCAAAGGTCCGCACGGGCTTGGCAAAAGCCAGGCGCAGCGGGCCCATGGGGGAAATCCAGCTGACGCCGATGCCGGTGGACATCCGCACGTCGCTGAAGTTGAAACTTTCGTCGGCGCCATACACGTTGCCGATGTCAAAGAATCCGTACAGGCGCAAAGTGCGGTCGTTGCCGGCGCCGGGGAACGGAATCGACAATTCGGTGTTGATGTTGATCTTCTTCGTGCCGCCCAGGCTGATATTGGTCGCCGCGTCGCGCGGCCCCAGGCTGCCCTGCTCAAAGCCGCGCACCGAACCCAAGCCCCCGCCGAAGAAGTTCTTGAACAGGGGGAAAGGCCGGTCACCGATGGACGAGCCCCAGCCGACTTCGGCGTTGACAGCGCCAGTCACCTGTTTGTTGAACGGGTAATATTGCTGGTACTGGTAGGTTCCGCGAAAATACTGGACGTCGCCAGCCACGCTGACTTCGGCGTTGGCCCGCTGCAGGACGCCTTTGCTGGGCACCAGGGCGCTGTCGCGGCGGTCGCGGGTCCAGCCGACCGACAGCGGCACGCCGCTGCTGACGTAGCCAAACTGGTTGGCATACGTCATGTAGGCGTTGGGCAACAAGGTGCCTGGGACAATCTCGGTTCTTTCAAGACCCAGGCCGAAATAGACGGTGTCCGACTCGGTGAACGGGACGCCAAAACGGATCGCGCCGCCCGACGTGATCAATTGGTAATAACTTTGATCCTGGTAGGGGCTGGTGGTGCGGTAATAGACATCGACCGAGCGTGAAACGCCGTCTGCCGTGAAATACGGGTCGGTCGTGCTCACCACGATCACACGGTTGATCTTGCTGGTATTGACCTGGATGCCCAGTGAATTGCCGGAACCGAAAGCGTTGTCCTGGCGGACGCCGAACTGCAGGCCGATGCCGTCGCTGCTGGAAAAGCCCGCGCCCAGAGTCAGGCTGCCGGTCGGTTTTTCCGTCACGTTGATGGTCAAATCCACTTGGTCCGGTATGCCGGCGACCTCGCGGGTTTCAATCGCCACGTCCTTGAAGTAGCCCAGGCGATCCACCCGGTCGCGCGACAGTTTGATCTTGTCGCCGTCATACCAGGAGGCCTCAAACTGGCGGAACTCCCGGCGGATCACTTCGTCGCGCGAGCGGCTGTTGCCGGCGATGTTGACCTGGCGCACATACGCCCGCCGCGCCGGCTCGCCCAGCAGGACAAGGGCCACGCGGTTGTTGACGCGGTCGATCTCGGGGCGCGCCTCAACCCGCGCGAAGGCATAGCCGAAATTGCCGTAATAGTCGGTGAAGGCCTTGGTGGTCTGCGTCACCAAATCGGCGTTGTAGGCCTCGCCGGGGCGGATGACCACGAGCGACTTGAACTCGTCGTCCTTGCCCAGAAAGTTGCCCGCCAGCTTGATGCCCGACACCACGTAGCGCTCGCCCTCATTCACATTGATCGTGATGGCGATGTCTTTCTTGTTCGGGGAGATCGCCACCTGGGTCGACTCGACATTGAACTCCAGGTAGCCGCGCGTGAGGTAATAGGAACGCATCGACTCAATGTCGGCGTTGAGCTTGGCGCGCGAGTAGCGGTCTGATTTGGTGTACCAGCTCAACCAGCCGCCAGTGTTCAGGTCAAACAGGTTCCTCAGGGTGGACTCTGGAAACGCCTTGTTGCCGACAATGCGGATTTCGTTGATTTTGGAAGGCTCGCCCTCGGTCACGTTGAACACCAGATTGACGCGGTTGCGCTCGATTGGCGTCACCGTCGTCACCACCTCGGCGCCGTACAGGCTGCGGTTGATGTACTGGCGCTTGAGCTCCTGCTCGGCGCGGTCCACCAGGGCCTTGTCGAATGGCCGCCCATCCGTCAGGCCCACGTCACGCAGGGATTTTTTCAGCGCGTCTTTGTCAAATTCCTTGGTGCCGACGAATGTGACGTCGGCCACGGTCGGGCGCTCTTCCACAATGACGACCAGCACATCGCCATTGATTTCCAGGCGCACATCCTTGAACAGGCCAAGTGAGAACAGCGCCCGGATGGCCGCCGCGCCTTTATCGTCGTTGTAGGTGTCCCCGACCCGCACCGGCAGCGACGCGAAGATCGTCCCGGCCTCGACACGCTGAAGACCCTCGACGCGGATGTCGCGCACCTGGAAAGGGTCGACCGCCCAAGCCGCAGTCGCCGTCAGGAAGAAAACTGCCGAAGCCAGAAAATTGCGGGAGAAATAAGGTTTGAATTTCATTTTTTGTTCAAGTCCGGCTTACCAGCGGCTCCATCATCAAGCGTCGCCTGGCGGCGCCACCCGAGGAAGATCAACCCAGGAGGCGGCTGAGGTCATTGAAAAAGGCAATCGACATCATCATCAGCAACACGGCGATGCCGCCGCGCTGGAAACGCCCCATCCACAGGTCGGACACGCTTTTCCCGGTGACTGCCTCCCAAAGATAATACATCAGGTGGCCGCCATCCAGAACCGGCAACGGAAGCAAATTGAGCACGCCCAGGCTGACGCTGATCAGGGCGAGGAAAATCAAATACTGGGTCAGCCCCAGGGTGGCCGACTTGCCGGCGTAGTCGGCGATGGTAAGCGGGCCGCTCAGATTTTTGAGCGAGGCCTCGCCGATCACCATGCGCCCCATCATTTTGAGCGTCAGCCATGACACCTGGCCTGTGCGCTGCACCCCGTTCCATAGGCCGTCAAAGAGCCCATACCGGACCGTGACGAATTCGGGCGGCGCGCCAATGTAGGCCCCGATGCGCCCAATGTAGCGGTCGCTTTCCAGCTTGGCGTCCGGCCGGACGTCCAGGCTCATGGCGGCGCCGGCGCGCCTGATCTTCCAGTTCATCGAAACGCCCTGCGCGGCGCTCACCGACGCGCGGATCAGCTCTCGCAACTGCTGGCCGTCCACCACCGCCTTGGCGCCCACCGCCTCGACCACGTCGCCCTCACGAAGGCCGGCGCGCGCTGCGGCGCCGTCCGCCATGACATCGCCAATCACCGGGCGCGTCAACGGGCTGACAATGCCGATTTTTCGAAACAACTGGGCGTCGGCTTCGCTGGCGTCGATGGCGCTGAGCTTCAACAGCACTTCACTTTGCCGGCCACCAGGCGATTTCGTGACGACGAGGTTAACGTCGCGCCCGTCCAGCGCGGCGCGCGTCAGCAACCAGCGCAAATCTTCAAATGTGGCGATATCGCTTTGCCCCTCGCCGGCGTACCCGGCGCTGTGCACCAGTTCGGCGCCCGCCAGGCCGGCGCTTTCGGCGATGGATCCTGCGACCGGGCTGGCCAGAATCGCCTTGGGCTGTTCCACACCCAGCCAATTCACCACTGCATAGAGCAAAGCCGCCAAAACCAGATTGGCCAATGGACCCGCCGCAACGATGGCGACCCGAGATTTGAGCGGCTGGGTGTTAAATGCCAGGTGCCTATCTTCGGCCGCCACCGGCGCCTCTCGCTCATCAAGCATCCGCACAAAGCCGCCCAGCGGAAACGCGCCCAGCACAAACTCGGTCGAGGAGCCTTTGGGCGTCCATTTGAAAAGCGTTTTGCCAAAACCAACGGAAAACCGCAGCACCCTGACGCCGCAGGCAATCGCCATGCGGTAGTGCCCATACTCGTGGACGGCCACCAGCAGGCCAAGCGCGACAACAAATGCAAGGACAGTCAACATGCCTATTCCTGAATCACTCAAACGCCGATTCGGGCCAGCACACTGCCGGCGGCCTGGCGCGACTGCCCGTCCAGCGCCAGCAGGTCTTCCAACGACCCAGGCGCCGCCGGCACGACGGCCCCCAGCGTCTCAAGGTTGACCTGATGAATCTGGTCAAAGCGGATTCGCCGCGCCAGAAACGCCGCCACCGCCATTTCATTGGCAGCATTCAGGACCGCCGTGGTGCCTGGTGGCGCCTGAAGCACCGACCAGGCAAGCCCCAGGCCTGGGAAGCGCGCCGCGTGCCCGTTGGTGTCAAATTTTTCGAAAGTCATGTCAGTCATGTCGCCAAAATCCAGGGCTGCGGCGCCACAGGCGATCCGGTCCGGCCAGGACAGGCCGTAGGCGATGGGCCCACGCATGTCGGGTGTGCCAAGTTGCGCGATCACTGAATTGTCCTTGTATTGCACCATGGAATGGATGACGCTTTGGGGGTGGATGACCACGTCGAGCTGCTCAGGCGACACGCCGAACAAAAACCGCGCCTCGATCACTTCCAGCGCCTTGTTCATCATGGTGGCCGAATCCACCGATATTTTGCGCCCCATGACCCAATTCGGATGGGCGCAGGCCTGCTCCGGCGTGACGTCGCGCAGGGTGAGCGGATCGCGGGTGCGAAACGGCCCGCCGGAAGCCGTCAGAATGATTTTGTCGATACGCTCTGCCCAGGCCGCTTGATCATCCGGCAAAGACTGGAAAATGGCCGAATGTTCGCTGTCGATGGGCAGCAAGGTGGCGCCGCCCGCCTTGACCGCGTCAAGAAACAGGTCCGCGCCGACCACCAGAGCCTCCTTGTTGGCCAGCAGCAGCCGCTTGCCCGCGCGCGCTGCCGCCAGACAGGATGACAGTCCGACCGCGCCCACGATGGCGGCCATGACCACATCGACCTGCTCATGGGATGCCACCACGTCTATCGCTGCAGCACCCCATAAAACCCGCGTTCCCAGCCCGAGATCGCGGCATTTTCCTTCCAGCGCCTTGCCATGCTCCGCGCTGGCCATCACCGCATAGGCCGGTGAAAAAGCGAGGCATTGTTTGAGCATCAGCTCGACCTGGGTCGCAGCAGTCAAGGCGAACACCTGAAACCGGTCTGGGTGGCGCGCGATGACATCCAGCGTGCTGGTGCCCACCGACCCGGTGGAACCCAATATGGCGACCCGCTTGACCGTAGTGCACATGACCGTCATGCCATTGAATGCAACATCATTGCCAGCGGCAATGTCGGCAGCAATGCATCCAGCCGATCCAGCACGCCGCCATGGCCGGGCAACAGCCCGCTGCTGTCTTTGACCCCCGCGCTGCGCTTGACCAGCGACTCCACCAGGTCGCCCACCACGCTCATGGCGGCCAAGAACACCACGCCGATCAAAAGCATCCACCAGCCTTTGGCGGACAGATGGCTGTACAAACTCGGCACCGCCACCACCTGCGCCGCATCCGCCCAGCGCCAGACCAGGGCCAAAATGACCACACCGGCCATCCCGCCCCAGACGCCTTCCCAGCTTTTGCCGGGGCTGATGGACGGCGCCAGCTTTTCCACGACCAGTCGCCCGCCAAAGGCTCTGCCCGTGAAATAGGCGAAGATGTCGGCCACCCAGACAAGCAGCAGGATTGACAACAGAAAATTGACCCCGATGACCTTGGCCTGCGCCACTGCAAGCCAGGCTGCCGAGAGCGCCAAAACACCGCCAATCAGGCGCACCATTTTGTTGATTTTTGACCATTGCGGCACCCCGCCGCGCAACAGCCAGGCGCCCGCCAGAACCCAAAACGCGCCCGCCAGAATCCAGATGAACTGGGCCGGAAATGGCGCCTGTAGCAGGCCAAGCCACCAGGCCAGGGCACACAGCATGAAACACAGCAGCCCGGCGCCATAGGCGCCCGCGCCGCCAAAACCGTTCAGGCGGCCCCACTCCCAGGCGCCCGCCACGATGAACACCAATGCCAGCGCGCAAAATGGCGCCGGCGGCGAATAAAACAGCGCCGGCAGCAAGATGAGAAGCAGAACGGCGGCGGTGATCACTCTTTGCTTCAGCATGATTTTCCCCTCACGCCGCTTGCTGGTTTTTTTCAGCCACCGCAGGCAACTGGGCCGACGTCAATCCAAAGCGCCGCTCGCGCCGGCCGTACTCGGCAATGGCCAGGTCCAGCGCCGCCTCGTCAAAATCCGGCCACAGTTTGGCGCTGAAATAGAACTCGGAATAAGCCGCCTGCCAAAGCAAGAAATTGCTGATGCGCAGTTCGTCGCCAGTGCGGATGAACAAGTCGGGGTCGGGCACGTGCGCCATGGCCATGGCGCCGGCCAGGCTGGACTCGGTGATGGGCGCGCCCTGGGCCGCCAGTTTGGCCGCCGCCTGCGCGATGTCCCAGCGCCCGCCATAGTTGAAGCAGACGTTGAGAATCAGGCGTGTGCTGGAGGCCGTCTCGGCTTCGGCGCGCGCCAGCCCTGCCTTGACCTTGTCCGACAAATTGGAGCGCTCGCCAATGAAATGCAATTGCACGCCATCGGCCTTGAGCTGGGGCACTTCCCTTGTGATCGCCATACCCAGCAGGTCCATCAAACCGGACACCTCTTCAGCGGGCCGGTTCCAGTTCTCCGAAGAAAAAGCGAAGACTGTGAGCACTTTCACGTTGCGCGCGGCGCAGGCCTTCACGCAACGTTTGAGCGAATCCACTCCCTGCTTGTGACCCGCGATGCGGGGCAAAAACCGTTTTGAGGCCCAGCGGCCATTGCCGTCCATCACGATGGCGATGTGGTGCGGCACCGTGCTGTTTTTTGTCATCGGAGAAATTGGCTTGAAAGTCAAACCGCCATCAAGTCGTGCTCTTTGCCGGCCACCAGCTGATCAATCAGAATAATATGCCGATCCGTGATTTTTTGAATTTCGGCTTCGGAGCGTTTTTGATCATCTTCCGAGGCGAGTTTGTCCTTGACGATTTTCTTCACCGCCTCATTGGCGTCGCGGCGCAAATTGCGCACGGCGATTTTCGCGTTTTCGCCCTCGCCGCGCACCACCTTGGTCAGCTCTTTGCGGCGCTCCTCGGTCATGGCGGGCATTGGCACGCGGATCAAATCGCCCATGGACGCCGGGTTCAGGCCCAAATCGCTCTCGCGGATGGCTTTTTCGATCTTCGCGCCCATGCCTTTTTCCCAGGGCTGGATGCCGATGGTGCGGGCGTCGATCAGCGACACGTTGGCGACCTGGCTGATGGGCAGCAGGGCGCCGTAATAATCGACCTGGACCGTGTCGAGCAAGGCCGGGTTGGCCCGCCCGGTGCGGATTTTTGTGAGGTTGTTTTTCAACGCCCCTATCGACTGGTCCATTTTGACCTCGACAGTCTTCTTGATCTCGTCAATCGCCATTTTCAACTCCTCAGACTTCAGGCCTCTATTGTCAGGGATAGATCAGCGTGCCCTCGTCCTCACCCATCACCACCCGCTTGAGCGCGCCATGTTTGAAAATCGAAAACACCTTGATCGGCAGTTTCTGGTCGCGGCACAGCGAAAAAGCCGCTGCGTCCATGATGCCCAGGTTTTTGGTGATGGCCTCATCAAACGACAACTTGGCGTAACGCGTGGCGTTGGGCTCTTTCTTCGGGTCGGCGCTGTAGACGCCATCGACCTTGGTGGCCTTCAACACCACCTCGGCGCCGATTTCGGCGCCGCGCAAGGCCGCCGCCGTGTCGGTCGTGAAGAACGGGTTGCCGGTGCCTGCTGCGAAAATGACGACCTTGCCCTCTTCCAGATACTGCAAGGCCTTGGGCCGCACATAAGGCTCAACCACCTGCTCGATGGCAATGGCTGACATGACGCGCGCGACCAGGCCGGCCTTGTTCATGGTGTCGCCCAGGGCCAGCGCGTTCATCACGGTGGCCAGCATGCCCATGTAGTCGGCCGTGGCACGGTCCATGCCGACCGAGCCACCCGCGACACCGCGAAAGATGTTGCCCCCGCCGATCACCACGGCGACCTGTACGCCCAGACGTGTCACCTCGGCCACTTCGTTCACCATCCGCACAATGGTGTCGCGGTTGATGCCAAATTGGTCGTCGCCCATCAAGGCCTCGCCAGACAACTTGAGCAGAATTCGCCGGTATGCTGGTTTGACTATGGCCATGGGGTTTCCTTTGTAGGGGTGAATCAATCGGATGCGGTCAGGCGGCTTGCTTGCTGGCTGCCACCGTGGCGGCTACTTCGGCCGCGAAGTCGTCAACCTTCTTCTCGATGCCTTCGCCTACCACGTAAAGGGTGAAGCCCTTGACCGTGGTGCTGGACGCCTTGAGCATTTGTTCGACGGTGAGCTTGTCATTCTTCACGAACGACTGGTTGAAGAGCGAGACTTCCTTGAGGAATTTCTGCACCCCGCCCTCGACGCGTTTGGTGACGATTTCAGCCGATTGGACCGGCTTGCCTGCGGCCGTGGCCACGGCGGCGTCCTCGGCCGCCTTGGCAACCGCCACCGAGCGCTCGCGCGCCACCAGCTCTGCGGGCACATCGGCGCTGGACAAAGCCACGGGTTTCATCGCGGCGACGTGCATGGCGACGTCTTTGGCTGCGGTTTCGTCACCTTCAAACTCAACGACCACGCCGATGCGCGTGCCATGCAAATAGGACGCGAGTTTGGCGCCCGAGCCGAAACGCTTGAAGCGGCGAAAGCTCATATTTTCGCCAATCTTGCCGATCAGCCCTTTGCGCACGTCTTCCAGCGTCGGGCCAAAGCCGTCCTGGGTGTGGGGCAAATCGCCCAGGGCGGCGGCGTCTGCGGGGTTGTGCTTGGCAACCAGGGCGACGGCGGCGTTGGCCATGGCCAGAAAGCTGTCGCTCTTGGTGACAAAATCGGTTTCGCAGTTGACTTCAAGGATCGCGCCAACCGCGCCATCCATGCAACTGGTCACCACACCTTCGGCGGTGATGCGGCTGGCAGCCTTGCCGGCCTTGCTGCCGAGCTTGACGCGCAGGATCTCCTCCGCGCGGGCCATGTCGCCGCCGGCTTCGGTCAGGGCGCGTTTGCATTCCATCATGGGGGCGTCGGTCTTGCCACGCAGTTCAGCGACCATGCTTGCGGTAATTGCAGCCATTTTGATATTCCTCAATTTCTAAAATTCAGTTTGTCCGATTGATCTTGCTTGGACGGGGGGCTAAAAAAAAGGGGCAACGAGCCCCTTTTCAAGCGCGGGGGAGACTCAGGCAGCCGCCTCGCTCACTTCCACAAATTCGTCGCCGGTTTCGGCGGCCACAACCGCCTTGACCACGTCGTCAACCGCATTGGCGCGGCCTTCAAGGATCGCATCGGCGATGCCGCGGGCGTACAAAGTGACCGCCTTGGACGAGTCGTCATTGCCCGGAATGACATAGTCGATGCCTTCTGGCGAATGGTTGGAATCGACCACGCCGATCAGCGGAATGCCCAGTTTTTTGGCTTCCAGCACGGCGATCTTGTGGAAACCCACGTCGATCACAAAAATCGCGTCCGGCAAGGCGTTCATGTCCTGGATGCCGCCGATGTCTTTTTCCAGCTTGGCGATTTCGCGGGCAAACACCAACTGCTCTTTTTTGCTCATGGCGTCAAGGCCGGCTTCTTGCTGGACTTTCATTTCCTTCAAGCGTTTGATCGAGGTCTTGACCGTCTTGAAATTGGTCAACATGCCGCCGAGCCAGCGCTGGTCGACATAAGGCACACCGGCGCGTTGCGCCTCGGCAGCCACCGTGTCGCGCGCCTGGCGCTTGGTGCCCACCATCAAGACCGTGCCACGGCGCGCCGTGAGCTGCTTGACGAATTTGGCTGCGTCCTGGAACATCGGCAGCGATTTTTCCAGGTTGATGATGTGGATTTTGTTGCGATGGCCGAAGATGTACGGTGCCATCTTGGGGTTCCAAAACCGGGTTTGGTGGCCAAAATGGACACCGGCTTCGAGCATTTCGCGCATTGTGACTGACATGGTTCAACTCCAAAGGTTGGGTCTAAAATCCAGCCCGCTATTGACGGCCTATATTTTCAGATTTATTGTCAAATTTGTTTTCAAATTTGCTGAAAAGTCAAAGCCGCAACACCTTGATGGGACTGGTTTGCGATTTGTCTGCTGCTTGATGCCACAAAACCGGTTCGATCACCTGACCTGTGACCAATTTTTGACCCGCCCGTAGCGCCACTCAGCAAAACCCAAAGATTATAACAGCAAGCGCCCGCGCCAAGACCATGACTGCCAATCCCGTTCCGACATCCGTGCCCCCTCGCCCGCTCGCTCGCACCGCCGACCTTTGCGCCACCCGTAACGCCATTCGCCAGGGCCATTCCAGCGCCGACGCCGAGATGGACGCGGCCATTGCGACGGCGCAGAGTGAAGCCAACCGCCATGTGTTTGTGAAAACCATGTACGACGAGGCCCGCCAGCTTGCCGCTGCGCCAGGGCTGGCGTCCAGGCCGCTGGCAGGCCTGGCCGTGTCGGTCAAGGATTTGTTTGACATCGCCGGGCAAACCACGGCGGCGGGCTCCATCGCCCTGGCCGATGCCCCCGTCGCGTTGCGCGATAGCCCTGCCGTGGCGCGCCTCAAAGCCGCTGGCGGCATCGTGCTGGGGCGCACCAACATGGTCGAATTCGCCTTTTCGGGCGTTGGCGTCAACCCGCATTTCGGTACGCCGGCCAACGCGGCGGACCGCGTGGTCGCGCGCGTGCCGGGCGGCTCGTCGTCTGGCGCGGCGGTTTCGGTGGCGACGGGCTCATCTTTTATCGGCCTGGGCTCCGACACTGGCGGCTCAATCCGCATTCCGGCGGCCTTGAACGGCATTGTCGGATTCAAATGCACGGCACGCCGGGTGCCGCTGGAGGGCGCCCTGCCCCTCTCGACCAGCATGGACACGGTCTGCGCCCTGACGCGTTCGGTGCGCGACGCCATGCTGGCGCATGAAGTCCTTGCCGCACGGTTCGTGGTGCGCAGCAACGCGCCCTTGTCGGCCTACCGCCTGGTCATCGTCAAACCGCTGATGCAAGACGGCCTGGACACAACTGTTGCAACCGCCTGGCAACGCAGCCTCGACACCCTGCGTGCCGCAGGCGCCAAGATCGGGGAAATCGCCCTGCCCGAGCTGCTTGAATTGCCCGCCATCAATGCCACTGGCGGCTTCTCGCCCGCCGAGAGTTACGCCTGGCACCACGCATTGCTGCAAAAACAGGCGGGCCAGTACGACCCCAGGGTGCTGGCGCGGATTCAGATGGGCGCCAAAATGAGTGCGCTCGAATACATCGAGTTGCTTGAGGCGCGGCGCAGCTGGATCGCCCGGGTTGAAGCCGCGCTGCAAGGCTTTGACGCGGTTCTGTCGCCCACCGTGCCCATCGTCGCGCCGCCTATTGCCGAGGTGGCGCCAGGCGCCGGGCGCGACGCCGCGTTTTTCAAAGCCAACGGCCAACTGCTGCGCAACACCAGCGTGGTCAACATGCTCGACGGTTGCGCCATTTCCATCCCCTGCCACGCGCCGGGTGAATTGCCGGTCGGCCTGATGGTCTGGGCGGCAGCCATGCAGGACGACGCCGTGCTCAATATCGCTGGCCAGGCCGAAAAATCAATCGCCTGGCCGATTTGATGTATGCTATATTAGTAATAGCTAACTACGCATATACCACGAGGGAAAACGACCAATTTGTCCCTCAAATTCCAGGGAATCCATGAAAATAGCAGTTATTGGCGCGGGCATCGTCGGCGTCACCACCGCGCATGCGCTGGCCTGCGACGGCCACGAGGTCTGCGTGTTCGAGCGCCGCTCCGCAGCGGCAGAAGAATCCAGTTTTGCCAATGCCGGCGTGGTCGCACCCGGCTACGTCACGCCCTGGGCGGCGCCAGGCATGCCGATGAAAGTGTTGAGCCAGTTGTTCGGCCGCCACGCGCCAGTCAAACTCGGCGCAAACCTGTCTTTGACCGAGCTGGCCTGGATCTGGCGCTGGTACCGCGCCTGCAATCCCGCCACTTACATCGCCAACCGCTCGGCCATGCAGCGCCTGGCCTTCTACAGCCGCACCCAATTGCACAAGATCACGGCTGATTTGCAACTGGAATACGACCGCAGCGATGGCTACATGGTGCTGCTGCGCTCGCAGGGCGAGCGCAGAATGGTGTCCACGGGCCTGCAAGTGCTGCGTGACGCTGGTGTCGCATTCGCGGAGCTTGACAGCGCGGCCGCCAGAAAGATCGAGCCCGCGCTGAATCCGGACACGCCGTTTCTGGGCGCCATCCACCTGCCCCACGACGAGGTCGGCAACTGCCGCCAGTTCGCGCTGCTGCTCAAAAACGAAGCCCTGCGCAAGGGCGTGGCATTCGCCTTCAACACGACGGTGGCCCATCTGGACAAAACAGCCGCCGCTTCATTGCTCATCGCCGGGGAAACCGCGCCCAGAAAATTCGATGCCGTGGTGATGTGCGCCGGCCTTGCATCGGCGCAGTTGCTCAAGCCTTTGGGGCTGAAGATCCCGTTGTCGGCGGTTTATGGCTATTCGATCAGCGCGCCGGTCCGCGAAGCGCTCAACGCGCCGCGCAGCGCCGTCATGGACGAACGTTACAAGGTGGCGATATCGCGCCTGGGCAACCGCGTGCGCGTGGCGGGCAGCGCCGAGATGGGCGGCGCACCGGGGCGCCATCGCGCCGCATCGATTGAAACGCTGTACAAGGTGCTGCATGACTGGTTTCCGGGCGCGGCCACGCAGTCCAGCGGTGTGCAAATCTGGAAGGGCGCGCGCCCCATGTTGCCCGATGGCCCGCCGATTTTGGGCGCCAGCGGCGTGCCCGGCCTGTGGCTCAATGTCGGGCACGGCTCCAGCGGCTGGGCGCTAAGCTGCGGCTCAGCGCAGGCGCTGGCGGATTTGATCGGCGGCAAACAGCCAGCGCTGGATTTGGCGGGCTTCGAGCTCGCCCGCCTGTCACGCTGACCAGACGCCTGGCGCAGAATGCAACGGGCCCAATCCCAGAAAGCGCCGCATGAATTCTGATCTCCAACGCGTCACACACACCACGCGGCAAGCCGTGCACCGCATTGACGCCACGCGCGAAATGGAGCGCGCGGCGGCTGAGGATTTGCCCGCACACACCTTGATGCAGCGCGCCGGTTTGTCGGTGGCCAAACTGGCCCTGGCTATCGCGCCGCACACGCAAACGGTCTGGATCGCCTGCGGCCCCGGCAACAACGGCGGCGACGGGCTGGAAGCGGCCATGCACCTGAAACTATGGGGCAAAAACCCGATCGTGACCTGGTTGGGGGCGCCGGATAAAGCCCCTGCGGACGCGGCCCAATCGCGCTGGCGTGCCATCAACGCCGACGTCGAGTTTGCCGATGGGCCGCCAAGGCAGTTTGATTTGTGCATCGACGCGTTGCTGGGACTGGGCGCTTCGTCTGGCAGCGCACCAGGAAACCGCCCGATAGAGGCTCGCATGGCCCTATGGATTGCGCAGATGAACGCCGCGCCGGCCCCGGTGCTGGCGGTTGACCTCCCCACTGGCCTGAACGCGGACACAGGGCAGGCCGGCCCGACTTGCGTGCAGGCGCAATTCACGCTCAGTCTGTTGACGCTCAAACCCGGCCTGTTCACGGCTCATGGCCGAGACGCCAGTGGTGAAGTCTGGTTTGACTCGTTGGCGCGGCCAGAACAGCCAGGCGGCGCGGCCATGGGTGTTCTGGGGACGCCGCCAAACCCTGCAAACCCTGTTTTGCCAACCGCCTGGTTGACGGGAATGCCGTCCTTCCAGCCTCGCCCGCATGCCTCGCACAAGGGCAGTTTCGGCGACGTGGCCGTGATCGGCGGCGCGTCCGGCATGACCGGCGCGGCCCTGCTGGCTGCGTCAGCCGCCCTGCATTTCGGCGCGGGCCGCGTGTTTGTCAGCCTGCTCGACGGCGGCGCGATGGCGGTGGACCCCAACCAGCCCGAGCTGATGTTCCGCGCACTGGACGCACTGGACTTGAAACGCATGACCGTGGTTTGCGGTTGCGGCGGCGGGGACGCGGTGCACCAGCCGCTTGCCAAAGTTTTATCGACCTGCGCCCTCGCCGTCATTGATGCAGACGCTATTAATTCAATTGCAATTGACAGCCAGCTGCAGACCCTGCTGCGCGCGCGGGCCAGGCGCGGCCAAGCCACCGTGCTGACGCCGCACCCGCTGGAAGCCGCCCGTTTGCTCAAGCTGGACGCCCTGCAGATCCAGCATGACCGCCTGGGCGCCGCGCAACAGATCGCAGACCAGTTCGCCTGTGTTGTGGCGCTCAAAGGCTCGGGCACCGTCGTCGCCGCGCCGGGCCTGACGCCGGCCATCAACCCCACAGGCGACGCGCGCCTGGCCACGGCGGGCACCGGCGACGTGCTGGCGGGCATGGTGGGCGCGCGACTGGCCGGGTGTTTTGCCAGCGGCTTCGCCACGAAAGCGCAAAAAAACGCGAACCACTTGGCCTTCAATGCCGCCTGTGACGCCGTCTACCTGCACGGCTTGGCGGCGGAGCTTGAACCTGCATCCAAGGCGTTGACAGCCAGTGCCCTGATCCAGCGGCTGGCATCGGCGCGATGAACCAGGCCTATGGGCGTCAAATCCGCTGAAATTTACAAGACTTCCAGAGAAATTGGCGTTTTTCCCTCGTGGAATATAGATAGTTTGCTTTTATTAATATAGCAATTCAATTCACGCAACGCATGGCCGCAGTGCCGAAAAGAGCTTCAAGGCAATGTCAGCCCCGGCCCACAAAAGGCATGTTGGTGGCCATCACCGTGTGCGACAGCACATTGGCCGACAGCGGCAGATTGGCCATGTACAACACCGACTGGCCGACGATGTCGACGTCCATCAGGGCCTCGATGGCGACGGTGCCATTGGCCTGCGTCACACCGGTGGCCATGCGTTGCGCCATTTCGGTGGCCGCGTTGCCAATGTCAATTTGCCCGACCGCGATGTCGTACTTGCGGCCGTCGAGCGAGGCTGTCTTGGTCAGGCCCAACACCGCGTGTTTGGTCGAGGTGTAGGCGATGGAATTGGGGCGCGGCGTGTGCGCGGAAATGGAGCCGTTGTTGATGATGCGCCCACCGCGCGGGCTTTGCGCCTTCATCACCCTGAACGCGTTCTGGATGCACAGAAACACGCCCGTGAGGTTGATGTCCACCACGTTTTTCCACTGGGCGAATGTCAGGTCTTCCAGCGGAATGCCGGGTGCGTTGACGCCGGCATTGTTGAACACCACATCGACCCGGCCAAACTTGGCCACCGTGGCGTCGAACAGGGCTTTGACCGAATCCGGATCGGCCACATCGGTCGGCACGGCCAGGGCACGGTCACCCGCGCCGCTCTGTTTGGCCGCCTCGGCCAGCGGCTCGGGCCGCCGGCCGGCCAGCACCACGCAATAACCGTCCTTGAGCAGGGCCAGCGCCGCCGCTTTGCCAACCCCGGTGCCAGCACCCGTCACGATGGCGATTTTTGAATTTTGTGTCATGTCAATGTGTCTCCAAAAAAATATAAGTGTCGCTGAACTAGGTTCAGCCGTTTTGGCGATGGTCCAAAAACCGCTGTCAGGACCGTCGACGCGATTTGTGGCCCCTGCCCTTGTCGTTGTCCTTGTTTTTGCCAGAGGGCTTCAGGGACTGGCCGGCGGACTGGCCGGAGGACTGGGAGGTGCGCGCCAGCGGCTCTGACATTTTGCGGGCAGCGCGTTTCGTCGAGGCTTTGAAGGGCGCGCCGTCAGGCGCACTTCTGCCGCTGCCCATGCCGCGTTCAGGCGCGGCGCCTTTGTCCTTCATCGCGCGGCTGACCAGCTCTTCGCCCTCGCGCACCAACCTGAAGTCGATTTTGCGGCCGTCCAGATCCACCCGGCTGACCTGCACCCGCACCCGCGTGCCGATGGCGTAACGGATGCCGGTGCGTTCGCCGCGCAGCTCCTGGCGGGCCTCGTCAAAACGGAAATATTCGCCGCCCAGTTCAGTGATGTGCACCAGGCCTTCCACATACATGGCGTCAAGTGTCACGAAAATGCCAAAGCTGGTGGCCGCGGTGACGACGCCGCCGTATTCCTCACCCAGATGCTCCCGCATGTATTTGCATTTGAGCCAGGCCTCGACGTCGCGGCTGGCCTCGTCGGCACGCCGCTCGTTGGCGCTGCAATGCAGGCCGGCGGCTTGCCAAGCCAGGTTGTCGGGGCTGGTTTTTTTGGGCTTCTGGCCGGGTTCCGCCACGCGCGAAGCCAAGCCTTTGTCAAGCCTGCGCTGCAACTTGGCATGCGCCTCGCCGGGCGTGGGCAACACCGGCAACTGGTATTTGCTCCTGGCCAGAATCGCCTTGATCACGCGGTGCACCAGCAAGTCGGGGTAACGCCGGATCGGGCTGGTGAAATGGGTGTAGGCGTCAAACGCCAGGCCAAAGTGGCCGGCGTTGATGGGCGAGTAAATCGCCTGTGACATGGAACGCAGCAGCATCGAATGGATTTGCTGCGCGTCGGGCCGGTCTTTGGTGGCTGCCGCAATCGCCTGGAACTCCGCCGGCCTGGGGTCGTCACTGATGCTCAAGCCCACACCGGTGGCTTTGAGGTAAGCCTTCAAGGTCTCCTGCTTCTCAAGCGTGGGGCCCTCGTGCACGCGGTACAGGCCGGGGTGTTTGCTTTGCAGGATGAAGTCGGCGCTGCAGACGTTGGCAGCCAGCATGGCTTCTTCGATCAGCTTGTGCGCGTCGTTGCGGGTGCGCGGAACGATCTTCTCGATGCGGCCGCCTTCATCGCAGATGATTTGGGTTTCGACCGTCTCGAAATCCACCGCGCCGCGTTTGTTGCGCGAGTTCAGCAGCGCCCGGTAGACATCGTGCAGATTCAGCAGATCCGGCACGCGGTCTTTGCGTTTGGCCGCTTCGGCGCCTTTGGTGTTGCCCAGAATCGCCGCAACTTCGGTGTAGGTGAAACGCGCGTGGCTCCACATCACGGCCGGGTAGAACTGGTAGGCCGACACTTCGCCTTCGGCCGTCACGAACATGTCGCAGACCATGCACAGGCGTTCGACCTCCGGGTTCAGGGAACACAGGCCATTGGACAATTTTTCGGGCAGCATGGGGATCACGCGGCGCGGAAAATACACACTGGTGGCGCGGTCATAAGCGTCTACGTCAATCGCGGAACCGGTGGCCACGTAATGGCTCACGTCGGCGATGGCGACCAGCAGCCGCCAGCCCTTAACGGCCGATTTGCCGCGGCCTTGGGTGGCAGGCTCGCAATAGACTGCGTCGTCGAAATCGCGCGCGTCTTCGCCGTCGATGGTGACCAGGGGGATGTCGGTCAAATCAACGCGGTGTTTTTTGTCAGTCGGCAAAACCTTGTCCGG
Organism: Rhodoferax sp.; assembly: GCA_031392945.1. GTDB lineage: Bacteria > Pseudomonadota > Gammaproteobacteria > Burkholderiales > Burkholderiaceae_C > JANYCG01. The sequence continues at coordinate 15,663 of JANMVT010000223.1, read as the reverse complement.
CAAGGTGCGCGCCAACGCGATGCAGGCGTCGGAAAACTCATGCGGCACGCTGTACTTGCGCACGGCGATTTCGATCTCCATGCCGGGGTCGTCGATCTCGCCCAGCACCTCTTTGACACGCCCTACAGGCTGGCCGAACAAGGCGGGCGGCTCGATCAGCTCGACCACCACCACCTGGCCCGGCTTGGCCGCGCCCGTTCCCCCCTTGGGGATCAGGATGTCCTGGCCATAACGCTTGTCCTCGGGCGCCACCAGCCAGACGCCGCTCTCCTGCAGGAGCCGCCCGATGATGGGTTGGGGCGGGCGCTCGATGATCTCGACCACACGCCCTTCGGGGCGGCCTTTGCGGTCGCTGCGCACAATGCGCGCCTTGACGCGGTCCTTGTGCAGCACGGCGCGCATTTCGTTGGGCGGCAAATAGATGTCCGGCCCGCCGTCATCACGCGAGACAAATCCGTGGCCATCACGATGGCCCTGGATGCTTCCTTCAACTTCGTCCAGCAATCCGCTGGTTTGGCTATTATTTTTGATACAATGTCTTTCTTTCCTGAGATGCCCAGGTGGCGGAATTGGTAGACGCACTAGTTTCAGGTACTAGCGAGTAACTTCGTGGGGGTTCGAGTCCCTTCCTGGGCACCAAATCCCCCTCATAAATCCATTTCTCGGGCGCATTGCGGCGTTGCAAATCCTCGCAGTACTCAAGTACTGCTCCGGTTTGCGCCTTGCACTGCATCCCGAGAAATGAATTTCTGAAGGGGATTTACGTTGATAAATAAGCGGCAAGGCTTTTGAGCTCTGCCGCTTTTTTGTTGTCCGCATGACATTGAATTCCCCAAAATTCATGCGGTTCTTTTCAAATCGGGATCGCAACAAGGTCATGCCCTTGCGTTCCCACAATCCGCGCCTTGGTGAATTCACCCACCTTGAGCGTCTTGCTGATTTTCTCTGGCGGCAGCAGCTTGACTGTGCCGTCAATCTCGGGCGCATCGGCATAGGTACGGCCAACGCCGCCCTTTTTGCCCATGCCAGGCGCCGAATCCACCAGCACCTGCATCGTGGCGCCGATGCGTTTTTGCAGCTTGGCCGCTGACACCGCTTCAGCCACAGCCATGAAACGGGCACGGCGTTCTTCACGCAATTCAACAGGCAACATGCCGCCGATGGTGTTGGCCACGGCGCCATCGACCGGGCTGTAGGCGAAACAACCGGCGCGGTCGATTTGTGCCTCTTTCATGAAGCCGAGCAAATGCTCGAATTCTTCTTCGGTTTCACCGGGAAAGCCGGCGATGAAAGTGCTGCGGATCACGATCTCGGGGCAAATCCCGCGCCATTGCTGGATGCGCTCCAGATTGCGCTCACCGCTGGCCGGGCGCTTCATGCGTTTGAGCACATCGGGGTGGCTGTGTTGCAAGGGCACATCCAGATAGGGCAAGACTTTGCCAGTGGCCATCAGGGGCAACACGGCATCCACACTCGGATAGGGATAGACGTAATGCAGGCGCACCCAGGCGCCGTAGGGCTCGGCAATGTCGCCCAAGGCCTGCACCAGGTCCAGCATGCGGGTTTTGACCGGTTTGCCGTCCCAAAACCCGGTGCGGTACTTAACATCAACACCGAAGGCCGACGTGTCCTGGCTGATCACCAGCAACTCCCTCACGCCGCCCTCAAACAGCGCCCGCGCTTCGTTGAGCACATCGCCAATCGGGCGCGACACCAGGTCGCCGCGCATCGACGGGATGATGCAAAACGTGCAGCGGTGGTTGCAGCCTTCGCTGATCTTCAAATAGGCGTAATGGCGCGGCGTGAGCTTGATGCCCGCCACCCCAAACGAATTGGGGACGAGGTCCACAAACGGATCATGCGGCTTGGGCAAATTCAAATGCACCGCGTCCATCACCTCCTGCGTTGCATGGGGGCCCGTTACAGCCAGGACGCTCGGGTGCATTTGCCGCACCAGGTTGCCGCCGTCCGCGCCAGACTTGGCGCCCAGGCAACCGGTGACGATGACGCGGCCGTTTTCGGCCAGGGCTTCGCCGATGGTGTCCAGGCTTTCTTTCACCGCGTCGTCAATAAAGCCACAGGTGTTGACGATCACCAGGTCCGCGCCCTGGAAGGTCTTGGAGGTTTGATAACCCTCGGCGCTCAATTGCGTGAGGATCAATTCGGAGTCGGTCAGCGCCTTGGGGCAGCCCAGGCTGACAAAGCCGACCTTGGGGATTTTGGAGGATTGAATTGGGGGGGGTAAAAGCACTTCGCTCATAAATCCATCTATCTCTTGACGCCAAATGTGCCCAGCATCTGTTCAGTCTGTTTTTGCATTTGTTCCTGCATCTGGGTGAAAATATTTTTGGATTGCTCCAGGTTTTTGCCCATCATGCCTTGCATCAGGGGCGATTGAAGGCCCATGAACTGTGACCACATTTCGGGGGTGAGGTTTTTGGACTGCCCGCCGAGCTTGCTTTGCACTTCCATCATGGATTGAATGCTCTTCTCCAGGTAGCCGCCCATGAAGCCCTGCATGGAATTGCCATAAAAACGGATCACACTGGCCAGCACGTCGGGCGTGAACCTGGGTGAACCAGTGGCCTCTTCCTCCAGAATGTTCTGCAAGAGGATGCTGCGCGTCAGGTCTTCGCCGGTCTTGGCGTCGCGCACCACAAAAGCCTCGCTGTCCATCACCAGTTGCTTGACCTCGGCCAGGGTGATGTAGGCCGAGGTGTCGGTGTCGTAGAGGCGCCGGTTGGGGTATTTTTTAATGACGCGCTGGGAACTCTTGGCGTCATTTGTTTTTTTGGTTTGCATGGGTGGATGGACTCCTCGGATTCAAGGCAAAACCGGATCTTCATGGCGAAAATCCGGATATTGCACTGCAACACATTCTAGGGAGTGGGTAATCCGACAACAAAGAAGGTTTACCCTCAGTGCCTCTGGACAAGCTGCCACTGCAGTCGGCTTGGCGACTCCTTGGACTGCAGGGGAACAATTTCGACCGCAGGGGAACAATTTGAACCGCAGGGGAACGCTTGGGTGAGTTGCTTGCCAACATCAATGCCACCAGGTAAGGTGCGGCAAATATTTGACTGAAATTGGTAGGCGCGATTGGACTCGAACCAACGACCCCCACCATGTCAAGGTGGTGCTCTAACCAGCTGAGCTACGCGCCTAAGGATACGTCCGAGAAGCCCGAATTATAGCAGCTAAATTCATCAGTTCTTTGGACGCACGGATGCATCCGCCATAATTCGCAAGAACCTTGACGCCACCCCACGGACCAGCGTCAATCTCCCTATTCAATCAACCCATCAGGAGTTTCAATCATGGAAATCAAAGGCAAAGTATTCATCGTCACCGGCGGCGCGTCTGGGCTGGGCGAAGGCACAGCGCGCATGTTGGCCAGCAAGGGCGGCACGGTGGTGATCGCCGACATGCAGGCCGAAAAAGGCGAAGCCGTGGCCAAAGAGATTGGCGGCGCCTTTGTGAAGTGTGACGTGACCAGCGAAGCCGACGGCCAGGCCGTAGTGGCCAAGGCCGTCAGCCTGGGCAAACTCATGGGCCTGGTCAATTGCGCCGGCATTGCCTCGGCGGAAAAAACCGTCGGCAAAAACGGCCCGCACAATTTTGAAGCCTTCAAGCGCACCGTCACGATCAACCTGATCGGCAGCTTCAACATGATCCGCCTGGCGTCCGACGCCATGTGCAAGAACGAACCTGAAGACACGGGCGAGCGCGGCGCGATGATCTCGACCGCATCTGTGGCGGCTTACGACGGCCAGATCGGCCAGGCCGCCTACAGCGCGTCCAAGGGCGGCGTGGTTGGCATGACGCTGCCTATTGCGCGAGACCTGTCGCGCAACGGCATCCGCAACATGACCATCGCCCCCGGCATCTTCGGCACGCCCATGATGGCGTCGATGCCCAAAGAGGTTCAGGACTCGTTGGCCGCCGCCGTGCCCTTCCCTTCGCGCCTGGGCACGCCGCTGGATTACGCCAAGCTGGCCGTGCATATTTTTGAAAACGACATGTTGAATGGCGAGGTGATCCGCCTGGACGGCGCGATTCGCCTGGCACCGCGCTGAACGCGAGACGGTTTGGCGGACGGCGGTCTGGCGATCCGATGTCAGCCTATGCCATCGCCAAACTGACATTTTTCCAGATTTTGGAGAAAAATGTGCCGATTACCCTCTTCGAATATACGTAGTTAGCTATTATTAATATAGCATTTATGGAATCCAAATTCTCCGCTTGGGCCTCGGCGCTGGCGCTCACCGCACTCACCGCACTCACCGCACTCACCGCGCTGGCCGGTTGCGCCACGCCGGCCGCCCCAGCGGACATCCGCGATATCGCGCAGATGCGGCCCGAGGGCGCCAGCGGCTACACCGACAAGCCCGGTTGGCCGACATCCAGATTTGCTGTGGCCACGGCCAACCCACTGGCCACGCAGGCGGGCTACCAAATCATCCAGTCCGGCGGCAGCGCGGTCGACGCGGCGATCGCAGTGCAGATGGTTCTGAACCTGGTGGAGCCGCAAAGCAGCGGGCTTGGCGGCGGCGCGTTCCTGCTGCACTTCGACGGCAAACAGGTCGAGGCTTTTGATGGCCGCGAGACCGCGCCCATGGCTGCGACGCCCGCGCTGTTTCTGGGCGCTGACAGCCAGCCGATGCCTTTCAGCCAAGCCGCCGTGGGCGGCCGCGCCGTGGGTGTGCCCGGCACATTGCGCATGCTGGAGATGGCCCACCGCCAGCATGGCCGGCTGCCTTGGGCGCAGCTATTCGCGCCAGCGATCCACTTGGCCCAAAATGGCTTCAAGGTCAGCGCCCGCCTGAACACTCTGTTGAAAACCGATCCCTATTTGCGCCAAGATCCGCCGGCCCGGGCTTATTTCTATCAAGCTGATGGCAATCCGCATCCGGCCGGGCACGTCTTGCGCAACCCCGCCTTGGCAGCCGTCTTTCAAAAGATCGCCAGCCAGGGCGCCGATGCCCTGTACCAGGGCGAACTGGCGCAGGCCATGGTGGACAAGGTGCGCCAGCACGCCAGCAACCCCGGCCTGTTGACTTTGGCCGACTTGGGCGGATACCAGGCAAAAAAACGCGCGGCCATCTGCCAGGCCTACACGGCAAACGCCGGGGATTTTCAGGTTTGCGGCTTTCCGCCGCCCAGCGCAGGCGCCATCTCGGTCGGGCAAATTCTGGGCATGCTCGGCAACACAGCGGCGGCCAAGCTTCCGCTGGAAAAAGGGCTGCCGTCGGCTGCTTGGCTGCACCTGTATACCGAAGCGTCGCGCCTGGTGTTTGCCGACCGAAACCTGTACCTGGGCGACCCGGATTTTGTCGAACCGCCCGCTGGCAGCTGGATGAGCCTGCTCGATCCCGCCTATCTGGCCGCGCGCGCAGCGCTGATCGCCCAAGGCCCCGGCGCACAAAGCATGAAGATCGCCCGCCCCGGCCAGCCCGCTGGCTTCAAAACCGGTTATGCGCCGATGCCTGGGCAGATAGAATACGGCACCTCCCACATCAGCATCGTCGATGCCGCTGGCAACGCGCTGGCCCTGACCACGACGATTGAAGCGGCCTTCGGCGCGCGCCAGATGGTGCATGGCTTTTTGTTGAACAACGAGTTGACGGACTTCAGCTTTTCCCCGGGCGACGCCAATGGCGCGCCCATCGCCAACCGGGTGCAGCCCGGCAAACGGCCTCTGTCGTCGATGGCGCCGACCCTGGTCTTCGAGCAGCAAACCGGCCGGCTTGCCTTGGCCGCCGGGGGCTCCGGCGGCCCCTTCATCATCCGCCAGGCCAGCGTGCTGGTGTTCGCGCCGCTGAACTGGGGCTTGACGGTGCAGGAGGCCGCCAATCTGCCCAATTTCAGTTCGTTCAACGGGCCGGCCCTGCTCGAAAAAGGCCGCTTTCCATCCGAGACCATCAGCGCCTTGAAGGCCATGGGCCACAGCGTGGTGGAACTGGATTTGCCCAGCGGCATGCAGGCCATCCAGCGCCAGGGCTCGGGCTGGCTCGGCGGCGCCGACCCGCGGCGTGAAGGCACGGTCATGGGCGACTGAGGCGTCCCGGCCCGCCCCAACTCCTTTCGCGTCCAATATTCGCGCCCAATCTTTTTCTACAATTCCCGAGTGGCCATTCCCCAATCTTTCATTCAAGAGCTGCTGTCGCGCGCCGACGTGGTGGACATCGTCGGCCGCTACGTGCAGCTCAAAAAAGGCGGGGCCAACTTCATGGGCCTGTGCCCCTTCCACGGGGAGAAATCACCGTCTTTCAGCGTGAGCCCGACCAAACAGTTTTACCACTGCTTCGGCTGCGGCAAGAACGGCAACGCCATCGGGTTTTTGATGGACCACGCGGGCATGAATTTTATTGAGGCGGTGAAAGACCTGGCGGGCCAATACGGCATGCAGGTGCCCGAAGAAGACGTGTCGCCGCAAGACCGCGCCCGCGCCGCCGAAGCACGGCAAAAACAGACCACCCTGAACGACGTACTGGAAAAAGCCGGTGAATCCTACCGCCAGCACCTGAAAGACTCGCCGCGCGCGGTCGATTATTTCAAGGGCCGGGGCGTCAGCGGCGAAGTCGCCAGACAATTCGGCTTGGGTTACGCGCCTGAAGGCTGGCGCAGCCTGGCCGGCGTCTTCCCCAAATACGACGACCCGCTGCTGGTGGAAAGCGGTTTGGTGATCTTGAATGAAGAAGACCCCAACGACCAAAAGCGCTACGACCGCTTCCGCGACCGCGTCATGTTTCCGATCCGCAATATCAAGGGCGAATGCATCGGCTTTGGCGGACGGGTATTAGGAGACGACAAACCGAAATACCTGAACTCACCCGAAACGCCCGTGTTCAGCAAGGGCCGCGAGTTGTACGGCCTGTTCGAGGCGCGCCAGGCCCTGCGCGAGCATGGCTTTGTCCTGGTCACCGAAGGCTACATGGATGTCGTTGCGTTGGCGCAACTGGGCTTCCCCAACACCGTAGCCACCCTGGGCACGGCCTGCACCAACGACCATGTGCAAAAGCTGTTTCGCTTTACCGATGCCGTGGTGTTCAGCTTTGACGGCGACGCAGCGGGCCGGCGCGCTGCGCGCAAGGCGCTGGACGCCGCCCTGCCCTTTGCGAGCGACGTGCGCAATGTCAAGTTCCTGTTTCTGCCCGCCGAACACGACCCCGACAGCTATATCCGGGAATTTGGCAAAGACGCCTTCTCGCGCTACATCAGCGAGGCCGTGCCCCTGAGCCGCTTTCTGATCGACTCGGCGCGCGACGGCTGCGACCTGAACACGGCCGAGGGCCGCTCCTTGCTGGCCAGCAACGCCCGGCCACTGTGGATGGACATGCCCGACGGCGCGCTTAAGCGCCAACTGCTCACCGAGATCGCCGATCTGGTGCAATTGGCCGGCCGCGAGCTCACCGATTTGTGGCTGCCCAAACCCGCCGGTGGCGACCCAGGCAAAACAGGACGCTATCAAAAGGGAAGCTACCTACGCAATGACGGCGAGGGCTACAGCCAAAAAACACCATATTTTCCTGCGGACAGGCCGCGTTTGAACACCCGGGCCTTGCCGGCCAGCCGCGCCGACCATGCCGCGCGCCTGTTGCTCGGCAACATGGCGGCCTGGGACGCCCTGTCGAACGAGGACCACACCATGCTGTGTGAACAGCCGGAGCCGCACGGAGCCTTGTTCGTCTGGCTGGATGGCCAGTCGCACGAATACGGCGCGCTGCCCTGGGGTGCCTTGTGCGAGGGGCTGCGCGGCCTGGATTGCGAGGCGCTGGCGCTCAAACTCATGTCCGGGCCTGAACTGCACGCCGAGCAGTCGCCGTCCGAGGCCGACAAAGAACTGCGCCAGTTGCTTGACCGCATGCTGGTCGAGCGCATCAGCGCCCAGCAAAACGAGGCGATCGAAGCGTCCAAGGCCGACCCTTCCGCCCTGCTGCGCTACCGGGAACTGCAAACCCGCAAAATCGAACTGGAAGCGCGTTCAAGGGCGGTTTGACCCAGGCCCGCGCGTTCTGCCCGTGTTTTGTCTTGAAAATCAAGATTTTCAAGGTATAATTTTCTGTTGATTTGGCAAGAGCGACAGCAGCACCTCCGGACACGGCCCCAAGATGACAGCGTTCAACAACGACTGGGCAGGGCCACCTCGCCGCAAGGACTGTATTCCAAATGTTCGCCCCGACATCTTGCCCAGGTGATGGTTAACGCTGCGAATTAAGCGTCGCGGATTAAGCCGCCCATGACGCCGTTGGCGTAATTTCTTTGCCGTGGCGTCCCGGCTTTGCCTTTTGCCAATCACGCCAATAGCGCCACTTGTATCGGTTCAGGTTCGCCCCAATGTCTTTGATGTCCCGAGGTTTTTGAATGCCCGCCCAAAAGTCCAAGAAGTCTGCCGAAATTGTCGCCATAGCTGTCAAAAAGCCAGCTGCCCCGGCTGCGTCCACGACCCCTGACAAGCCAAAAATGAAAGTCGCACCAGTGCCAGCTTCAAAATCCACGGTCAAATCCGCAGTCGAATCCACCAAGGGCGCCAAATCGCCAGCACCTGTCGCGGCCAATGAGTCGTCGGCCAAGAAGAAGGCTGGCCGGCCGCCCAAACCGGCGTCCCCTGGCCTTGATGGCGCTGAGTCCGCAGGTGCCAAGCGCGGGCGGAAACCCAAGGTCGGCGAAGAAAAAATCAAAGGCGCGGCCAGCTCCGACCTGGCCGACATGGCCGAGATCGAAGCCGACCTGGTGGGCGAGCCGGTTCCGGCCGGGGAAAAAGTCAAACCTCTGCGCATGAAAATCAGCAAGGCCAAGGAGCGTGCGCTGATGAAGGAATTTGGCCTGGACGACACCATCCTGTCCGAAGAAGACATGGCCAAACGCCGCCAGCGCCTCAAGGCCCTGATCAAGCTGGGCAAAACGCGTGGCTACCTGACCCACGGCGAAATCTCGGACCACCTGCCCGACAAGCTGATCGATGCAGAGACCATGGAAGCCGTCATCACCACCCTGAACGACCTGGGTGTGGCGGTGTACGAGCAGACACCCGATGCCGAGAGCCTGATCCTGACCAACAGCGCCCCGGCTGGCGCCACCGAAGAAGAAGCCGAAGAAGCCGCCGAAGCCGCGTTAAGCACCGTGGACAGCGAGTTCGGCCGCACTACCGACCCGGTGCGCATGTACATGCGCGAGATGGGCACGGTCGAACTGCTGACGCGCGAAGGCGAAATCGAGATCGCCAAGCGCATTGAAGGCGGCCTGATGGCGATGATGGAGGCGATCAGCGCGAGCCCCGCCACCATCGCTGAAATCCTGCGCCTGGGTGAGGAAATCCGCGAAGGCAAGGTCGTCATCACCACCATCGTGGACGGCTTCTCCAACCCCAACGAGGCTGACGATTACGTCGCCGAGGAAGATTTCGACGAGTTCGACGCCGAGGACGACGATGACGGCAAGGGCGGTTCCAAGGCCTTGACCAAGAAGCTCGAAGAGCTGAAAAAAGAGGCCTTGAGCCGCTACGACCGCCTGCGCGAACTGTTTGAAAAAGTCCACAAGATCTACGACAAGGAAGGTTACGGCACGCCGCATTACGTGGCCGCGCAAAAGGCCTTGTCCGAAGAGCTGATGTCGATCCGCTTCACCGCCAAGGCGATTGAAAAACTGTGCGACATGGTGCGCGCCCAGGTTGACGACATCCGCAAAAAAGAGCGCGAGATGCGCCGCATCATCGTCGACAAATGCGGCTACCCGCAAGAGGGCTTCATCGCCGATTTCAGCGGGCGCGACAAAAACGGCAACCGCGTGGCCAGCCAGCTTCTCAATCTCAAATGGATCGAAAAACAGGCCGCCGCCGGGAAACCCTGGAGCGCCATCATGGGGCGCAACATTCCGCCGGTGCAGGACTTGCAGCAAAAGCTGTCCGACCTGCAGGCCCGCGTGGTCGTGCCCCTGGACCAGCTCAAGGACATCAACAAGCGCATGAACGAGGGGGAGTTCTCTTCGCGCGCGGCCAAGAAAGAGATGATCGAGGCCAATTTGCGCCTGGTGATCTCGATCGCCAAGAAATACACCAACCGCGGCCTGCAATTCCTGGATTTGATCCAGGAGGGCAACATCGGCCTGATGAAAGCCGTGGACAAGTTTGAATACCGCCGTGGCTACAAGTTTTCGACCTACGCGACCTGGTGGATCCGCCAGGCCATCACACGTTCGATTGCCGACCAGGCGCGCACCATCCGCATTCCGGTGCACATGATCGAAACCATCAACAAGATGAACCGCATCAGCCGCCAGCACTTGCAGGAGTTTGGTTTCGAGCCCGACGCCTCCGTGTTGGCCGAGCGCATGGAAATTCCCGAGGACAAAATCCGCAAGATCATGAAGATCGCCAAAGAGCCGATTTCGATGGAAACGCCAATCGGAGACGACGACGACTCCCACCTGGGCGACTTCATTGAAGACGGCGCCAACACGGCGCCCATGGAAGCCGCCATGCAGGCCGGCCTGCGCGATGTCGTCAAGGACATTCTGGACAGCCTGACACCCCGCGAAGCCAAAGTGCTGCGCATGCGCTTCGGCATTGAGATGACCAGCGACCACACCCTCGAAGAAGTGGGCAAGCAGTTTGACGTAACGCGCGAGCGCATCCGCCAGATTGAAGCCAAGGCCCTGCGCAAATTGAAGCACCCGAGCCGCTCAGACAAGCTGCGCAGCTTTACCGACACCTTGTAAAAAAAGGGGCCGATGCGGCCTTTACAAGCCGGCGCGCCGGGTTTCGGGAAATTCTTCAACCGGCGGGCGCTGCAAAACCACAGTTTTTTGGTGATCCGACTGGCGTTGCCACTTGCCGCCAGTGCGCCGGGATTTGCGCCGGTCCAGCACATCCACCCGCTCGGACGCTTTAGCCGATGCCTGCGTCCAGACTGCCGGATCCGGCATTTGCAAAAAGCGGCAGTTCTCGCCGGAAGCCAGTTGCCACACCACGCCCTGCAACCAGCGCGTCGCGCCCGGATCGAGCAACAGGATCTGGGCGCCCAGTTCGCGCTGGATGGCCATCGAGTACTTCATCAAATTTTCGTCCCAGCGCAGCACCCGCAACAGCACCAGCACCAGCACCTGGGATTCTTTGCCCCGTCCGGGCATGGCCATGATTTCGCATTCGAGCCAGTTGGCGGGCAAACCGTGGCGCCGGCGCACGTCGCCCAGCGCCACCCGCGCCAACTCACGGCGGGTGATGTCGCGGGTGGTGGTTTCGGGGAAATTCGGATTGGCGCCCGGCACAGGCCGTGACAGCGGCGCCTGGCCCGCAGGCTCGCGGCGGCCAAACAAGCGACTGAAGATTCCCATGGTGCATCGACTCCCGGATTGACTTGTTGGATTCCAAAGCTTTGCAGGATTTTAGATCAGCGACACTAGCAACCTCCGTGCAATTTCTCCTGGCCGGCGCCACGCGGATTCAGGCGAATTTTCCCAAAACCATTCCAACCCATGCCATTTTCCACATTCGGGCTTGACGCCGCTTTGCTGCGCGCCATTGGCGCCCAGGGCTACCTTGCGCCCACGCCGGTGCAGACGGCGGCCATCGGGGCGATCATTGATGGCCGGGACGTGCTGGCACTGGCGCAGACCGGCTCCGGCAAAACTGCCGCGTTTTGCCTGCCGGTGCTGCAACGTCTGCAATCAAAACGCCCTGATGCGCCGGGCACGCGCCCAGGCCGGCGCGCTGCGGTTCGTGCCCTGATGCTCGCGCCGACGCGCGAGCTGGCTGCGCAGATTGGCCAGGTGCTCGACGCCCTGTCGCCAGCGCTGCCAGTGGCGGTCAAAACCACGGTAGTGTTTGGCGGGGTGTCGATCAACCCCCAAATGATGGGGCTGCGCGCCGGCGCCGACATCGTCGTGGCCACGCCAGGGCGATTGCTCGACTTGGTGGATCACAACGCCCTGGATCTGTCCCAGGTCCAGACCCTGGTGCTGGACGAGGCTGACCGCATGCTGGATCTGGGTTTTGCCGACGAGCTCACGCGCATTCTGGCGCTGCTGCCAGTCCATCGGCAGAATTTGTTTTTCTCGGCGACATTCCCGGATGCCATGCAAAGCCTGCTGGCGCCCCTGCTGCGCAATCCGCTGCGCATCGACGTGCCAGCCTCGGCGACAACCATGCCCGTCATCGTGCAACGCGCCATCGAAGTCGATGCCAGCCGGCGCACCCAATTGCTGCGCCATCTGATCCAGCAGGAAAAATGGGCGCGCGTGCTGGTTTTTGTCGCCACCAAATTCGCCGCCGAGATCGTCGCCGACAAGCTGCGCAAGGCCGGCATCGACGCCGAGCCTTTTCATGGCGAACTCAGCCAGGGCAAACGCAGCCAGGTGCTGGCCGATTTCAAAGCCAGCCGGGTGCAGGTGGTGGTGGCAACCGACCTGGCGGCGCGCGGCATCGACATCGTTGAGCTGCCAGTAGTGGTCAATTTCGACCTGCCCCGCTCGGCCCTTGACTACCTGCATCGCATCGGCCGTACCGGGCGCGCGGGCGAGCGCGGACTGGCCTTGAGCTTTGTCAGCGCGGCCTCTGCGACCCATTTCCGCCTGATCGAAAAGCGCCAGGGTTTGAATATCATGCGGGAGCAACTGGCGGGCTTCGAGCCGGTTGGCTGGCCCGCCGCCGGGCAAGCGCCGGGCACGGGGGGCATCAAGGGCAAACGGCCGAGCAAAAAAGACAAGTTGCGCCAGGCAGCCGCAGTCAAGGGTGGGCCGTCCTGAATCGGCGCGGCCATGCCGAATTGCCGGTTTGACTGGCAGTTACCCCAGCATGGCTGGTCGCCCAAGTGACGCAAATCAAGACTTCGCTCCCTAAAAGCGGCCGCAAGCCTTGATAAATGGACTGTCAAGGCACAATTGACAGTATCGTTGCGCCCACAGCAACAGTCCCTGTAGAGGCACGATGAATTCATTCGCCAAGGCGCAACCGTCCCACAATGCAGCAAAGCAAGAATTGCCCCCGCCCAGCGCCTGGCTGCTGGCGATGGAATTTCGGGCCATTTGGGAGTTTGGTGCCGTGCTGCCCGCCTGGCCCGCGTTGCGCCGGGCGCCGCATGGCGATGGCCACCCTGTCATCGTGTTTCCCGGCCTGAGCGCCAGCGACGGCTCCACGGTTCCGCTGAGGCGTTACTTGACGTCATTGAAATACAACGTGTCCGGCTGGCAGCAGGGGTTCAACTTCGGCGCCCGGGCCGGGGTGCTCGACACCGCCATGCGCCAGGTGCGCGAAACGTTTGAAGCCACGGGTGAAAAAGTCAGTTTGATCGGCTGGAGCCTGGGCGGCGTGTACGCGCGCGAACTCGCCAAGCTGGCGCCGGACATGGTGCGTTGCGTGATCACCTTGGGCACACCGTTTGCCGGGTCGCCCAAAAGCACCAATGCCTGGCGCATTTACGAACTCACCAGCGGACGCCGGGTGGATCGCGATTCAACCCACTATGACCTGCCGGGCGCGCCGCCCGTGCCCACCACCTCGCTGTACTCCCGCAGCGACGGCATCGTGGCCTGGCAAGCCAGCATCCAGGCGCCTAGCGAACTCAACTTGCAAACAGAAAACGTCGAAGTGATCGCCAGCCACATCGGCATTGGCCTGAACCCGTCGGCGTGGTGGGCCGTGGCCGACCGCCTGGCGCAGCCCCGGGGCCAGTGGAAGCCTTTTGCGCGCAAACCCGGCCTGCATGGCCTGATTTTCCCCAACCCCAAACACAGCGCTTGAGTTTTTATGGGCCTGGGGCAGTCTGGCCCCAATACAAACCGTAGTCCAGCAAAGTCCAGGTCCACTTCGAGACAGGATGGCTTGGCCGGGTTTGGCCCGTGGTGTCGCGCACAGGTTTGCCCCGCGCCAACTCGAGGGTGATGGACTTGGGGCCGTCGGCATTGGGTTTGCAGACCCAGTTGCGGCCGTTGGCAATCACGCACTGGCTGAATTTTCCGCTCGGGTCGGAGGCGACGCCGACGTTCCAGAAAAACACCTCGCTGTGCGCCTTGAGCGCCCGAAACCTGAAGCGCTCTGCAGCGACCAGTTTGCCGCTGCATTGGTCGCCGTCCCACTTGCCATTCACGCAGCCGGCCGTATAGATCGTGCGCTCGCCCTGTAGGTTGACAATGTCAGCCGCCCACACCGACAAACCCGCAGCCACGGCAACCGGCAAAAGAATAATCCACAGTCGCGTCACGCACCAACCCCGTTTCCGGTAAAAAAATGTAACCCGGATTATGTTGCGGACTGGGGCAAATTGAAATAGGGTTTCACCAGCCATTCGCCGGTCATTCGCCGGAAAAGAAGCCTGATCGTGACTTATTTCCAGGCATTACTTGGGTTTTTTCTGGTAGTTGGCGATGCCGTCAAGAATTTCGGTGCGCGCCGCGTCCGGCCCTTCCCAACCCAGCACTTTGACCCATTTGCCGTCTTCCAGATCCTTGTAGTGCTCAAAGAAATGGGAAATCGTTTTGAGCCGCAGCGGGTTCATGTCTTCAGGTTTTTGCCACTGTGTGTAGAGCGAGCATTTTTTGTCGATGGGCACGGCCAGCACCTTGCCGTCCATGCCGGCCTCGTCTTCCATTTTCAGGATGCCGATGGCGCGGCAAGTCACCACCACGCCGGGAATCAGCGGCACGGGCGTGATCACCAGCACATCGACCGGATCGCCGTCGCCGCTGATGGTTTTGGGCACGTAGCCGTAGTTGGTCGGGTAATGCATGGACGTGCTCATGAAACGGTCGACGAAGATCGCGCCGGACTCCTTGTCCACCTCGTACTTGACGGGGTCGGCGTTCATCGGGATTTCGATGATCACATTGAATGAATCTGGCACGTTTTTGCCGGGGGTGACGTTGTCGAGTGACATGCTTGGGTCTCTTGGTTTAAGTTATGGAAAATACATGGCGGTTTTTGAACCTAGGATTAACCCTTATTTTACTTACTCCGCACTTGCGCCCCGGCAAATCGGACTTTTTTCACGTTAAAGTCCGCCGGTTGGCCAATCGTCATCATCCACCTAGCGTTGATGTTTCTCGGCGAGGAAGCAACGCAACAGGGGTGCCGATTGCGTTGCATCCCTCCTTAGCGAACCAACGACAGGAGATTTTTATGACAGGCAACTCAGCGCTTATTTTGGCGCTCGTTTGCGGGTGCATTGCCGTGATTTACGGCTTTTGGGCCCGCAGCTGGATTCTTTCCCAAGACGCAGGCAATGCGCGGATGCAAGAGATTGCGGCCGCCATCCAAACGGGTGCTGCCGCCTATCTGGCCCGCCAATACAAGACGATTGCCATGGTGGGTGTTGTCCTGGCGATTTTGATCGGCCTGTTTCTGGGCGGCATGACGGCCACCGGCTTTGTAGTGGGCGCGGTGCTGTCCGGCGCTTGCGGCTTCATCGGCATGAATGTGTCGGTCAAAGCCAATGTGCGCACGGCGCAGGCAGCCACACGCGGCATTGGCCCGGCGCTGGACGTGGCCTTTCGCGGCGGCGCCATCACCGGCATGCTGGTGGTGGGCTTGGGGCTCCTGGGTGTCACCGCCTTCTACTGGTTTCTGGTCGGCAACGGCAATCTGACGCCGGACAAAAACCTGGCCAAACTGCTGGATCCGCTGATCGGTTTCGCCTTTGGCTCCTCGCTGATTTCCATCTTCGCCCGTCTGGG
>JANMVT010000109.1:0-2428 GCA_031392945.1 Rhodoferax sp. | reverse complement strand
TCGTCCTGGACCTGTTCGTTTTCAACGACGCCAAAGCCACCAAGCTCAAGGCCGCCCTTCAGGCCGGCGCGCAGCAGTGGATCGCAACCCAGCCCATGCGCGACGAGTTGGTGCGGGTGCTGGACTACCCGCACATCGCCGGCAAGATGGCGTTCTACAAAATTGAAGCCGATGACGTGCTGGCACAGTTTGACCAGTTGGTCCGCCTGGTGCCCGCCGCGCCCAAGGCGGCCGTCACCTGCAAAGACCCAGACGACCAGAAATTCATCGACCTGGCGGTTGAACACCAAGCCACCTTGCTGAGCAAGGACAAGGCCGTGCTTTGCATGGGAAAAAGGCTTCGAGCCCTTGGAGTGGTAGCGAAGGCTGCAATGTAAAACGGCGGCGATAAGGTTCAGGGCTTTCGCCCATTCCCGGGGTTACGGAGTGTCGATTCTCTTAACACCATACCCGCGATATTTCTGAACCCATGGCCTAAGTACTTGTTTCATAACACATCCTTGTGTTGGCCCGGAAATTGCTTTTGATATCCCTAGTTCAATCACAATGGCGACGTCGGGCACTAACAGCCCAAGGAGATTCAAAATGGCCGGAAAACTTGCAACATTTCTTGGCGGTCTGGGCGTGGCGATGGCAATGTCCTGCCCGGCGAGTGCCACGGTCACTTTCACCTCCTTCGTTGCAGCGACCGGTGGCGCTCCGATCGGCTTCGCCTATGCTGGAAACAAGTTTGTGGGCTCCAACTATTTCAACAATCAGTTGTACCAGACCGACTTGAACGGCGGCAACGTCACAAGCTTTGGCGCGATCCTGCCGCTCTCTTCTGGGTCCGTTGGCGAGATCTACGTTTCCAGCTCACTCGGCCTCGGTGGATTCGGCTCGCGTGATGTTTTTGCCGGATCCCAATCCTTTGGGATCATTTACAAATTCAACAACGACGGCACCGGCCAGGCCGTCTTCACATCAGGGTTGTCAGGCGGCGTGCGCAGCATCGCCTTTGATCCATATGGCCTTTACGGCAACAACATGATCGTGGCCACCAGTGCCGGGCTCATCTACAAGATCGACAGTTCGGGCATCGCCACCCAGTTGGCAAGTACCGGCGAAGATACGGAAGGGCTGAGCTTTGCACCCCAGGCCTTTGGTTCGGTTCCGGCCGGGACCCTGGTCGTCGCATCAGAAGGAAGTGGTAGCCTTCGCGCCATCGCGCCAAACGGCACCATGACCACCATCACCACAATCCCGTCTGCGGAAATGGTGAGCTTCGTGCCACTGAATTTGGGCATCAGTGGCAATCCGCTGGAAGGTTTTTACGCGGCCAACTATTCCGTGAACGTGATCAAGGCTGGGGCAAGCAATTTCACCCCCTACCTTGGCGACATGATCGTCACTGGCGAGACCACCCATCTGGTCTGGGACGTCAAATGGAATGGCACAAGTTTTGTGTCTACACAGATCGGCAATTTCCCCAATCAGCCGGAGGACGGAATTTTTGTCACGGCGGCGATCCTGAATCCTGGCTGCGACCTGACCAATACCTGCGGTGGCAACAGCAACGTCCCCGAGCCCATGTCGCTGGCGCTTTTGGGCCTGGGCCTGGCCGGTCTTGCAGTCACGCGTCTTCGCAAGCGTTAAGCTGAATTACCCCAGGTTGCGCCCAAAAAAGCGCAGCGCCCGGTCCCAGGCCTGCTGCGCCCAGAACGAGTCGTACTGCGTGCCGGGGATTCGGCCCGGCCCGACGGCCGTCTCATTGGCAAAGCCGTGATGCGCGAGGTAGCGGTGAAACTCAAACCCAACGCCGGCATCGCGCAGTTTGGCTTCCAGCGCGTCAACCGAGTCGATCTTGAAGAACTCGTCCTGCGTGCCCCAATGCCCTTGCAGCGGGACCTTGATTTTGCTGGCGTCGATGTATTCCAGCGGCGGGCAGCCGTACCAGACCACGCCGGCATCGGCCTCGGGCGCCATGGTCAAGGCCAGCAGGGTCAGTGCGCCGCCCATGCAGAAGCCGGTCACGCCGACCTTGGAGGCCCGGGTCTTCAGGTACTGCACGGCGCCGCGAATATCCTGCGAGGCGGCATCGCCAAAATTGAGCGCCGTCATCAGGTGGTGCGCCTCTTCGGGCTCCACGGTGGACTTTCCCCGGTACAGGTCGGGCACCAGCGCCTGGTAACCGGCGGCGGCCAGGCGGTCGGCGACCCCGCGAATCTGCGCATTCAGACCCCACCACTCCTGGATTACGACGACGGCCGGCGCCCCTGAAGCCTGGGCCGGTTCGGCCAGGTAGCCACTGACGGCCTTGCCGTCCGGGCGCTGAAAACTGATCATCGATCCCATGGTTTTTCTCCTCAAGTGGTGAATGAAACTGGATATTACGCGGATCAGGCCAAGGCCGAATGCCCGATGACATGGCCCGACGGCATGGGCGGCC
>JANMVT010000208.1:0-4165 GCA_031392945.1 Rhodoferax sp. | reverse complement strand
GCTGGCCAAAAACGAGGGCCTGGACTGGCAGCACGTGCCCTACAAAGGCGGCGGGCCGCTGATGAACGACGCGCTGGCCGGCCACGTGCCGCTGTCCATCGCCTCGGTGTTTCTGACCAAGCCGCACATCGACAGCAAACGACTGCGCCCGCTGGCCGTCACCTCCAGCAAACGCGCCCCCGAGCTGCCCGATGTGCCCACCGTAGCCGAGAGCGGCTTTGCCGGCTTTGAAGCCCCCGCCTGGTGGGCCGTGCTGGCCCCCGCCAAAACGCCGCCCGACATCCTCAAGCGCATGAACGAAGAACTCAACAAGGTGCTCAAGCAGCCCGACCTGGCCAAGCGCCTGGACGCCCAGGGCATTGATGTGGTGGGCGGCACGCCTGAAGCTGCGCGCGTGTTCATCGAGCGGCAGATGGATGTTTGGGGCAAGGTGGTGAAGGACAACAACATCAAGGCGGATTGAGGGGCAGGGGAGTCAGGGCGACACGGTTGCAACGAACTTGACTCAGCCCAGTTCACTCTCGGTCATGCCCTGCGGCTGGGGCGGCGTGTCGCCGGCAACACGAAGGCGGCTGCGGGCGGAGAACATGGGGCCACGCGCAGCGACGTTGGGCGCAAACGCCTGGAAACCGATGGGCTTGCCCGCGATGTCGTCGTAGATCGCCTCCATGCCCCCGCGCATGAAATAGGTCTCGTGCCAGAAGCCGGTGCCGCCCGAGTCACGCAGGAAGTTCTGCCACCACAAACGATGCGTCTCCGAACGCGCCCATTTCTCCATCGATTCGAAATCCTTCCAGTACCAGCGCATGCCGACGTGCAGGGGGAAGAAACTGAAAATGATGTTGTTCTCGTACTGCAAAAGCCCTTCAGGCCGCGCCGCGCCCGCCTTCTCGATTTGCGGCCCAAGCTTGACCGAGGTCAGCAGGCCCCTGAGCGTCCGCACGCGCAGGCCAAGGTAGATGACGACGAGATCCGGGTAGGCCGTCAGGTCAACTGTTTTGCGGTCCACGGGTGATTTCATTTGAGGGCTCCTTCAGGGGAATGCTGACGGGTGGAAATCCGGGAGGCGGTGCCGGGTATTGTGACGGCCAATGGCTGGCAAGGTGAAGGACAACAACTCAAGGCAGGTTGAAGGCTGCAACTGCGAGCCGGCTGGGTCGAACGCCGCGCATCATCGGCCATCGCGCCGCGACCGGGCAATGCGCATGCGGTTTTGGGGTGCAAGCACGCGCGGTTTGGAATAATGCGTCAAGCTGTCGCTTGGGCATTTTTTGGGGTGACTGACAGATCGTTTTCGCGCGCCTAAAACTAGATCCCCACCCCCAGTGGCACCAAAATCCGCGCCACCATGTTGTAGGTGGCGATGGCCGTGGTGATCTCAACGATCTGCGTGGTGTCGAAATGCGATTTCATTTTGGCAAAGGTCGCATCACTGACTTTGACGTCCAGCGTCACCTGTACGGCGTATTCGACTACTGCACTTTCAATAGCGCCCAATGCAGTATCGACAAGGGCAGAGCGCGGATTTGACTGGATGAACCGGTTCAAGGCATCGAGTTCAGCCTGAACCCCGCCGGCCTTCAAGAAATCCGGCGCATGGTGTTTGTACTCGTAGTCAGCGCCGGTCAGCAAGGCCACGGTCAGGATGCCCAGTTCACGCAGCTTGCGGCTGGTGGGCAGGCCGGTGCGCACGGCGCCCAGGTAGACGTTCCATCCGCGCGCCAGGGGCTCGCTCCACAGCAGGACTTTGTCGAGCTCGATGAGCGCGCCGCCACGGCGCTTCAGGATGGCATCGACCAAGTCCTGGGGTTGGGGTTTGAGTTCGGCTGACCAATCAGGAATTCGCATGGTGTTCTTTCAAAAGGTGGGTGAAAACAGGCCTGAGGATAAAGGGATAATCCCGTCCATGCGGATTCCATTCACCAAAATGCAGGGCGCGGGCAATGATTTTGTCGTGCTCGACGAGACTGGCGGGGCCTTGGCGCTGAGCCCCGCGCAGTACCGGTTTTTGGGCAACCGCCACTTTGGCGTTGGCGCCGACCAGATATTGACGGTGCGGCCCCCACCCGCAAACCCATCCGCGCCCGGCATTGACTTCGAGTACCTGATCCACAACGCCGATGGCGGCGAAGTCGAGCATTGCGGCAATGGCGCGCGCTGCTTTTTGACTTATGTCCGCGCCAAAGGCCTGACGCGCAAAGAGGTGGTCAGGGTGCAGACCCAAAACCGCGTGCTGGAGCTGCACTGGCAGGCCGATGGCCGTGTCACGGTGGACATGGGCGCGCCGGTGTTTGAGCTGGCCCAGATTCCGTTTGCCCCGGCCGGTTTGACGCCCTCAATTTCGGGAAATTGCCAAACTTGGGGGCTAAATGTGCCGTTTTCCAACGCCAGTCATGCACAGTATGCTACTATTAATCTAGCAATCGTTTCCATGGGCAATCCCCATGCAGTGACCCGGGTGGAAGACGTTGACGCAGCACCGGTGCTGGCCGCAGGCCCGCAAATTCAGGCCCTGGCCGCCTTCCCCCAAGGGGTCAACGTCGGCTTCATGCAGGTGGTGGATCGCAGCCATATCCACCTGCGCGTGTACGAGCGCGGCGCAGGTGAAACCCTGGCCTGCGGCACGGGCGCCTGCGCGGCGGTGGTGTGCGGCATCCGCCTGGGTTTGCTCGACGCCACGGTTGAGGTACAAACGCGGGGCGGCAACTTGACGATCCAGTGGGCGGGTGGCGACACATCCGTCATGATGACCGGCCCGGCCACCCTTGTTTTTCAGGGCGAAATCGACATTCCGGACACGCTTTAACCAGATATGAACAACCCAATCAACACCCCTCTCCATACCTCCGCCACCCACCCGATCACCGAGGCCGACATTGCCAATTACCTGGCCAGCACGCCGGATTTTTTTGAGCGCCATGCCGAGCTGCTGGCCGCTGTGCACCTGAGCAGCCCGCACAGCAATCGCGCGGTCAGCCTGCAGGAGCGCCAGGCAGAAATGCTGCGCGACAAGATCAAGGCCATCGAACACCGCATCATGGACATGATCCGCAACGGCAATGAAAACACGATGTTGTCGGACAAGCTGCTGCACTGGACGCGCACCCTGTTCATGGCGGTGGATGCCGCCGTCATCCCGGCGCTGGTCGTCAGTGAAATCCGCGACCAGTTCCTGGTGCCCCAAGTCGCCATCAAGCTCTGGGACGTGGCCCCGGCCTTCGCCCACGGCGGTTTTGCGCAAGGCGTGAGTGAGGACGCCAAGCTGTTCGCGTCGAGCCTGACCGAGCCGTTTTGCGGCCTGAACACCGGCTTTGAAGCCGTCAACTGGCTCGACGAGCCGCAGGCTGCCGCGTGCCTGGCCCTGCTGCCCCTGCGCGCCGCAAGCTCGGCTGTCATGGGTGGGGCCAACGCGGTGGCGCCGGCCTTTGGCCTGCTGGTGCTGGCGTCGCCCGACCCGCAGCGCTTCAACAGCACCATGGGCACGGATTTTCTGGAACGCATCGCCGAACTGGCCAGCGCGGCGCTGTCAAGGCTGCGTTAGCAGCCGGGCATTCGAGGCGGGCGGCGGGGAAATTGGGAGCGGACGCAGCAAATGGGGTCAGATCACAATTATTCTGCGCAGCACCCGCAGGGTCGGCCAAAGGCCGAGAATATTTGTGCTCTGACCCCATTTGCGGTTTCCGGCGACGACGCCTCGTTGATCGAGCGCTACCTCACCCACGTCCGCGTCGAAAAACGCCTGGCCCAGCGCACCGTCGAGCTCTACACCCTCGACCTGCAAAAACTCGGCGAATTTGCCGCCAAATCCAAAGTGGACTTGTTGGCTGCGCAAAACAACCACATCCGCCACTGGGTGGTGCAAATGCACAGCGCCGGGCGCAGCGGTCGCGGCATCGCCCTGATTTTGTCGGGCTGGCGCGGGTTCTACGCCTGGCTGGGCCGTGAAGGCCTGGTCAAGAGCAACCCGGTGGTCGATGTGCGCGCCCCCAAAGCGCCCAAGCCCCTGCCCAAGGCCCTCAGTGTGGACGACGCGGTGCAACTGGCCAACTTTGAAAGCGAAGACACCAACCCCTGGCTGGAGGCGCGCGACGCCGCCATGGTCGAACTGCTTTACGGCAGCGGCCTGCGCGTGGCCGAGCTGACCGGCCTGGACGTGGCCGCCAGC
>JANMVT010000159.1:0-42552 GCA_031392945.1 Rhodoferax sp. | reverse complement strand
ATTGGATTGTTTGCTACTTCTTTTGTAGCATCTGCCGTTACTTTGCGGATCGCCAACCAGGGCGATGCCTTGTCGCTGGACCCGCATTCGCTGAACGAATCTTTGCAGTTGACCGTGCTCAACAACGTCTATGAACCGCTGGTGACGCGCGGGCGCGACTACAAACTGGCGCCGGCGCTTGCGACTGACTGGAAACAAACCGCGCCCACGGTGTGGCGTTTCAATTTGCGCAAAGGGGTGAAGTTCCACGACGGCACGCCGTTCACGGCCGATGACGTGGTCTTCACCGTGGAGCGGGCGCGCGACGCCGGCTCGGACATGAAAAGTTACGTCGGCATCGTCAAAGAAGTCAAAAAAATCGACGACCACACGCTGGATTTCGTCACCAATTCGCCCTTTCCCATCCTGCCCGAGTTGTTCACAGGCTTGCTGGTCATGAGCAAAAAATGGTGCGAGGACAACCAGGCCACCAAACCGGTGGATCGGCGCAAGGGCATCGAAAACGCCGCCTCGTTCCGCGCCAATGGCACCGGGCCGTTTCGCGCCCGTGAGCGCCAGCCCAATGTGCGCAGCACTTTTTCGCGCAATGGCAGTTACTGGGACAAGATTGACAGCAATGTCGATGAGGTGATCTTCACCCCTGTTGGAAACGACTCCACCCGCGTGGCGGCGCTTTTGTCGGGCGAGGTGGACATCATGGAGCCGGTGCCCGTGCAGGACGTCGAGCGCCTCAAGGGCAATGCCAATCTCAAGATCTGGCAAGGCCCCGAGCTGCGCATCGTCTTCCTGGGCATGGACCAGAAACGCGATGAATTGCAGTTTTCCAACATCAAGGGCAAAAACCCGTTCAAGGACAAACGCGTGCGCCAAGCCTTCTTCCAGGCGATTGACGAGGACGCGATTGTGAAAAACATCATGCGCGGCGCGGCGGTGCAAAGCGCGGTGATGTTCCCGCCCCAAGTCAAAGGTTACGCGCCCGAATTCGCCAAACGCCTGCCGTATGACCCCGAAGCGTCCAAAAAACTGCTGGCCGAAGCCGGTTACCCCCAGGGTTTTGAAGTCAAGCTGAACTGCCCGAACGACCGCTACGTGAACGATGCCGCCATCTGCCAGGCGGTCGCAGCCAACCTGGCGCGCGTGGGCGTCAAAATCAACCTCGAAGCTGAAACCAAGGGCACTTACTTCCCGAAAATCCTGCGCCGCGACACCAGCTTTTACATGCTGGGCTGGACTTCGAGCACGGTGGATGCGCACAACGTGCTTTATCCCATCATGTCGTCGCCGGGCGACGGCGGGCGCGGCCAGTTCAACCTGGGAGCCTACAGCAATGCCAGGGTGGATGAGTTGACGGCAGCGGTTGGCTCCGAGACGGACGACAAAAAACGCAATGCCATGATCCACGAGGCGATCAAGATCCACCAGGACGACATCGGCCACATCCCGCTGCACCAGCAGGCCTTGAATTGGGGCGCCAAAAAGAACATCGAGCTGGTTCAAATGCCGGGCAATGAAATGCCCTGGAAATTCATCAAAGTCAACAAATAGATGAGCGCCCGTTCCGTTCGGGCCAGAGCCTGTCGAAGCCCACATGTCAGCCCATGATTTTTAACGGACTTGCCCGCTGGTGGCAGGGCGACGTGGGCTACAGCTTTCGCCATTCGCCGTTGGCGGTGGCGGCAGCGCTTGTGGCCCTGGTCTGCGTGGTCTGCTCGGTGTTCGCCGGCTACATAGCGCCGCACAACCCGTTTGACCTGGCCACGCTGGAGCTGGGCGATTCACGCCTGCCGCCAGCCTGGGCGGCGGGCGGCACGTCCAAATACCTGCTGGGCACCGACAACCAGGGCCGCGACATTTTGTCGGCCCTGATGTACGGCGCGCGCATCTCGCTGGTTGTGGGCTGCGCGTCGGTGGTGCTGTCGGTGCTGATCGGCGTCACATTGGGCCTGCTGGCGGGTTTTTTGGGCCGCTGGGTGGACACTGCCTTGATGCGCCTGTGCGACGTGATGCTGTCGTTTCCGGCGATTCTGGTGGCCTTGCTGATCGCCGGGGTGGGCCGCGCCCTGTTCCCCAACGCCCAGGGCTCGCTGGCCTTTGGCGTGTTGATCATCTCCATCACCCTGACCGGCTGGGTGCCGTATGCGCGCACGGTGCGCGGCTCGACCCTGGTGGAGCGCAACAAGGAATACGTGCAGGCGGCGCGCGTCACTGGCGTGTCGAGTTTTCGCATCATGCGCCGCCACGTCTTGCCCAATGTGCTGGGGCCGGTCATGGTGCTGGCCACGTTGCAGGTGGCCACGGCCATCATCATCGAGGCGACTTTGTCTTTTTTGGGCGTGGGCGCGCCGGTCACCACGCCGTCTTTGGGCAGCCTGATCAGCATCGGCAAGGACTTCCTGTTCTCCGGCGAATGGTGGATCACGGTGTTCCCCGGCCTGATGCTGGTGGCGATATCGCTCTCCGTGAATTTGCTGGGCGACTGGCTGCGCGACGCGCTGAACCCCCGCTTGCGCTGATTTATGAAACTGCTGGAAGTCAAAAACCTCGTCGTCGAATTCCCCAGCCGCCACGGCACGCTGCGCGCGATTGACGATATCTCGTTTGACATCGCGCCCGGTGAAATCCTGGGCGTGGTGGGTGAATCGGGCGCAGGCAAATCACTGACCGGCGCGGCCATCATCGGCCTGCTGGAGCCGCCCGGGCGCATCGCTGACGGGCAGATTTTGCTGGAAGGCCGGCGCATCGACAACCTGGGGTTCGATGCCATGCGACAGATCCGGGGGCGGCGCATCGGTGCGATTTTCCAGGATCCGCTGACCTCGCTCAACCCGCTCAACAGCATCGGCAATCAGTTGACCGAGACGATTCTGGCGCACCTGCCGGTCACGCCCAAAGAAGCCCTGGCGCGGGCGATTTCACTGCTGCAGGACACCGGCATTCCGGCTGCGGCTGAGCGCATACACCATTTTCCGCACCAGTTTTCCGGCGGCATGCGCCAGCGCGTGGTGATCGCCCTGGCGCTGGCGGCCGAGCCCAAACTGATCGTGGCGGACGAGCCGACCACGGCGCTGGACGTGTCCATCCAGGCGCAAATCATCACCTTGCTCAAACGAATCTGCAAACAACACGGCGCGGCCGTGATGCTGATCACCCACGACATGGGCGTGATCGCCGAGACCTGCGACCGCGTGGCCGTGATGTATGCCGGGCGCATTGCCGAAATCGGCCCGGTCCAGGAGGTGATCAACCGCCCGGCCCACCCCTACACCGACGGCCTGATGGGCGCCATCCCCGACATCAGCCAAGACCGCGAGCGCCTGCGCCAGATTGACGGCGCCATGCCGCGCCTGAATGCGATTCCGCCAGGCTGCGCCTTCAACCCGCGTTGCAGCAAGACGTTTGACAAATGCAGGGTGCAGCGGCCCGGTTTGATGGCCGCCGGAATGACCCAGGCCGCCTGCTGGCTACATGAAAAATCCGGCCAGGCTGAGCCGGTCGAAGCCCTGCGACGGGCTCAGGGCGAACGGAGGCCCCTTTGACAGCCCTGGTTCAAGCATCCGACCTGGCCATGACCTTCGACGTCTCCCCGCCCTGGCTCACCCGGGTCCTGGAGCGCAGGCCGCAGGTGTTTCTGCATGCCGTGGACGGCGTGAGCTTCGAGATCGAAAAAGGCAAAACACTGGCCCTGGTGGGCGAATCGGGCTGCGGCAAGAGCACGGTGGCCAAGCTGCTGGTGGGCCTGTACGAGCCCACACGCGGCGGCTTCAGTTTTGACGGCCAGGACGCCCACGCCGCCTTCAAAACGCCGGGCGGACTGGCCCTGCGCAAACGCATCCAGATGATTTTCCAGGATCCGTACGCGTCGCTCAATCCGCGCTGGCAGGTAGCGGACATCGTCGGCGAGCCGCTGTCCGAACATGGCCTGGTGACTGATCCGGCCCTGCTGAAACGCCGCGTCGGCGAACTGCTGGAGTCGGTCGGTTTGAGCCCGCTTGACGCGCCCAAATACCCGCACCAGTTCTCAGGCGGCCAGCGCCAGCGCATCTCCATCGCCCGCGCCCTGGCCACCGAGCCGGATTTTCTGGTCTGCGACGAGCCCACATCGGCGCTGGACGTGAGTGTGCAGGCCCAGGTGCTCAACATCATGAAAGACCTACAGCGCCGGCTGGGGCTCACCTACCTGTTCATCTCGCACAATCTGGCTGTGGTGCGCCATGTGAGCGACCAGGTCGGCGTGATGTATCTGGGGCGCCTGGTGGAACTGGCCGACAAGCAGGCGCTGTTTGCCAGCCCGCGCCACCCCTACACCCGCATGTTGCTCGACGCCATCCCCAAAATGCACGACGTGGGCCGCGCCCGCACGCCCGTGCAGGGGGAGGTGCCCAACCCGCTGGATCCGCCGCCGGGCTGCGCCTTCAACCCGCGCTGCCCGCATGCCAATGCGCGCTGCCAGGTCGAGCGGCCCGTGTTGCAAACCATCGGGCGCTTGCGCATCGCCTGCCACGCGGTGGAAGAGGGACGGATTTAAGGCCCAAGCGCCGGCCGCTCTGCACGGGGCCGCGTTGCTTGCCCGTTTGGGCCGCCTTGCACCGGGTTGGGCCGCTTCGGCGAGTGCTATTATTTTGATATCTAACTATTGATATTCCACGAGGGCAAAACGCTCTTTTTATTGGAAAATTCCATGAAACCCGCCGTTCCAACCGCCACCCAACCGGTGCCGCGCCTGCAAGCGCTCAAAGACCAGGCCGCGCGCGTCTGGGCGCTGTCCCTGCCCTACTTCCAGTCCGATGAAAAATGGAAAGCGCGCGCTTTGCTGGCTGCGATCGTGGCGCTGAACCTGGCTTCGGTCTACATGCTGGTCTTGATGAACGACTGGAACCGGGTGTTTTACGACGCCCTGCAAAACAAGGACGCGGCCGTGTTCTGGACCCAGCTTGGACGCTTCACCTACCTGGCGTTTGGCCTCATCATCATCGCGGTCTACAAGTTCTACCTGACCCAGTTGCTGGAGATGCGCTGGCGCGCCTGGATGACCGACCACTACCTGGCGCGCTGGCTGGCGAACCACGCGTTCTACCGCATGGAGCTCGCGCGCTTTCAAAACAGCAGCAACACCGCCAATGCCGGCGGCACGGCCAACCCCGCCAACCCCGCCAACCCCGCCAACCCGGATAACCCCGACAACCCGGACCAGCGGATCCAGGAGGACGTGAACCAGTTCACCAGCTACACCGTCTCGCTCACCATGGGCCTGTTCAACGCGGTCGTCACCCTGGTCAGTTTTGTCGGCATCCTGTGGGGTTTGAGCGGCGGCTTCACCTTCAATCTCGGCGGCACGGCTTATTCGATTCCAGGCTACATGGTGTGGGCGGCGGTGTTGTACTGCGCGGCCGGCAGCGTCATCAGCCACTACATCGGCCGCCCGCAGATCAAGCTCAACTTCCAACAGCAGCGGCTGGAGGCCGACTTTCGCCACCACATGGTGCGGGTGCGCGAATACAGCGAATCCATTGCCCTGGACAAAGGCGAGCCAGTGGAGCGCCAGCAGCTCGACGGCCGCTTCGCCAAAGTCCTGGCCAACTACCTGGCCCTGCTCAAAGCGCAGAAAAACCTGACCTGGTTCACCGTCGGATTTGGCCAGGCAGCGGTGGTGTTCCCGCTGATCGTGGCCGCGCCGCGTTACTTCAGCGGCGCGATCCAGCTCGGCGAGCTGACCCAAATCAGCGGCGCGTTTGGCCGTGTGCAGGACTCGCTGAGCTGGTTTGTCGACAACTACAGCACCCTGGCCGCCTGGCGCGCCACGACTGACCGCTTGACCAGTTTTGAGGAGAGCTTCAGGGCGATTGCCCTTGTGGATAATGCGTTTATAGCTACTAATTCAGTAGCATTGGACAGCAGCGGCCTGAATGTGGCCCTGCCGTCGGGCGCCTTGTTGCTGGCCCACGCAGCCTTGCACGCGAAGGCCGGCGACAGCGTTTTGCTGCAAGGGCCTTCTGGCAGCGGCAAGTCCACCCTGTTTCGCACATTTGCGGGCATCTGGCCGTTCGCCAGCGGCCAATTGGCGCGCCCGGCGGATGCCATGTTCATCCCGCAGCGCCCCTACTTCCCCAACGGCCCCTTGCGCGATGCCCTGGCCTACCCCGAGCCGGCCAGCCGTTACGACGATGCCGCGCTGAGACAGGCGCTGGCCGACGCCCTGCTGCCCGATTTGGCCAACCGGCTCGACGAAGTCGGCGCCTGGGGACAACAGCTCTCGGGCGGGGAGCAGCAACGCCTGGCCATCGCCCGCGTGTTGCTGAAAAAACCAAAATGGGTGTTCGCCGACGAGGCCACCAGCGCGCTCGATGTGCAAGCTGAGGAAAAACTGTATAAAAGGCTTCTAACCCTCGTCAAACATTCGCAAGGTGCTATTGTTTCAATAGCACATCGGCCCAGCGTCGCGGCATTTCACGACACCGCCTGGACGCTGGAGCGCCAGCCAGAGGGCGCTGAAGCGCTGTACCGGATCAGGCAGGAGCCTGCCTGAAGCGCTCAAACCCCAGTGCGCGCAGTTCGCAAGCCGGGCAGGCGCCGCAGCCGTAGCCCCAGGCGTGGCGGGGAAATCGGTCTCGCACACGCCAGTCACGATCACGGGCAAGCCGCGCCGGTAGGCCACCGCCGCCGCCAGCGTCAAAAACAGCAGGTTGCGCCCCGGCACAAAGGTGTTGGGCAGGCCGCTTTGCTCCATCTTGAAGGCCGTGTCGCGCGTGAGCGAGGTTTCGCTGACCTCGCCCAACACCCCCAAATCCAGCAAATGGTCCTGCCCCAGCTTGGGGCCCCAGGCCGGGAATTGCGCCTTGATTTCACGCAGCACGTGCAGTCGCGATTCCAGTTCGACACGGTGGCGCTGACGGTAGTCGAACGCAATGGTCTCGACTCGCCCGTATTTGGAGAGCGCCAATGCCAGGCAGGTGGTCGAATCCTGCCCGCCGGAGAACAAAACCAGGGCAGAGGTGTGCACCCGCTTTCTGTGCATCCGCTTTCTAGATCGTCACGCCGCCATCCACCACAATGGACTGCCCGGTCACAAACGAGCCGGCCCTGGACGCCAAAAACACCGCTGCGCCGGCGATCTCATCGGGCTCGCCAATGCGGCGCAGGGGCGTGGTGGCTGTGCGTTTTTTCAGATTGTCGGGGTCTTCCCACAAGGCCTTGGCAAAATCGGTCTTGATCAGCCCCGGCGCGATGCAGTTCACGCGCACGTTGTGCGGGCCGTATTCGTGCGCCAGGTTGCGGGCGAGCTGCATGTCGGCCGCCTTGGAAATGCCATAGGCCCCAATCACCGGCGTGCCGCGCAGGCCGCCGATGCTGCTGACAATGATGATGGCGCCGTCTTTGCGCGCGATCATTTGCGGCGCCACGAAACTGATCAGCCAATGGTTGGCCAGCACGTTGTTGTCGAAAATCTTGCGGAACTGCTCGTCTTCAATGCCCGCCATGGGGCCGTAATAGGGGTTGCTGGCGGCATTGCAGACCAGCACGTCGATCCTGCCGAACTGGCGGTTGGTTTCATCGACCAGATTTTTCAATTGCTCTTTGCTGGAGATGTTGGCCGGAACCGAGATCGCCGTGCCTGCGCCGAATTTGGCGTTGAGGGCCGCCGCCACCTCATCGCAGGGCCCGGCCTTGCGGCTTGAGATCACCACCTTGGCCCCTTGTTCGGCCATGCGTTCGGCAATCGCCCGACCGATGCCTTTGGATGAACCTGTGATGACGGCAACCTGGCCGGTCATGGAAAACAATGACATTTTTAGCTCCTCTCAACCCCATAACGCCCATACTCCATACGCGCGATGGTGCGGCAATGCACTTCATCCGGGCCGTCGGCCAGGCGCATGGTGCGCATGCTGGCGTACTGCTTGGCAAGGCCGGCATCGGCGCTGACGCCCGCCGCGCCAAAGGCCTGGATGGCGTGGTCGATGATGCGCAGCGCGGCCAGCGGCGCCGCGACCTTGATCATCGATATCTCGGCGCGCGCGACCTTGTTTCCGACCTTGTCCATCATGTCGGCCGTCTTGAGCGTCAAGAGCCGGGCCATCTCGATGTCGATGCGGGCATGCGCCACGCGTTCTTCCCACACCGATTGCTCGGAGATGCGTTTGCCAAAGGCCACGCGTGACTGCAGGCGCTTGACCATTTTCTCAAGCGCCACTTCGGCGCTGCCAATGATGCGCATGCAGTGGTGGATGCGCCCGGGCCCGAGGCGGCCTTGGGCGATTTCGAAGCCCCGGCCCTCGCCCAGCAGCAGGTTCTCCACCGGCACGCGCACGTTCTTCAAAATCACCTCGGCGTGGCCGTGCGGCGCGTCGTCAAAACCGAACACCGGCAGCATGCGCACGACTTCGATGCCGGGCGAATCCAGTGGCACCAGAATTTGCGACTGCTGCGAGTGTTTGGGCGCGTCCGGGTTGGTCTTGCCCATCACAATGGCCAGTTTGCAACGCGGGTCGCCCACGCCGGACGACCACCACTTGCGGCCGTTGATGACGTAATGGTCGCCGTCGCGCACCATGCGGGTGTCGATATTGGTCGCGTCGCTGGAGGCAACGTCCGGCTCGGTCATCAAAAACGCCGAGCGGATTTCGCCGGCCAGCAAAGGCCGCAGCCAGCGGTCTTTGTTGGCGTCGGACGCATACCGCGCCAGCACTTCCATGTTGCCGGTGTCGGGCGCCGAGCAGTTGAAAACCTCGGACGCGAAGCCGACGCGGCCCATCTGCTCGGCGCACACCGCGTATTCAAGGTTGGTCAGGCCCGCGCCCTTGTGCGGGCTGCCCTCATGCGCCGAGTCTTTGGGCAAAAACAGGTTCCACAGGCCCTCGGCTTTGGCCTTGGCCTTCAATTCTTCCACCACAGGCACCACCTGCCAGCGGTTCTCGCCAAAGGCTTTCATCTGGGCCTGGTAGACCGGCACGGCCGGGTAGACGTGCGCGTCCATAAAGTCCATCACGCGCTTGCGCCAGTGGATTTGGGTGTCGGACATAGTAAAGTTCATTTGTCTCCAATCGTGGGTTGTTGGTGTCTCGCGTCTGGTTTTGCAGGAACAGTATAGGCCGCGCTTATTGGGCCGCGCTTTTGGCCCAGACTTGCTGACCAACTGACGGTTTTCTTTACACTTGAACCCGGTGAAAGACGCTGCAATGCCGCAAAGCTTTGATTGCAATGATTTTTTTAGTTTGGCCTGATTTGTGCTTGGTGACCCTTATCTGCCAGACGGACTTGCCTGTAGAGCGCTGGCGGTCGCCGCCTGACTTGAACAAAGGACACATTTATGAAGCCATGGTCTGATGAAACCAGTTGCCAAGCCCACGTTGCAGGCAAAAGAAATGGCCGAAAACCAGTGTTTGGCCTGGCCCGCTGGGCAGTGGTCTGCGGCGCTGCACTGATTTCGCTTTCGGCCCAAGCCAACTTGGTGACGCCGATTTCGGTGAGTTTGCTGGCGCCGGGGGGCATTAGCGGCGACCCGACTTCGATTGTCGCAACTGGTTCCGTCAGCTATGTATCGCCCATAATTTCTGACGCCTCCCAACCGGTGACCGACATCCGGTTTTGGCTATTGAATAACTCGGCAGCATCGGCCGAGCAGATTTCTTTAAGCGGCGACTCAATCCAGATTCGGGCGGCCCAAGGGGCTGACAACGGAACCACCGGTTACCTGGGGTCTGTCAGCGGACATGCGCGATACGAGTTCGCTGGTCTGGCAAAAACTGGATTTACGATCACAGGTTTTACTGTTTCCATCCATGATGGCTTCGGCAATTCCGGATTCAACGGTTTGGCTAGCGGCCTGGGCGTATCCTTCATCGACACCAACCTTGATCTGGTACCCGACAAACTGATCTTCAACCTGGACGATCTGGTTTTTGTGGATCGGCCAGGTGGCAACGGCCTGAACTTTGCCGATTTCCGCATCGACATCCTCTCGAGGCTCGACGTGCCGCCGAACGACATCCCCGAGCCTGGCACGGTGGCCCTGTTCGCCGCTGCATTGTTTGCCCTGCGTTTTGCCAAGCACCAGCGCGTGGGCAATGCGGCATTCAAAACCAGCGCAGGCAATGTCTGATTTGACGCTTGAGCGTTTCGCCGCCTTGCAGGGGGAGAGCTTTGAGTTGCGCACTGAACAGAGCGGCCCCCTGATGGCGGAACTGGTCGAGGCGCGCAGCCTGTCGGCAACGCCCTTCAAAGGGCGCCAGCCGTTTTCGCTTTTGTTCAAAGGCCCGGCCTCGCCGATCTTGCCGCAAAGCATCTACCAGGTGGCGCACAAGAGCGATGCGCAGCCCCTGGATATTTTTCTGGTTCCGGTCAGCGCTGATGCATCTGGCACTTGCTACGAGGCTGTTTTCAGCTAAGCTTCGCTGACCAGTCCAGCCCCGAACACTCAAATCAACATTTTCTGAAAGGACGAGAGATGGCATCCCCTTACCTCGGACAAATTAATATCAACGCCTTTGCCTTCCCACCCAGGGGCTGGGCGCTTTGCAATGGGCAATTGATGGCGATCAACCAGAACCAGGCCTTGTTTTCCCTTTTGGGCACCTTCTATGGCGGCAATGGCATCCAAACCTTCGCGCTGCCCGACTTGCGCAGCCGCGCGCCGGTCCATTTCGGCACGCAAGGCGGCGCGTCAATGGTTCAGGGCGAGCGGGGCGGCGCTGAATCCGTCACACTCAATTCGACCCAGTTGCCCACTCACCAGCACAGCCTGAACGCCGTGACCGATCTTGCCAACGCCAATTCGCCGGGCCTGGCTCTCCCGGCGGCGCGGGGCCGGGGCGGTCTGGCGATTTATGGGCCCAGCGGCAACGCCGACGCGGCGATGAACCCCGCGTCGGTGCAACCCATTGGCGGCAACCAGGCGCACGACAACATGCAACCCTTTGCCGTCGTTAGCTTCTGCATCGCGCTACAGGGCATCTTCCCGTCGCGGAATTAACATTGCAGGCAAGGAGACCACCCCATGTCACAACCTTTTATTGGCGAAATTCGGATCTTCGCGGGCAGCTTTGCGCCCGCTGGCTGGAATTTCTGCAACGGCGCCCTGCTGCCGATCTCGGAGTTTGAGGCCCTCTTCGCCCTGATCGGCACCACCTACGGCGGCGATGGGCAACAGACGTTCCAATTGCCGAATTTGCAGGGCCGCGTGCCGGTGCACCAGGGCCCGGGGCCAAGCTTGTCAAACCGCGTCGTGGGCGAGGTGGGTGGCACGGAATCCGTGACCCTCACTGCGAATCAAATCCCTGCGCACAGCCATGCCTTGAGGGCCAGCAGCGCCTTGTCGAGCGGCGCTGCTGGTGCAGGCGGTGTGCTGGCTACGGCGGCGGTGAGCATATATGGCACGGCGGCGCCGTCGGTGCCTATGGCGGCGCAGGCGATCAGTTCGCAGGGTGGCTCGCAGCCCCACAACAACATGGCGCCCTATCTTGGGATTTCATACATCATTTCACTATTCGGGGTTTTCCCGAGCCAGGGTTGAGGAGTTCAATATGGCAGACCAATTTGTCGCTGAAATTCGCATTTTTGGGTTCGACTTTGCCCCTCAGGGCTGGGCTTTTTGCAATGGCCAACTGATGCCGATCAGCCAGAACACTGCCTTGTTCTCATTGGTGGGCACCTTTTACGGCGGTGACGGCAGGAGCACGTTTAGCTTGCCCAACCTGCAAAGCGCCTTCGCCATCGGCCAAGGGCAAGGACCGGGCCTGACTTCGCGCCAGGTGGGTGAGTCTGGCGGCTCTGCCTCTGTGACGCTGCGGGCTTCTGAAATGCCGACCCATACCCATGCATTGTCTGCGGCTGCGGCGGCCACTACCGGAGCTCCGGCTACCGCCGCTTTGGCGCCCACTGCGACGGGCGCCTCGGCTTACCGCATTCCGGGCGCGACAGCGGCCATGGCCCCGGATGCCTTGCTGGCCGCTGGCGGCTCGCAGCCCCATGAAAACCGACAGCCCTATTTGGGCCTGAACTTTTGCATCGCCCTGCAGGGCATCTTTCCGCCCCGCAGTTGAGGCCAGAGGCCGTGGCAAAGCCAGCCGTCATCTTGCGCCCGGTCTCACAGGCCGACCAGGACTTCCTGCTGCGCGTTTACGCGTCCACCCGCGCCGCCGAGTTGGCGCTCACTGGCTGGGACGAACCGACCGGCAACGCTTTTTTGCAAATGCAGTTCAACGCCCAGGCCACGCATTACCGCCAGCACTGGCCTACGTCAGAGCATTCGGTGATTGAAGCGCTGTCCCGAGGCACAAACCAACCCGTGGGCCGCCTGTGGATCGACCGGCGCGCCGATTCAATCCATGTGCTGGACATTGCCGTGCTGTCCGAATTTTGCGGGCATGGCATCGGCGGCGCGTGTTTTGCGCGGCTCATGGATGAGGCATCACACGCAGCCAAGGCGTTGACGATTCAAGTTGAGCAGGGCAATCCGGCCCGGCGGCTTTATGACCGGCTCGGTTTTAAGCCAGTCGGCCCGCAGCTCGGTCTGCATCAGTTGATGGCCTGGCAATTTGACGCCAGCACCGATTCACTTACCAAGGAGGCGTGTTATGAACAAGCGTGATTTCGTCCTGACCGGCTGCTCGACGCTGGTCGGCGGCGTGGCAATGGCAACCCCGGCGCAAGCAGGGTCACCGGGCGCGACCCCCATGATGGGCCGACTCCAGCGCCTGCCTGATCTGCAAACGCGGGCGGGGTCAGTCGAGTGGCAAAAATATGTAGGCGAGCGCTTTGTGCAAGCGACGCCGGCCGGGTCAAGAGAACTCGTGTTGCGCCGGGTTGACGGGCGGCATCAGGATGAACAGGGTGACCAGTTCTCTCTGTTGTTTGCCACTGTGGATGGATCGGACCCAGCCACGCCACAGGCGCTTCGCCATGGCCGCACCGGCCAACAACTGCCGATCTTTTTGCAATCGGCAGGCATTGACCAGGACGGTTCGGCCCTGGTACGGGCCGACTTCAACTGCCTGGTTTAAGGCTCAAAGGGCTCGCGGACTGAAGCAATGTCAGTGCGCAAGGCAGCATGACATCCGGAAAGATACTTGTCGCCCAGGGCGGTGGCCCGACCGCCGTCATCAACCAGTCGCTGGTGGGTGTGGCGCTGGAGGCGCGCAAGTTTAGCCAAGTGACGCAAATCTACGGCGCGCGCCACGGCGTGCGTGGCATTGTCAACGAAGATTTTGTCGACCTGACGCAGGAGACCAGCCACAACCTGGAACTGGTGGCCAACACCCCGTCTTCCGCGCTCGGTTCGACGCGCGACAAGCCCGACATGCACTACTGCCAGGAGATATTCCAGGTCTTGCAGGCGCACCGGATCGAGCATTTTTTCTATATCGGGGGCAACGATTCGTCCGACACGGTGCGCATCGTGAGCCGGGAGGCGCAAAAAGCCGGTTACCCCCTCTGCAGCATTCACATCCCCAAGACCATTGACAACGACCTGGTGGGCAACGACCACACACCGGGCTTTCCGTCCGCAGCGCGTTTTGTGGCCCAGGCTTTTGCCGGCGCCAATCTGGACAACGCGGCCCTGCCCGGCGTATATGTGGGCGTGGTAATGGGCCGCCATGCGGGGTTTTTGACGGCGGCGTCGGCCCTGGGGAAGAAGTTTCCCGATGATGGCCCGCACCTGATCTATTTGCCCGAGCGTACCTTTGTGCTGGAGAAATTTCTGGCTGACGTCAAGGACTGTTACCAGCGTTATGGCCGCTGTGTGATTGCCGTCTCTGAAGGCATCCACGATGCGTCCGGCGCGCCGATCGCCAGCCTGCTGGCCAAGGATCTGGAGTATGACGCCCACGGCAATATCCAGCTCTCGGGCAACGGCGCACTGGCCGATCTGTTGTGTGAAGAGATCAAGTCAAAACTCAATATCCGGCGCGTGCGCGGCGACACCTTTGGTTACCTGCAACGCTCATTCATCGGCTGCGTGTCCGACGTCGATCAGCGCGAAGCGCGGGAGGTCGGCGAGAAGGCGGTGCAGTTTGCCATGTGGGGTTCGCAGGACGGATCGGTGGCCATCAAGCGCACCGGGTTTTATTCGGTGGACTATGAGTTGTTGCCGCTTGACGCGGTGGCTGGCAAAACGCGGGTGATGGAAGATGAATTCATCGCGCCCAATGGCACCGATGTGACCGATGCGTTCAGGATGTACTTGCGGCCGCTGCTGGGCTCCGGCATGCCCGAGGCCTTCCGGCTGCGCCACAATCCGGTGGCCAAGGTGTTGCAACCCGACCGCAAGGGCTGAT
Organism: Rhodoferax sp.; assembly: GCA_031392945.1. GTDB lineage: Bacteria > Pseudomonadota > Gammaproteobacteria > Burkholderiales > Burkholderiaceae_C > JANYCG01. Next base: position 28,282 of record JANMVT010000159.1, on the reverse strand, counting down.
AAATCCGGTCGCCGGAAATTCATAGATTGTTGAGTCAATTGAATTGCCGTATCTGCTAAAATGGAGCATCCATGGCAAGGTCCGAGGTTGCTTTCGCGACGGGCTGGTCGACCTGAAATCCCCTTCTACCACACCAATATATGTCTATGTCCGAATTGACTGCGCAGACCGCTTCCCCAAGGGCTGACGCGGCCTTGCTGGCTGAACTTGCTGAATTGGTGGTGAGCGCCTTGAATCTGGACGTCCAGGCGGCAAATATCGTGCCTGATGAACCTTTATATGGCGACGGCTTGGGCTTGGACTCGATTGATATTCTCGAGATCGCGCTGGTCGTCTCCAAGCGGTACGGTTTGCAGTTGCGCGCAGGAGACGAGGACAACCACGCCATCTTTCATTCGTTGCGCAGCCTGGGCGACCATATCGCTGTCCAGCGAACCAAGTGAGCGCCAGACGCAGGCAGGGGCTTGAACAAGCCTGCCGTTGGGGCGGCGTGATCGTTCTAGGCATAGCCTATTCGGTGCTCTCCCATCAGGCCGCCGCGTCCGCCGCGCCCAGCCTGCTCAACACCCTGGTCGCGGTCATTCCCTTGATGGGCTTGGCCTTCCTTTTAGCCTGGCGTTCATCGCTGCGCGTCGCGATGCTGGCCTCGTGGCTGGCGACTTGTGCTGTTATTTACGGTGCCAGCGATTGGCTGGTCGCACATTACACCTGGGTTTTTTTGCTTCAGCATGCTGGCATGTATGGCTTGCTTTGCGGGGCATTCGCCCGCACCCTGCAAGCTGGCCAAACGCCCATGATCACTGGTTTTGCCCGAACGGTGCATGGCAGCCTTTCGCCTGCGCTGCTCAGCTACACTCGATCCGCCACTTGGGCTTGGAGCTTCTATTTCGGCGGCACTTCAGCGCTTTCCCTGTTGTTGTTCTGGCTGGCCCCTCTGCCTGTCTGGTCTGCGTTTGCCAATCTTTTGGGCGGCCCTTTGTTGGTGCTGATGTTTGTCGCCGAATATGCCGTGAGATGTTGCGTGTTGCCGGCCGCGGATCGAACGGGGCCGTTGGAGGCGATTCGCGCCTACCGGCGGGCCTCGACAAATGCCAGGGCGCACCAGCCATGACCGCTTTTCCGCTTCTCACACATGCCCGGGCTGACGACGTGGTTGCCTGGAGGCGGGGCAAACCAATCGTTGCGGCTGATTTTTTGAGCGATGTCCAACGGCTTGCAGCGGCTTTGCCAAGCGGGGGCCATGTTCTCAACGTCTGCACCGACCGCTACCGGTTTGCAGTCGGGCTGGCGGCTGCTTTGCTGGCCGACAAGATCAGCCTGCTTCCACCCTCACTCACGCCGGAAATGGTGCGCCAGGTCAAGGACTTTGCCCCGGACGTGTTTTGCCTGACGGATCAGCCCCAAACCATTGACATGCCACAATTTGCATGGGCTGACGCCGTGGGAGCCCCGCCATCACCAGCACACCTTGTGCGAACCGGCGGGTTTGCCATTGCGCCGATCCCGGCCTCGCGCACTGCAGCCATAGTGTTCACTTCGGGCTCGACCGGTTCACCGGTTGCGCACCGGAAAAGTTGGGGGGCCCTGGTTCAAAGCGTGCGCGCGGAAGCAGGCCAGCTCGGTTTGCTCGACGGCCGGCACCACAGCATTGTTGCAACGGTGGCGCCGCAACACATGTATGGCTTTGAATCGAGCGTCCTGATCGCGCTGCAGAGCGGCGGCGCAATGGTCGCCGCGCATCCGTTCTACCCGGCCGACATCTGCGCGGAACTGGCTGCGGCACCGCGCCCATGCATGTTGGTCACGACACCCGTCCATCTGAAGGTGCTGCTGGCATCCGGTCTGGAGATGCCCGCGCTTGATCTGGTGCTGTCGGCAACGGCGCCCATGCCGCCTCAACTGGCATTGGAGGTCGAAGCCCGCCTGCACGCGCCCTTGTTCGAGATCTACGGCTCCACCGAGACCGGTCAAATCGCCTCACGCCGCACCATCGAAACACCAGAGTGGACTCTTTTTTCCGGCATCACGCTCACCGCCAACCAAGGAGCCATGTGGGCCTCGGGCGGCCATGTTGAACAAACCACGGCACTGGCCGATGAGATCGAGCTGGCGGGCGGCGGACGCTTTCTCCTGCACGGCCGCACGGCCGACCTCGTCAACATCGCAGGCAAACGCAGTTCGCTGGGCTACCTGAACCATCAGCTCAATGCCGTGCCAGGTGTCATCGATGGTGCGTTTTTCATGCCTGACGACACAGATGCCAACGGGGACAGCGTGACCCGTCTGGTGGCCTTTGTGGCCGCTCCGGGCATGAAGCTGCCCACGCTGCTGGCGGCGCTGCGCGAGCGCATCGACCCAGTATTCATGCCGCGGCCCATCGTGCTGGTGGATTCGCTGCCCCGCAACAGCAACGGCAAACTGCCACGCGAAGCGCTTCAGGTGCTGATGCACCAGCATCAGCGCAACCGGCCTTCCAATGCAGTTTGAAGCCTCGCTCGACATAGCGCCAGATCACCCGGCCTTTGCCGGGCATTTTCCTGGCACCCCCATCGTGCCAGGGGTCGTGCTGCTCGACGCGGTTGTGCATGCCGTGATGCGGATGCGGTGTGGCCTGGCAGCAGGCCCCGAAGGCGCCATGGTTGAAAGCTGCCAAATCGTCGCCGCCAAATTCCTCAGTCCGGTCGGCCCGGGGGAGGCGCTGACAATTTCTCTCAACTCGGCAGCATCGGGCAACATCCGCTTCGATATCACAGGCGGAAATCGCAAAATCGCCACGGGCAGCTTGGCCATGTCGGTCATTTCATGATCAACGGGAGCGCTGCCGCGCCCGAAAATGGCACTGACTGGAAACAGCGCCCGGAACGCAGCAACATGTTTTGGCTGGGCCTCATGACCTGGATTTCGCTGCAGCTAGGTCGAGGCCCAAGCCGCATTGTCCTTTGCGCTGTGGCGGCGTACTTTCTGGCATTTGCACCTGCGGCACGGCGCATGTCACGCCACTATTTGCAACGGGCATTTCAATTCAACTCGCCCCGTGAAGTCGGATGGAAGCACCTGTTCCGCCATTTTTTCAGTTTCGCCGCCGTGATCCATGACCGCGTCTACCTGATCAACGACCGTTACGATCTTTTTGATATCCGCGTTCACAACCAGGCGCTCGTTGACGGGTACCTGGCCCATGGCAAGGGCCTGTTTCTGATCGGCGCCCACCTGGGAAGTTTCGAGGTGCTCAGGGCGCTTGGCCGCAAGCAGGCCGGCCTTCGCATTGTGATGGCGATGTATGAGGACAATGCCCGCAAGATCAACGCGGCATTGGCAGCCATCAATCCCAAGGCGCAGCAGGACATCATTGCGCTGGGGCATATCGATTCGATGATTCGCGTTCATGACATGCTGGCCAAAGGCAATGTTGTCGGAATGCTGGGCGACCGGTCGCTTGGCGATGACGACACCCTCCCGGTTGCCTTTCTGGGCAGTCTGGCAGCGCTCCCGCTGGGGCCCTTCAGGGTGGCAGCCATCATGAAGTGCCCAGTGCTGTTCATGGCCGGGCTGTACCGTGGCGCGAACCGTTACGATATTCACTTTGAACCCCTGGCTGATTTTTCTGTGGCGCCGGCGCGCGGGCGGACATTGGCGGTGCAGGCAGCCGTAACACGTTATGCCGCGTTGATGGATCAATATTGCCGCAAGGCGCCCTACAACTGGTTCAATTTCTTCGACTTCTGGCGCCCCCCCACTCCCCGCCAGACAGCGCCTTCTGCAGACATCACATGACGCCTCCCGTTCGACCCGCGACATTGGCCAACACGCGCAATCCCGCGCTGGCTGCGGTGTCCCTGGCTTTGGCACTGGCCATGATGGGTTTGAGCCCGGCCGCTTTTGCGGCCTGGGACATTGGGCAACTCATGGATTCACTGGCGCAAAGCAAATCCGGCCGCGCGAGCTTTGTGGAAACGAAATTTATTGCCCTGCTCGACAAACCCGTCGAGTCGTCCGGGGAACTTCTTTTCACCGCGCCAAACCGGCTTGAAAAACGCACGTTCAAACCCAAGCCCGAATCCATGATGATCATCGGAGGTGAACTGGTGATTGAACGGGGCCGCCAAAAACACCAGCTGCAATTGCAGGCCTACCCGGAACTGGCGGCCTTCATCGACAGCATTCGCGGCACGCTGGCGGGCGATCTCAAGTCGCTGGAACGCAACTACCGGCTCGGTCTTGAAGGCTCTGCCGAACGCTGGCGCCTTCAACTGCTGCCACTGGACAAAAAAATGCAGTCCGTGATTCAGTTGATACAGATTTCCGGCGCGCGCGACCAAGTGAGCCAAATTGAAATCTTCCAGGCTGATGGCGACAGATCCGTGATGGCCATTGAAAAATTGACGCCACCCCAATGACCGCGACACGACGCCGCAGTGTTTCCGCGATCACGCTGTGGCTGGCGTTTTTGCTCGCTTGTGTGCTCGTCATCGGCCGCACCCACTTCACCACCGACTTGTCGGCCTTTTTGCCGCGCACGCCCACGCCGCAGCAGAAACTGCTCATGGACCAGCTGCGTGACGGACTGGCCTCACGCCTGATTCTGGTGGGGATTGAGGGTGCGGATGCGCCCGCCCGAGCCCGCTTGTCCAAACAAATAGCCCGGCGGCTGCGCGCTGACCCGGCTTTTGCGTCTGTGAACAATGGTGAACCGCTGAACTCGGAGCGGGATCGCGCCTATTTGTTCAACAACCGCTATCTGCTAAGCCCGGCGGTGACGCCGGCCCGATTCAGCGCTGAGGGCCTTCATGCCGGCCTGAGCGAGAGCATCGACCTGCTGGCATCACCCGCCGGCCTGCTGGTCAAGTCCCTGTTGCCACGTGATCCAACCGGTGAAATGGTGCGATTGCTGGACCAATTCAACAGCGGCTCCACCCCGGCTTTGATGGATGGCGCGTGGACATCGCGCGACGGATCACGCGCCCTGATGCTGGTGCAAACACGCGCGGCGGGATCCGACACCGATGCCCAGGAAGCCGCCATGGGCGCCATCCAGCTGGCGTATGACGCAGCCTCCGGCGATGCACCCTCCGCGAAACTGGTGATGACCGGCCCAGGGGTGTTTTCCGTCACCTCGCGCCACACCATCAAAAGCCAGGTCAGCCGTCTTTCCCTCATCGGCGTGGCGCTTATCGCTGCGCTGCTCCTGCTCGTCTATCGCTCCCTGACCGCATTGGCATTGGGCTTGTTGCCCGTCGTCAGCGGAGCACTTGCCGGCGTCGCGGCTGTCAGCCTGGGTTTTGGTTCCGTGCACGGCATCACACTGGGGTTTGGCACGGCGCTGATCGGCGAAGCGGTGGACTATTCCATCTACCTGTTTGTGCAGTCGGAGCAGCAAGACGCCAATCCGCAAGACTGGATCAAACACTTCTGGCCAACAGTTCGCCTGGGCGTGGCGACCTCCATCTTTGGCTTTGCGTCATTGCTGCTGTCCGGTTTTCCCGGCCTGGCCCAACTTGGGCTATATGCCATTGCCGGTCTGGTCGCGGCCGCCACAGTGACCCGGTTTGTGCTGCCGCACCTGCTGCCGCAGAGGTTCCGCATTCACGACGTGTCGGCTGTCGCAGGCTGGCTGTCACTTTGGGTGCGGCGCGCAGCAGCACTGCGTTGGGTGGCGGCTCTGGTATTGCTGCTTGCCGGTGCTGTCCTGATCCAGAACCGCACCAGCATCTGGAACGACAAGATATCTTCCCTGAGCCCAGTGTCGCAGGCCGATGTGGCGCTTGATGCCCGTCTGCGCGCCGACATGGGCGCGCCTGACGTGCGGTACATGGTGGTGGTCACGGGAGCGGGCCGGGAAGCGGTGCTGGACTCCGCCGGGCAGGTTTCAGCGCTGCTGCAAACACAGGTCGACGAGGGCGGGCTTGCCGGGTTTGAAAGCGCCAGCCGCTACCTGCCCGGCATCGAGACACAGCTGGCGCGAAAGGCCAGTTTGCCCACTCCGGAAGAATTGCAAACCCGCCTTGCGGGCGCCGTCCAGGGCCTGCCGGTAAGGGCCGCCCTTTTTGCGCCGTTTATTGCCGATGTTGCAGCCGCCCGGACACAAGCCCTGTTGCAGATCAGCGACCTTGAGCAGACCTCCATGGCGATGGCGGTCCAGGCCCTGCTCATTGATCAGGGCGATCATTGGACGGCCCTGTTGCCAGTGACCGCACCGGAGAAGGGCGCGATCAACGCAGATAAAATCCGCGCCGCCATCAGCGGCACGGGAATTTCCAGCGTGCTGCTTGTCGATATGAAGGCTGAATCCGACCGCCTGTATTCGGGCTACTTGCGTGAGGCCACCCAGCTGTCCCTGGGCGGGCTGGCTGGCATCATGGGGCTTCTGCTGCTGGTCTTTCGCTCGCCGTTGCGGGTGATGCGCGTTGTCGCGCCGCTGGCGGCTGCCGTCATCACGGTCACTGCGGGGCTGGCTTTAGCGGGACAGCAGCTAATTATTTTGCACCTTGTGGGCTTGCTGCTGGTGGTGGCGGTCGGCTCCAATTACGCCCTGTTTTTTGACCGCCCCGACCCAGGCAGCAGGATTTCACCTCGCACTCTGGCATCTATGCTGTTTGCCAACCTCACCACGGTTGCCGGGTTTGGCGTGCTGGCGTTTTCCAAAGTGTCCATCTTGCAGGCCTTGGGCGTGACGGTGGCGCCAGGCGTGATTCTGGCCCTTGTCTATGCTGCGATCTTTGCAAAGCAAGCCCGTGACTGATACACGCTGGCGCCCCACACCGCTGATCCGTGCCTCGATTGCGCTGCACCTGTTGGCATTGCTCGCCGTGTCTGCCGCGCCGGCCAAGTGGCCCTGGGTGCTCGGCGCCGTCTTCACCAACCACCTGCTGCTCACGGCCATTGGCCTGTGGCCGCGCAGCCGCTGGTTGGGGCCGAACTGGACACGCCTGCCCGCCGCAGCCACCGCCAGAAATGAAATTGCCCTGACCATTGACGATGGGCCCGATCCCCTTGTCACGCCGCAGGTGCTTGACTTTTTGGACGATTGCGCCGCCAAGGCCACTTTCTTTTGCATTGGCGAAGAAGCCGCGCGCCACCCGGATTTGTGCCGGGAAATCGTCCGTCGCGGTCACGCCGTCGAAAACCACAGCCATAGGCACCGCCATCATTTTTCGCTGAAAGGCCCGCGCGGCTTGATGCATGAGTTGCAAACCGCACAAGCCACATTGACCCGCATTTCAGGCCAACGCCCCGTGTTTTTCCGTGCGCCAGCGGGCCTGCGAAACCCCTTTCTCGACCCGGTTTTGGCGCGGCTTGGGCTGACCTTGGCCACTTGGTCGGCGCGCGGTTTCGACACCCGTGTCGGAGACGCGCAGCGGGTGAAAAAAAACTTGCTGCGCGACCTGCGGCCAGGCGCGATATTGCTGCTGCACGATGGCCACGCAGCCCGCTCGGCCAATGGCATTCCGGTGATTCTTGAAGTGCTGCCCGGTGTTCTTGAATTTGCCGCTGCGGCCGGCCTGCGGTTTGTCACTTTGCGCCAAGCCATGTCATGATGTCCGCCTGTGCCCGGTTAGCGTTCTCCACGAAGGAAAACAGGACACCTGATTCTTCGCAGAATTGCGGTTCCTCAAAGGAGAACAGGCCGTGAACGACAGCATGCGGCCTGCGCCCTGGCACCGTCAGGCAGCAGCGGTCATGCCAAGGCATTTTTTGCTCAAAAGTGTCGGGACAATGCTGTTCATTGCGGTATTTTTTCTTGGCTATTTTTATGTGCTCAAAGTTCCGGCCTACCCGGCCACGATCATGCCCCTGACCTGGTTGGACCGGCTGATCGGTTTTCAGCCCATGGCCTTGCCTCTGTATGTCTCCTTGTGGGTTTATGTTTCCTTGCCTCCGACATTGCTGGCGACCCGGCGCGAACTGTATGCATACGGTGCGGCCATGTCCGCAACCTGCTCTGTCGGGCTGCTGCTGTTCTACTTCTGGCCTACGGCGGCGCCCGCGCCGGACATTGACTGGACGCTTTATCCGGGAGTCACATTCCTCAAGAACATTGACGCCTCGGGCAATGCCTGCCCATCGCTTCATGTTGCCACGGCCATTTTTTCAGGCCTGTGGCTGCACCATTTATTGCGCCGTTTTGGCGCGCCTTCGTGGGTTCTCATTGTCAATGGCCTCTGGTGTGTGGGCATCATTTACGCCACCCTGGCGACGCGCCAGCATGTGGCAGTGGACATGTGGGGCGGTCTCGCATTGGGGGGGCTGGCAGCCTGGCTTTCTTTGCGGCGTGACGTCCCAATATGAACCTTCACCCGCCGGCATTCGTCAATCGTCTGGTTTCACAGGCTGCAACCCAGTACAAACCGCTGGGCCGCTATCCCTGGTTTTTCGCCCGCGGCAAGCTTGGCGGCGACCCGGTGTTTGCGCACCTGCTGGCGGCGGGCCTGTTGACACAGCGCCCGCATATCCTTGACATCGGCTGCGGCCAGGGGCTGCTGTCTTGCTGGCTGTTTGCGGCGCAGGCCAGCGCGACCAAAGGACAGTGGCCCGCCGCCTGGCCCGCCGCGCCTTGTGCGTCGCTCGTGCGCGGCATTGAGCTGATGGCCCATGATGTCACTCGGGCGAATCAGGCCCTGGCGGGCGCCGTCCGCGAGGGCCGCGCCGAATTTGTCCACGCCGACATGTGCAAGGCCGAATTCGGCCAAAACGACGCGGTTGTCATTCTGGACGTGTTGCATTACGTCCCCATTGACGCGCAGGATGAGGTGCTGCTGCGCGTGCGCCGTTCACTTGTCCCCGGCGGCGTGTTGTTGCTGCGAGTAGGCGATGCCGCTGCCGGCCTGCCATTTTCAATCAGCAAGTGGGTTGACCACACCGTCACCACCCTGCGCGGCCACCGCCTTGGCAGGCTGCACTGCCGCACGCTTGCGCAGTGGCAAAGCGCACTGCAAAAGCTCGGCTTCCTGGTTGACACGCAGGCCATGAGTCAGGGCACGCCGTTTGCCAATGTGTTGCTCATAGCGAAGTTGCCCGCCCACGCATGAACATTCTGGCCGGCCGCCGCGTTTGCTAAGATGGCCCAGCCAATATTTCACCTGTCAGGCACCGTGTCACCCATCCACCTTTCGCATTTCACCGCCGCCAGTTGCATTGGCCTGGGCCTGCAAGAAACCCTGGCTTCGTTGCGGGCGCGGCGAAGTGGACTGAAGCCCTGCGATTTCAAGCATGTTGATCTGGACACCTGGGTCGGGGCGGTGGCCGGCGTTGATGAAGTCAATTTGCCCGCCAACCTGCGCGACTTCGATTGCAGAAACAACCGGCTGGCGTATCAGGCGCTGTTGCGGGACGGCTTTGCCGATGCCGTGGCTCGCGCCAGCCAAAAGCACGGCGCGCAACGCGTCGGCATATTCCTGGGCACCAGCACATCGGGCATTTTGCAGACGGAACTGGCCTACCACCGGCGTGACCAGGCAAGCGGCGCATTGCCCGACGATTTCATTTACAGCACCACACACAACACCTTCTCGGTGGCCGATTTCACGCGGCATTGTTTCGGTCTGACAGGCCCCGCCGCCGTCGTGTCGTCAGCGTGCTCATCAAGCGCCAAAGTATTTGCCTCGGCCCGCCGCATGATCGCGGCCGGGCTGATCGATGCCGCCGTGGTGGGTGGCGTGGACACGCTGTGCCTGACCACACTGTATGGCTTCAACTCGCTGGGCCTGCTGTCCAGCCAGGCCTGCCGTCCCTTCGATATTGCGCGGGACGGCATATCGATCGGCGAAGCGGCGGCGTTCGTTTTGCTGGAGCGCGCGCCGGCGCACCACGACGCGAACGCAGTCTTGCTGCTGGGCGTCGGCGAATCCAGCGACGCCCATCACATGTCCTCCCCGCATCCGGACGGACTTGGCGCGCGCATCGCCATGCAACAGGCGCTGGAAATGGCCCGGCTTGACGCCGCCGACATCCACTACATCAATCTGCATGGCACTGCCACGCCCAGCAACGATGCTGCCGAGACCAAGGCCGTGTCCTCTCTATTTGGCGCAAGCACGCCCTGTAGTTCCACCAAAGGCGCGACCGGTCACACCTTGGGCGCAGCGGGCGGCCTGGAAGCCGTGATCTGCGCGCTGGCGCTGCAAAACGGGCTGACGCCCGGCGGCCTCAACACGCAACAGGTCGATCCGCTATTGCCCCTGAATTACCTGCTGGACAACCGTGAGCAGCCGCTCAGGCGTGTGCTGAGCAATTCTTTCGGTTTTGGCGGCACCAATTGCAGTCTGATTTTCGGCCGTGCCGGTTAGAAACAAGCCATGACGCAGCATTCCGCACCCCTGGCGCCATCCCTTTGCGTCTATGTTGACGGCATTGGCCTGCTCGGCCCTGGGCTGCCCAACTGGGCGAAAGGCCGCCACTATCTTGACGGCAGCGGGTCCTATGTGCCTGCGCGCTGTGTACTGCCATTGCCGATGGCGCTGCCAACTGCCGAGCGGCGGCGTGCGGGTGCCGTGGTCAAAGTCTCTCTGGCCGTCGGCGAGGAAGCGGTTGCGGCGTCAGGCCTGCAGGCACACGACCTGCCCTCGGTTTTTTCCTCCTCTTCCGGCGATGCCGTCAACTGCCACGAAATCTGTAGCGCACTGGCCTCCGGCGACCCGTTGATTTCGCCGACCCGCTTTCACAATTCGGTGCACAACGCCGCGTCTGGCTACTGGAGCATTTCCAGCGGCGCGATGGTCAGCGCGTCGGTGCTGTGCGGGCGTGACGCCAGTTTTTCCGCCGCCCTGCTCGAAGCGATGGCCCAGGTTACGGTGGAAGAAAGCCCGGTGCTGCTGGTGGCCTATGACACCGACTACCCGGAACCCCTGCACAACAAGCGCCCCATCCCAGACAGCATGGGTGTCGCGCTGGTGCTTGGCTGCAAGCGCAACGAGCGCAGCCTCGCCCGAATTGAGCTTGAAAGCACTGCCTTCCTGACCACTGCGGCGGCCGACACCCTGCAAGACGCTGCGCTGGAGGCGTTGCGCCTGGCCATTCCAGCCGCCCGCGCCTTGCCACTGTTGCAGGCCATCGCAAAAGGCATCAGGACCCCCTTGGTGCTGGCTTATCTGGATGGCATGCAACTCAAGTTGGCGGTGTCCCCGTGCTGAGCCAGCCTCAAGCGCTGAATCGGGCCGACATCGCCCGGCGCATTCCACATCAGGGTCGCATGTGCCTGCTTGACACGGTTACTGTGTGGGACAGCGAGCAAATTCATTGCCAGACGCATAGCCACCAGGCCCCGGATCACCCCTTGCGTGCCTACGGCCGGTTGGGTGCGGCCTGCGGCGTGGAATACGCAGCGCAGGCGATGGCAGTACATGGCACCTTGGTGGCGGAAAACCTGTTCCTTGACTCGACAGACAGCGCGTTTTCGCGCGTCGGTTATCTGGCCAGCCTGCGCAGCCTCACCCTTTACGTTGACCGGCTGGATACCGTTGCCGGTCCGTTGACAATTTCTGCGCAGCGCATCTCCGCAGATGCCAGCACCGTGCTTTACAGCTTCACCGTACAGGCCAGCGGGCCGGGCGGCGCCAAGACGCTGCTTGCCGGGCGCGCGGCGGTGGTGCTCGACGCCGCAGGCATCTCGTCCAATCCGGAAAATTCAAAGCAAGCCCACATGAGCGGCCCGGCACGGATAATCCGGCGATGACCGTCCCCCTCAAACGAGCATTGGTAACCGGCGGCAGCGGCGGCATCGGTTCAGCCATCTGCCGACGCCTGGCGCGTGACGGCTTTGGCGTCATCATTCATGCCAACACCAATTTGGCCAGCGCGCAAACCCTGGCAGCCAGCATCCTGGCCGACGGCGGACAGGCGCAAGTGGTGGCGTTTGATGTGACCGATGCGCCAGGCACCGCCGCTGCGCTTGAAACGTTGCTTGAGCGGGGACCGGTGCAAGTCGTGGTCAACAACGCCGGCATTCACGACGACGCAATATTTCCAGGCATGCAATTGGCCCAATGGCAACGCGTGCTTGACGTGTCGCTCAACGGTTTTTTCCACGTGACCCAGCCCTTGATGATGCCGATGATCCGCACCCGCTGGGGCCGCATCATCACCATTACTTCGGTCGCCGCCGTGGCGGGCAACCGGGGCCAAGTCAACTATTCGGCGGCCAAAGGCGCGTTGCACTCGGCGACCAAATCGCTGGCGCTTGAAGTGGCCAGCCGCGGCATCACCGTGAACGCCGTGGCGCCCGGCATCATCGACACTGCCATGAGCCAAGGCAGCTTCAGCGCTGACGACATCGCCCGCATGGTGCCGATGAAGCGCGCCGGCAGGGCCGAAGAAGTTGCCGATCTGGTCGGTTTTCTTGCCTCGGAACAGGCCGCTTACATCAGCGGCCAGATCATTTCGATCAACGGCGGCATGATATAAAGGACAAACCATGATGAAAATCCAGGCACCCTCCGCTGCGCATGCACCACATGTCCCGCTCACAGATTACTACCAGACCGAACAGGATCGGCAAGCCTATTTACGCAAGATATTCGACAATACCGCCGTCGATTACGACCGCATCGAGGCAATGCTGGCCTGGGGAACCGGTTCGCGCTACCGGCGGGAAGCGCTGCTTCGCGCCGGTTTGAAACCCGGCATGAAGGTGCTTGATGTCGGTGTAGGAACCGGGCTGGTCGCCGCGCAAGCCTGTTTGCTGACTGGCACCCCCGCCCTGGTCACGGGACTCGACCCAAGCCCCGGCATGATGGCGGCCAGCAAGTTGCCCAAGAGCATGGTGCTGATCGAGGGTAGGGCTGAATCATTGCCCTTTCCCGACAATCATTTTGATTTTTTGAGCATGGGTTATGCGCTGCGGCACATCAGCGATCTGGGCATCGCATTTGCCGAGTTTGAAAGGGTCTTGAAGCCCGGCGGGCGTCTGTGCATTCTGGAAATTACCCAGGCCAAAAGCAGCTTTGGGCGCTGGCTGCTCAAAAGCTACATGCGTGGCATCATCCCGCTGCTGACGCGTTTTTTATCGCGGCAAAAGGACAGCGCCACCATCTGGCGCTATTACTGGGACAGCATAGAAGCCTGTGTTCCCCCAGAGCAGGTTGTCGCCACCCTCAAAGCGGCGGGCCTGACGCAGGTGGCCCAGCATCTGGAAGTCGGCGTGTTTTCGGAATACCAGGCGATTAAGGCCAGCCCCGTGCAGGCTGGTTGATGCCCGCCGTGTGGTTCAGAGAGGCCCGGCCAGTCGTCGCAACAGCAACAGCGGCAGGCGCAGCAAAAATTCGGCAAACAGCCGTGAGTGCATCCAGGTCAGCAACAGGTTGTCGCGCAGGTAATTGAAGTGCGACACGCCACCTTCGTCGGGGCGGAAATACTTGACGGTGGCGGGCAGGTTGACCGGTTTGACGCCGCGCCAGCACATGCGCACCACCGCCTCGGGGTCAAAGTCAAAACGGCGCATCCAGCGCTGGCCGCGCATCACCTGGCGCAGCGGCTCGATCGGGTAAACGCGAAATCCGAACAATGAGTCCCCAATGCCGGCCCACAAGGTTTCCAGATCGGCCCAGCCGTTGGATACCTTGCGGCCATTCACGCGCAGGCGCGGCGCGTCAGCCGCAAACACTGGCACCCCCAACACCATCGCCGCAGGCCGGGCGTTCGATGCGGCCATGAAGCCGGGAATCAGGTGGGCCGGGTGCTGGCCGTCCGAATCCATGGTCAACACATGGCTGAAGCCTTGGGAGGCAGCAATGTCAATCCCGTGCAGCACGGCGGCGCCCTTGCCGACGTTGTGCGGAAGCACGATCACGCGCAAGCCATCATCCTTCGCCGCCATCGCCTGTAGCCCTTCGGCGCTGCCATCGGTGCTGCCGTCCACAATCACCCAGACCGGCGTCCATTGCGCGCGTGCCGATTGCACAGTTTCATAGACCTTGGGGCCGGGGTTGTAACTTGGAATCAGCACCAGGTGCGTGAAGCCTGCGCCAGACGGAAAACTGTTCATTGCTTTGGTGTGAATGCGGGAAAAAGAGGAGGACGAAATCCAGGGCGCACCAGACCATTCCAGATCAGGCCGGCGGTTTTGAAATGGGAAACCCAGGCAACTGCACGTGCGCCAGTTCGGTCTTGAAGTACTGCTCCAGCTCGTTGACAAAGTCCGCCGTGCGACACGGCGGCTCGAATCGCTTGCCAAGGCGGATTCGATAGGTGATGGGCATGCGCGGGGTCCACAACAGCGACCAGCCCTTGCCCAGAAAGCCCGAATTGGTTTCGATGAACACCGTCTGCACCGCAACCCCGGCGTGTTTGGCGATCAAGCCGGTTGTCCCCTGCAGGGCGCCTACGGGAAAGCGCGAGGTGCGTGTGCCTTCGGGAAACAGCAGCAGATGGTTGCCCTGGTGCAAATCATCCACAGCCAATTGCACCATGGTGCGCAAAGGCGTACTGCGGATGTAGCCGGTGAGCCGTGCGCTCGCGCCGAAAAACACACTGTTGACAATGTCTGCCTTCATGATGCAGCCAGCACCAGGAAGGCGCGAAAGGATCATGATGGCGTCAAGCAGGCAAGGGTGGTTTGGCGCGATGACCATGGCTGGGGCACCCTGCAGGGCATCGAGCCCGGCCAGGTCGAAACGGCAAGCGCCCATCAGTTCCAGGAATCTCAGGTAAGCCCGCGCTGAAGCTGCAATCAACCTGCGCCCCAGGCGTCTGCGCAGCGGGCGAGGCAAAATGATGAGCATCGGAAACGCCAGCAACGAGACTGCCAGGCAGATCAGGCCGAGCACAAAAAAACCCAAATGCAGCCTGACGGTTTCGTGCAGGGCCCGACGATGGATGCGGGCATCGACCGGTTCGCTCAAAACGGGGGGGGCTTTGCTGTCCATAAAGTCTGCGAGGGCGGCGGGCGTTTTAAGGCGCCGGTGCGTCAACCACGCGAATATTGGCTTTGCGCATGCGCATCGCATTCAACGAGCGTTTGAAATTCCAGGCCGACGCCATGTAAAAAAGGGCCTTGAAGCCCAGCAGTGAGCGCCAGATCGGCGTCTTCCCGAAAATATCACCGGCCAGCATGGACAGCAGCGCTTCTTTTGCGCGCCAGATATTGCTCGGCGCCATGAACATGTCCCGCATGGTCGGGTTGGTCACGCGGTAGATGAACCACGAGAACTCCTTGGGCCCCAGGCGCACCTGCTGGTCGAATTTTGCCATCGCAGCCGCCGCTTTGGCCGGCTCACGCAAGCAGACATCGACGGTCTCACAAGCCACAAACCCACCTTGCATGGCCAGCATCACCCCTGAGGAAAACACTGGATCGATGAAGGTGAACGCATCTCCAATCAGCAGATGGTTGAGGCCGTGCGTGCGCTCGCAGGCATAGGAGAAATTGCCCGTCGCCTCGACATCGGACGCCAGGGTGGCATGCGCAAGGCGCTCGGCCAGCGCCGGACACATGGCAATGGTGTCGAGGAAAAAATCCTTCACCGGTTTGCTGCGGCGCTTCAAGTAATGCGGCCAGACCACGGCGCCAATGCTGGTGGCGCCGTCAGCCAGCGGGATCAACCAGAACCAGCCGTGTTCGAACCAGAAAATCGAGATATTGCCTTCATCCTGCCCCGCGTGCCGCGTGGCCCCCGTGAAGTGGCCGTAGAGCGCCGAGCTGTTGTGTTTGGGGTTGCGCCGTTTGATGCCGAACTGCTTGCCCAGCACGGTGTCGCGGCCCGACGCGTCCACGACAAAGCGGGCACGCCAGTGCTGCGCGCGGCCATCTTCATGTCGCGCTTCAACATTGGCCCTGCCTTGGTCCGGCGCAAAAACCACGTTGTGGACCCGGCAGCCCTCGATGACTTCGGCGCCCAGCCGGCTGGCATTGCGTATCAGGATTTCATCGAGTTCAGAGCGGCGCACCTGGTAGGAAAAGGGCATGGATTTGTCCCAGGCCTCGCTGAACTTGAAGGTCTGGCACTTGCTGTCATGCCAGGGCGAGACAAATTCAGCGCCCCACTTCTCCATGCCGATGCCCTTGACGGCATCTGCCACCCCGAGTTTCTCGAACAGCGGCAAATTGGCGGGCAGCAGGGACTCGCCAATGTGAAAACGCGGGTGATGTTCTTTCTCAAGCACCACTACCTTGTAACCGCGCTGCGCCAGCAAGGCCCCTGCCGTGGAGCCCGCCGGGCCGCCGCCAATCACCAGAACGTCGCATTCACCCACAGCCGGGGAGGAGCTCGAACTTGGCTCGGTCATTGCAGGTCCTTCATGATTCGTTTTCCAGACCTGCTGAAGAACAGTGGCAAGCGTCTGGGGTGCGGGATGCGGTGCAGAAAGGGGGCGAACCGCGATTTTACTTCAGTGATCGTAGGAATTAAAACGGTAATTTCGCCCAGAGGTGGGGCCATTTTTAATAGTGGCAAAAACATTGGCTTTCTTCGTCAACTTCATGATGAAAACTCCTTTTTGCTGGGCTTGCGCCCAGCAGGTCAAAATAGGCTGAGTTTCCACTTATCTCGCTGTTCAGATTTGTCGAGCCACTTCTGCCCTATAAAATTGATCCTTTGTGAGGTGCGACATGCATTGGGATGTAATCTCCGTTAAGCCCCTTGATGATTTTTGCATTGATCTCAATTTGCGTGACGGCAGTCATGGCGTTTTTGACCTTAAACCGTATCTGACTTTAGGTGTGTTCCAGGAACTTCGCGACCCCGCCTATTTCAGCCGCGTCGGGATCCAGTTCGATGCAGTCACGTGGCCGGGCGGCCAAGATATTTCACCTGAAACTGTTTTCGCGCGTTTGAACACGACTGCGGCGGCGTAACAAACCTGCAAAGTCCGGCGCAAAGCTTGGGCTGGTGGGAATAATAAAGACAGGTTCGTTGTGGAAGTCTCGTTCACCAAAGAAATCAAATCCCTCGCCCTGGGCAAGGGCGACACCTTCCATGGCGAGGGCATTCTGGCCATCACCAAGGCGCTGTTGCAGTCGGGCGTGGCCTATGTCGGCGGTTACCAGGGCGCACCCGTGTCTCATCTGCTGGACGTGATGGTGCAGGCCAAGGACTACATGGATGAAATGGGCGTGCATGTTGAGGCGTGCAGCAACGAAGCCTCTGCAGCGGCCATGCTGGGCGCGTCCATCCACTACCCGCTGCGCGGCGCCGTGACCTGGAAGTCGATAGTCGGCACCAACGTGGCGGCCGATGCCTTGAGCAACCTGTCCAGCCCCGGCGTCAAGGGCGGTGTGCTGATCATCGTGGGAGAGGACTACGGCGAAGGCGCCAGCGTAATCCAGGAGCGCACACATGCCTACGCGCTCAAATCCACCATGTGCCTGCTTGACCCGCGGCCCGATCTGGGCCGCATGGTGGACATGGTGGAACATGGCTTTCGGCTGTCAGAAGCTTCCAACATGCCCAGCATGCTGGAGCTGCGTATCCGTGCCTGCCATGTGCGTGGCAGTTTTGAGTGCAAAGACAACGTGACATCAGCTTTTTCCACCAAGAACCTGATCAAGGAACCGGCCGGTTTTGATTACATGAGCCTGGCGCATCCACCTGTCACCTTTCGCCATGAAAAACTCAAGGGCGAGGAGCGCATTCCGGCAGCGCGACAGTACATTCTGGAGAACCAGCTCAACGAAGTTTTTGCCGGCAAGCACGAGGATGTGGGCATCATTGTGCAGGGCGGCCTGTACAACACCCTGATTCGCGCCTTGCATCAGTTCGGCCTGGCCGATGCATTTGGCCAGACCGACATCCCGCTGATGGTGCTCAACGTCACTTACCCGCTGGTGCCCGCGCAACTCGGCGAATTTTGCGTCGCTAAACGCGCCGTGCTGATGGTTGAAGAGGGCCAGCCCGAGTACGTCGAGCAGGAACTCGCCACGGTGCTACGGCGCGCCGATATCCAGACGCCTTTGCATGGCAAGGACATGCTGCCCCAGGCGGGTGAATACACCACTGAGGTGATAGCGGGGGGCCTGGCCAAGTTTCTGCTGCGTTATCTGCCACAACACACACCCGAATCCACGCTGCAATGGCTTGCTGGCAACCGTGAACGCCGCGAACGGGTTGCCAAATCACTGCCCGCACCACTGCCGGCGCGCCCGCCCAGCCTGTGTATCGGCTGCCCCGAGCGGCCGGTTTTTTCGGCCCTGAAACTGGCCCAGCAGGACGTGGGCAACGTGCATATTTCGGGCGACATCGGCTGCCATGCCCTGGCCACGTTCGAGCCTTTCTCATTCGGCCATTCCATCCTCGGTTATGGCATGAGTCTGGCCAGCCGGGCCGGGGTGTCGCCGATGATGAACCGGCGTGTTCTGAGCGTGATGGGTGATGGCGGCTTCTGGCACAACGGCCTGCTGACGGGGGTGCAAAGCGCGCTGTTCAATGGGGACGATGCGGTGTTGCTGATTTTCAAGAACGGCTACACCTCGGCCACCGGCACGCAGGAAATCATCTCCACGCCGGATGAAGACGACAAGGCGGCCAGCAGCGACAAACAGCAAAGCCTGGCGCACCTGAACCAGACCATAGAGAACACCTTGAATGGCCTGGGCGTGGAATGGATGCGCACCGTCAACACCTACGAAGTGGACAAGATGCGCGCGACCTTGACCGAAGCCTTTACCACCTCATTCAATGGCCTGAAGGTGATCATCGCCGAAGGTGAATGCCAGCTGGAACGCCAGCGCCGCATCAAGCCCTGGCTGGCCAGCCTGCTGAAAAAGGGCGAACGTGTGGTGCGTGTGAAGTACGGCGTGGACGAAGATGTCTGCAATGGCGACCACGCCTGCATCCGGCTTTCGGGCTGCCCCACACTGACCCTGAAGGACAACCCGGACCCGCTCAAGGTGGACCCGGTGGCCACCGTGATCGACGGCTGTGTCGGTTGCGGCCTGTGTGGCTCCAACGCGCACGCGGCCACCTTGTGCCCCTCGTTTTACCGCGCCGAGGTAATCCAGAACCCGCGCTGGTTTGAGCGCCTGCTGTCCTCTGCACGGCAGCTTCTGGTCAACACCCTGAGGCCTGCGTGATGGCCACCCAAAACACCCAGCCCATCTCCATCCTGCTGTGCGCCCTGGGCGGTGAAGGTGGCGGTGTCCTCAGCGAATGGCTGATCGACATCGCGCGCCACGTCGGTTACGCCGCGCAGGCCACGTCCATCCCCGGCGTGGCGCAACGCACCGGGGCCACCACCTATTACCTCGAAGTGTTTCCGCTTCCGCTGGCCGAACTCAAAGGCAAACGCCCCGTGTTTGGCCTGAACCCCCTGCCCGGCCGGCTCGACGTTCTGGTCTCCAGCGAACTGCTGGAAACCGCGCGCCAGATCGGCAACGGGCTGGCCTCCAGCCAGCACACCGTGGTCATCACATCGTCGGCGCGGGCGCTGACCACGGCGGAAAAGATGGAGATGGGTGATGGCCGCCGTCAGGAGGCTGGCCTCTTGCAACTGGTGCGCGACCACAGCCTGGCCCACCACGTCATCGACATGGCAGCCATCACGCGCGAAGCCGGCACCGTGGTGAGTGCCACCATGCTGGGCTGCATTGCGGGCAGCGGCGTATTGCCGTTTGCACGGGCCGACTTTGAAGCCATCATTGCCGGGGGCGGCAGCAATGCGCCAGCCAGCCTGCGCGGCTTTTCCCTGGGCTTTGACGCCGTAGGCCAGCAACGCGCCCAGCTCAGGCTGATCGAAGACTCACTATTAAATTCAGAGCTAACTACACATAATGGACGGGGGCTACAGGATGATTTGGCTTCCTCTTTCCCCCACAACACCCATTCCATGCTGGCGCTGGGGCATGCGCGCATGCTCGAATACCAGGGCAGTGCCTATGCCACGCTTTACGTCGATCGCCTGAAACGCGTGCTGGCCGCAGAGCGCCAGATTGATCCTGCCGGCGCCCATGGTTTTGCGACGACCCGCGAGATGGCACGCTGGCTGGCCCTGTGGATGGCGTTTGACGACATCGTGCGCGTGGCCGACCTCAAAAGCCGGGCCAGCCGCTGGCAGCGCGTCATTGGCGAAGTCAAGGCCCAACCCGATGACCTGCTTCAGGTGTACGACCACTTCAAACCCGGCGCGCCCGAGTTTGCCGCCCTGCTGCCCGCAGGACTGGCCACCACGGTCTTGAACTGGGACCGGCGCCGCGTCGCCAAAGGCAAACAACCCTGGGGGCTGGCCCTGAAGGTGGGCACCCACTCGGTGCTGGGCATGCTCTCGCTGCGTGTACTGGCCAGCCTGAAATGGTTGCGCGTGCGCGGCAGCCGCTTTGCCAATGAACAGGCCATGATTGACCGTTGGCTGGAGGCCGTGATTGCAGGCAGCCCAAGCCACTGGCAACTGGGCCACGAAATTGCCCTGTGCGGCAGGCTGATCAAAGGGTACGGCGCCACCAATGAACGCGCCAAAGAAAATTTGCTGCATGTGATTGACCACCTGGCCAAGGCGGCCCCGTTTTCGTCGGATGCGGCGCGCGCCCTGGCGATTGCCGAAGCCCGTGGGGCGGCGCTCACCGACGAAGGCGGCAAGGCGCTGGACCTGGCCCTGGTGCAACACGGCGCCCCGGCCAGGCCGGTCAAGGCGCAACCGGTGCGTTGGGTGAAAACCCCGCCCGGCCGGCCGATGGCCAAGGCGCCACAATGACCCATCTCGTCCGCACCTGTCACGGGAAAACGATGATTTACACTCGTTCGACTCTGCGGTGTCATGTCAAGGCCTGACCCGCCCAAGATCAGACCCGTCCATCCGCAGTTTAAATTACACGAGGAGACTATGAAAACCGCCCCGCATCGCCCTTCATTTTCAAAACACATTGCCGCCACCGGCACTGCCCTGGTGGCCACGGCAGCCCTGCTGCTGGCCGCGCTGCCTGCACAGGCCCAGGACAAACCCGTCACGCTCAAACTCTCGAGCTGGGTGCCTGCGCAACATGCGCTCAATCCGGCACTGACGGCCTGGGCTGAAAGCCTCAAGGCCGCTTCAGGCGGCACACTGCCCTTTACCCTGTTCCCGTCGGAGCAACTGGGCAAGGCGTTTGACCACTACGACATGGCGCGTGACGGCATTGCCGATTTTTCCTATGTGAACCCGGGCTACCAGCCGGGCCGCTTCCCGGTGTTTGCGGCGGCGTCCTTGCCCTTCATGGTGTCCAACGCCAAGGCCGGCTCGGCGGCCATTGACGCCTGGTACCGCGCCTACGCGGCGCAGGAAATGAAGGACGTGCACTTCTGTTTTGCCTTCGCGCACGACCCCGGCGCTTTTCACTCGCGCAAGAAAATCCTGCTGCCCAGCGACATCAACGGCATGAAGGTGCGGCCCGCCACCAGCACCATTGGGCAGATGGTCACCTCGCTGGGCGGCACCAATGTGCAGTCATCGGCACCGGAAGCGCGGGACATCCTTGAGCGGGGTGTCGCAGATGCCATCACCTTCCCGTGGGGTTCCTTGACCCTGTTTGGCATTGACAAGGTGGTGAAATTCCACATGGACGTGCCGCTGTATGTCACACCCTTCGTCTGGGTCATGAACAAGGACAAATACACGGCCTTGTCAGCGGGCCAGAAGAAGGCCGTGGACAGCCATTGCAGCAGCGAATGGGCCGAAAAGGTCGGCAGCGCCTGGGCCGATTTTGAAATTGCCGGCCACACCAAACTTGCCGCAGATTCAAGCCGTGAAGTCTACAAACTCACGCCAGACCAGTTGAAGGCCTGGCGTGGCGCCATGGGTCCGGTCGAAACCCAATGGTCCGACGGTGTGAAGAAGGCCGGGCAAGACCCCAAGACCGTGATGGACTCCTTCAAGGCCAGCTTGGCAAAGTACAAATCAGCGTCCTGACTGATTTTTGCCACGTCCGCGCCAGGCCTGCCGAAATCCTCAGCCAGGCCCGGTGCGGACGCCAGCAATCGAACATCGCATGAAACCAAATTTTGCCGACCGCATGATCAACACGATCGAGTGGCTGGCCGCCATGTTCGTCGGCATCGTGGCGCTGAATATTTTCGTGGCCGTGGTGCTGCGCAAATTTTTCAGCACCTCGATTCCTGACGCCTATGACTTCGGCCGCATGCTGCTGGGCATCTTGATCTTTTGGGGCATCGCCGCCACCAGTTACCGGGGCGGCCACATCACGGTTGACCTGATCTGGCAGGCCGCGAACAAGCGCTGGAAACGCGTCGTGGATGTTTTTGCCACCCTGGTGTTGATGTTCGTCGTCGCCGTCCAGACCGCCATGCTGTTTGACAAGGTGCGCGGAACCTATGCAGACAACGTCCAGACCTATGACCTGAACATCCCCACCTGGCCTTTCTACGCGGTGGCCTGGGCGGGAGATGTCTGCGCCGTGATCCTTATCGGCATCCGCACCTGGCGCCTGATCTTTCAGCCTGACATGCTCAAAGACGATCCGCCTGAATCCCACGCCAACGAGTGACATTTCGAGTAACATTATTTTGAGCGCAGATCTGTTAAGCACCGACGCGATTGCCGTCATTGGTTTTGTCTCCCTCTTCGTCCTGATGCTGCTGCGGGTGCCCGTCGGCATGGCCATGGGCCTGGTCGGTGTCACCGGCTACAGCTATATCGTGGGCGTCGGCCCCGCGCTCAAGCTGGTGGGGCAAACCTCGATGCGCACGGTGACGGACTACACCTTTGGCGTGATCCCGATGTTCATGCTGATGGGCGCGCTGGTATCGGTGTCGGGGGTCAGCCGTGAGCTGTTCAAGGCGGCCAACTCCATGATCGGGCACCTGCGCGGCGGCCTGGGCGTCGCCACCGTGCTGGCCTGCGGTGGCTTTGCGGCAATTTGCGGCTCGTCAGTGGCCACAGCAGCCACCTTCTCCAGCGTGGCTTACCCCGAGATGCGCCGTTTTGGTTATCCGCAATCGTTCTCCACGGGTGTGATTGCCGCCGGCGGCACCTTGGGCGCAATGCTGCCGCCGTCCACGGTGCTGGCGGTCTATGCCATCCTGACGCAGCAGGACATTGGCAAACTGTTCATGGCCGGCATCATTCCCGGCCTGCTGGCCATGCTGATGTATGTGAGCACCATCATCATCATCGTCAAGGTGCGGCCCGACTGGTTGCCGGCCGGCGAACTCAAACCCTGGGCCCAACGCGCCGAAGACCTCAAGGCCGTCTGGGCGCCCCTGGTCTTGTTCATCTTCGTGATCGGCGGCCTGTATGGCGGCTTTTTCACACCGACCGAGGCCGGTGGTGTAGGGGCCAGCGGTGCCTTCATCCTGGGCGTGCTGCGTGGCAAGCTCAACCGCACCAACACCCGCGAAGCCTTGCTCCAGGCGACCCGCACCGCAGCCGCCGTATTCACGGTGCTGATCGGCGCCCTGCTGTTTGGCTATTTCCTGACCATCACCCAGTCGCCGCAAAAACTCACGGCCTTCCTGACAGGCATGGGCGTGGGCCGCTACGGCGTGCTGGCCATGATCATGGTGATGTACCTGGTGCTGGGCTGCCTGATGGACGCCATGGCCATGATCATCCTGACCGTGCCCATCATCTTCCCGGTGATCATTGCGCTGGGTTTTGACCCGATCTGGTTTGGCATCATCATCGTCATGACGGTGGAGCTGGGGCTGATTCACCCACCGGTGGGCATGAATGTTTTTGTGATCAAGAGTGTGGTGCAGGACGTGAGTTTCACGACGATTTTCAAAGGCGTCATACCCTTTGTGGTGACTGACATCATCCGCCTGATCATCCTGATTTCCTTCCCCATCATCGCCTTGTGGCTGCCTGCGCGGATGGGCTGAATATGGCCCCCGAGGGGGCCGCATTTTGCCTTGGGGCGGCCCGGCGGAAAAACTCTGCTTCTTACTATGAGCAAAATAATCACGCACTCGGTCAACGTTGAATTCGGCGACTGCGACCCGGCGGCCATTGTCTGGTTTCCAAATTTCTTCCGCTGGATCGACGCCGCAAGCCGCCATTTCTTCGTGGCCTGCGGCGTGCCGCCTTGGCAGGAAACCGCGCGCACTTTGGGCGTCATCGGCACGCCCCTGGTTGCCACCAAATCGCGCTTCATCAAGACAGCGAGTTACGGCGACGTGCTGGACATTGCGGTCACCATCACCGAGTGGCGCAACGCGAGTTTTGTGCAGACTTACCGCATCACGCGGGCGAATGCGTCCGGCGAGCCGGATCTGATCATGGAATGTGAAGAGGTGCGCATATTCGCGGCCAAACGTGGCGGTGCTGGCAACGATGCTGGCGACCCTCCGGGCGCCGATGGAAAACCCGGTATCCGCGCCGTGCCCGCGCCACTGGCTATACGAAGCCTTTGTGAGTAGCTTTATTTTCAGGAGCAAATTGTGGCCATATCCGGCTTAAAACCATTGCAAGTCGGCGTCATGGGCTGCGGCAGCATCGCGCGCCAATTCGTCGCAGCCGTTGCCAACAGCCCGCATGTGACGGTAGCGGCTGCAGCCAGCCGCGATTTGGCCAAGTCCACGGAATTTGCCAAAGCCATGCCCATTGCGCGCGCCTACGGCAGTTACGAAGACCTGCTGGCCGACCCTGGCCTGGACATCATCTACGTGCCCCTGCCCAACAACATGCACCTCGAATGGGTGGTCAAGGCCGCGCAAAGCGGCAAACACGTGTTGAGCGAAAAGCCGCTGGCCCTGACTTTGGCGCAAGCCCGCGCCATGTTCGCTGCGGCCAAGGACAACGGTGTCATGCTGCTCGAAGCCTATCCGTTCTGGTTCCAGCCTCAAACCCGTGACATGCTGTCGCTGATCCACGGCAAGGCCATCGGCGAAGTGCGCCATGTGCAAGCCAGTTTCGGCTTCAACCTGCAAAACGGGCAAGACAACATCCGCATGAAGCCCGACATGGGCGGCGGCGCCCTGCTCGACGCGGGCAGCTACGCCATGAGCTTGATCCGGCTGGCGTTTGGCGAGGCCCCAGAGCGGGTGATGGCGAACTCGCAAATGGCAGACAGCGGCGTGGACATCAGCACCTCGGCCACCCTGTTTTTCTCAAGGGGACGAACGGCGCAGCTGTACTGCGCGATGAATGTGGGCTACCACCGCCTAGCCACCATCCTGGGTTCGGACGGCGTGATCGAAACCGAGTTTCTCAACCATACCAGCGAAGACGCCAACCATCCCCTCAAATACCTGCCAAGCCTGATGCGTTTGCGCCGTGGCTTCGGCAGCACCACGCCGTTTGAAGACGTCCGGTCTGCCACGGGCAGCGGTTTTGCGTTTTGCGCAGAAGCCTTTTCCAGGCTGATTCACAGCGCCGATTTTGCGGCCATTGACCGCGCGGCAAGTGCCAGCATGGACATCGCCGCCACACTCGAAGCGATTGAGCGCAGCGCCAGGTCGGGTCAGGTTGTGGAGGTAGCGGCACCAGGGGCGCCTGGCTAGCCTGGCTTTCTACTTCTTGCCCAAACCCAGGCGCTGCGCGCCTTCGGTGTAGAGCCGGGTTTTATCCTTCATGAAAGCGTCCATCTGCTCGACGCCCACATTGACCAGCTCGAAGCCGCTTTTGGCGGCCAGCTCTTTCATCTCGGGGTCGTTGTTGAGAGAAGCCCACATGTCCGACAGGCGTTTGCGTGCCTCGATTGGAGTTGACTTGGGCACGCCGATGCCCCGGTAGGCGCCGTCCACCCAATCAACACCCAGTTCCCTGAAAGTCGGCACGTCGGGCAACAGCGGGTGGCGTTTTTCCATGGCCACGGCCAGCGCGCGCACCTTGCCTTTGTTGTTGATGGCAAAGGCCGTGTAAGTCACTGCGCCGTCGATCTGGTTGCCCACAACGGCCAGCGACATGTCGCCCGTGCCCTTGTAAGGCACATACGTGCTCTTGATGCCGAAAGCAGCGTTGAGCCGCTCGTGCGAGGCGTGGTTGGCCGAGTTCAAACCCGAGCCGCCCAGGTTCATCTTGCCCACGTCTTTTTTGGCGGCGGCGATGAAGTCGGCGAAGCTCTTGTAGGGGCTGGCCTCGGGCACCACCAGGGCGTCGGGCGTGAAATGGAACCAGTACACCGGCGTGATGTCCGCCGTCTTGTATTGCACCTCGCCTTCGATCGGCTGGAACACCAGGTGCGGCAGGTTCACGCCCATGATGTTCAGGCCGTCGCCCGGCATCTGGTTCATCTGGCTCCACAACAGGGCACCGCCCGCGCCAGCCTTGTACTGGATGATGGTGTCGATGGCGGCGCATTTTTTCTTGAGCACGATCTGCTGGTGCCGCGCCGCCAGATCCGACTCGCCGCCGGGTGGAAAGGCCTGCCAGTACAACAGGCTTTTCTCGGGGCAAGCCTGGGCAAACGCCAGGTTGGCCAGGGGCGACAGCAGTACCAGCAGCAAGGCGGCGGTGAGTTTCTTCATCAAGGGTCTCCAGTGGCACGGCCGACCGCGTTCTCGCAGTCCTGGCCAGATGAGAGCTTACGGGGATGGCTTTCGCGGCGCATCGGATGAAACCCGCGCTTTCAACACCAACCGTTGTGGCCGCCAACCCGCCGGGCCGCGAGGTTTGATAATCGGGCTTGAAAAATCTCGACTTGCAAGGATCAAAATGAAATACACCGTTGGCAAACTCATCACGCTGGCCGGCGCGTTCGCCATCTCGTGCGGCTGCGCGCTGGCGCAAAACTACCCCAGCAAACCCGTCACCCTGGTGGTGCCCAACCCGCCCGGAGGGTTTGTCGATGCCTCGGCACGTATCCTGTCGGATTCACTGGCCAAGGTGACGGGCCAATCCGTCGTGGTGGACAACCGGGGCGGTGGCAGCGGCAACGTCGCTTACGCGGCCGTGGCCCGCGCCGCGCCAGACGGCTACACGCTGCTTAACTCGTATTCGGCCTACCACGTGGGCAACCCCAACCTGACGCCCAAACTGCCGTGGGCCCAAAAAGACTTTGTCGCGGTGGCGCTGATCACGGTCGCCACCAATGTAATCGCCATCCACCCGTCTGTGCCCGCCAACAACCTGACGGAGTTCATCGCCTATGTCAAAAAGAACCCCGGCAGGCTGAGTTATGCCTCGCAGGGCAATGGCTCGCTGTCGCACATTGGCACCGAGATGTTCAAGCTGCAAACCGGAACCAGCATGGTACACATTCCCTACCGCGGCTCCGGCCCGGCGATCCAGGATGTGCTATCGGGCCAGGTGCAGGTCTTCATCACTACGCCACCGTCGGTGATGGGCCATGTGCAGGCCGGCAAACTCAAGGGCCTGGCTGTAGCGGGCAAGACGCGCCACCCCGGCCTGCCCAGTGTGCCGACCACAGCAGAGGCCGGGCTGAACGGTTTTGAGCTGGAGGCCTGGATTGGCATCTTTGCACCGGCCGGCACACCGTCTGACGTGGTCGCCCGACTCAGCGGCCAGATCAAGGCCGCGCTGGAGTTGCCTGAGACCCGCACACGCGCCGACACAGCCGGGGTCGAGCTGCGTTATCTGCCCCCCAATGCGCTGGATGCACTGGTGAAAACAGACACCGAGTTCTGGGCCAAGACTATCGCGGCAGCGGGGATCAAGGCCGACTGAAAGTCAACCTGCAGGTTTTCCCAAAAAAATCGACCTGCAGCCCTCGTGGAATATAAATAGTTTGATATTATTTTTATAGCAATTGTTTTTGAATGCCCACCCTGCTCGTCCATAACGCACAGTGCATTGCCACCCATGACCAAGCCCGTTCTGAACTGCGCAATGCGTCGATTTTCATCCGTGACCATCTGATCGAGTTCATTGGCCCCGCCAGTGGACTGCCACCGCAATTCAAGGAAGATGCAGACGAGGTGGTCGACGCACGCCATCACCTTGTCACGCCGGGCCTGGTCAACACCCACCACCACATGGTGCAGTCGCTGACCCGCGCAATTCCGGCCGTACAAGACGCCGAGCTGTTTGCCTGGCTGCGCGACCTGTACCCGATATGGGCCGGGCTCACGCCCGAGATGGTCTTTGTCTCCACGCAAGTCGCGATGGCCGAGCTGATGATGAGCGGCTGACACCTGGGCCAACAAGCGCGCCGTGGGGATGCCGGGGGGCGTCAATCTTGGCTTGGCGCAGTTGGAGTTCGGATTGCAGTCGGGATTCGCGATAGGTGCTGTGTTTTACGTCCTGCGCGATGCGCTCAATGAGGCTTTGTGCCAGTGCGCGCAACCGGTTTTGATCCAAGCCTTCCAGGGCACCAACGTCGTGCAGGGCAGTGGCTGCAAACAATGTGGATGAAGGCTCCAAGGACATGCAAGCGATTGTGCAAACACCCACGACAAAGGGCAATTGGTGGATGCACCAATTGCCCTTGTCCAGCCCTTGCAGAGCCTGTGGTGATGTGCTCTTTTTACGT
>JANMVT010000151.1:0-29302 GCA_031392945.1 Rhodoferax sp. | reverse complement strand
TGCGCAAGCTGCACCAGCCACTGCGGTGAGTGGAACATGAATGCTTTCTTTTCGCCAAAAATGTAGAGCGTGGGGCATTGAATTTTGACCCTTGCTGCGCCCCTGAAGCCGCCCTTCAAGCCAAACCACTGCATGGCGTAGGGGTAGTTCATCTGCCAGCCGATGGTGCCCGGCGCGGTGCGGCAGCCGATGGCGTGCGCCATCCAGCGTGTCATGCGGTTGCCCAATGATGCGCTGATGGCGCCGCCAATCTTCCAGGCCAGCGCCAGCCAGACCTGGTAACCCAGAATCATCCACTTGGCCCGGCTGTTGAGTGAACGGTGAAAAGCGCTGGTGTTGTGGTCACCAATGTCCACTGCGACGATGCGCGCCACCCGTGCGGCATGTTGCGCAGCGTATTCATAACCGAAAATGCAGCCCCAGTCGTGCAGCAGCAGGGTCACCGGCGCGTCGGGGCTGACGGCGTCGATGATAGCGGCGAACAGATCGCACATCTCCTGCACCGAGGTGGCCCGCGCGGGCAGCGCCAGGTCGTAGCCCGGCAGGGTGAATCGCACGCAACGGTGCTGCCCTTTGAGCGCTGCCACCGTGCTGTCCCACAGGCGATGTGTGTCGGGCCAACCGTGGATCATGACGACGGTGGGCGCCAGTGCCTCGCCTTCAATGAAAACCTCGATGCCGGAGATGTTGCGTGTGGTGGCCGTCAAAATGGCTCCTTGCGGGTGAACATTCAAAAATTCCAATGAAAAGTGCCGATTACCCTTGTGGGATATACATAGTTAGCTATGTAAATAATAGCAATACATTTAGGCGATCATGCCAGCGTGTGATGGCCTATCCAGGCCCATCACGCGCGCCCTCACGCTTTTGCCCTTGATTTTTCCGGCGTTGAGCTTGGCGCAGGCGGCCTGCGCCAGGCTGCGCGATACCGCCACAAAGGTGCAGAACTCGGTGACCTGGATTTTGCCGATCTGCTCACGCGTGTAGGCTGCGCCGCCTTCCGCGCCGGTAAGTGCACCCAGCACATCGCCCGCGCGGATTTTTTCTTTGCGGCCGCCCAGAATTTGCAAGGTGGCCATGGGCGGCAAGAGTTTGCCTTGGCCGGTGATGGTCAGTTCTTCGAGCTTGTGCCAGACTGACGGCTGGTTCTGGTACAGCTCGATCTTGCCGACGAAACCCATCTCGTTCATGCTCGCCAGACTGAGCGCCAAACCCGATTCCCCGGCGCGCCCGGTGCGGCCGATGCGGTGCACGTGCACCTCGGCGTCGGGCGTGATGTCCACATTGATCACCGCTTCAAGCTGGGCAATGTCCAGGCCGCGCGAGGCCACGTCGGTGGCGACCAGCACCGAGCAGCTGCGGTTGGCAAACTGCGCCAGCACCTGATCGCGCTCGCGCTGCTCCAGTTCGCCGTACAAAGCCAAAGCGCTGAAACCCTGCGCTTGCAGGTAAATGATGAGGTCTTTGCACTGCTGCCTGGTGTTGCAAAACGCCAGCGTGCTGATGGGGCGAAAGTGGTTCAGCAGCGCGGCCACGGCCTCAAAGCGATTGGCGCGGGTGACTTCATAGAAGTGCTGCTCGATCAGGGCCTCGGACGGCGGCGCCTGCACTTCAATGCGCAGCGGCTCGCGCATGAACTGTTTGGCAAGTTTTTCAATCCCCTCCGGGTAGGTGGCCGAGAACAGCAGGGTTTGGCGCTCTTTGGGGGTCTGTTTGACGACGGTGGCAATGTCGTCAAAAAAGCCCATATCGAGCATGCGGTCAGCCTCATCCAGCACCAGGGTGTTCAAGGCCTCCAGGTTGAGGTATTCGCGCTGCAGATGATCCATGATGCGCCCCGGTGTGCCCACCACGACGTGTGCGCCGTGTTCCAGCGACGCGCGCTGGCCGCGCAAGGCCACGCCGCCGCACAGCGTCACCACTTTGATGTTGTCGGCGGCGCGCGCCAGGCGGCGGATTTCCACCGTCACCTGGTCGGCCAGCTCGCGCGTGGGGCAAAGCACCATCGCCTGAATGGCGAAACGCCGCGGATTCAGGTTGGCCAGCAGGGCCAGCGCGAAGGCGGCTGTCTTGCCGCTGCCGGTCTTGGCCTGGGCGATCAGGTCTTTGCCCAAAAGTGCCGGGGGCAGGGCGGCGGCCTGGATCGGGGTCATCTCCAGGTAGCCAAGCTGATTCAAATTGTCCAGCGTCGCGGGCGTCAGAGGCAGGGTCTGGAAGCGGTTGGCGGGCTGGCTTGTGGCCGGTACAGCAGTGGATTGGGTCATGGGGGGATTATCGGTTCGCTGTGAACAAATGAAGCGGCAATTTGACAATTACCAAATATCTGGCAAAATTATATAAATGTCACAAATAATTAAAATGTCATGAATGAACTAACAATGTCAGAAAATGGCCGAGTGGTCATTCCAGCCGCCATGCGCGCCGCGCTGGGGCTCAAACCGCGTATGCCGCTGTACGCCGAGCTGCGCGACGGTGGCTTGTTTTTAACGACCGCTGCGCAGCGCAGCAAGCAACGCAAAGCCTATTTCGACGGTTGGCTCACCGCGCCCGCCGAGCGCGTCGCAAGTAGCGAACTGATCGCCGAGCGGCGCAAAGAATCCGGCGATTGAACCGATGATCTATGTGATGGATGCCAGCGCCTTGCTGGCCCTGGCGCGTGGCGAGCGTGGCTGCGATGTGGTGCAAGACCTGCTTCAAACCCAGGAATGTGTGGCCAGCAGCGTCAACATGGCCGAGGTGGGCTCGAAACTGATCGACCTGGGCCTGCCCCAGCCGGAGTTGACGCGCGCCTTGCAGCAGTTTGATGTGGGTGTGGTGGACTTCAGCGCCGAGCACGCCAGCGCCAGCTCGGCGCTACGCACTTTGACGCGCCCGGCCGGCCTGTCTTTAGGTGACCGCGCCTGCCTGGCATTGGCCCAACTGATGGAAGCCACGGCGGTGAGCGCCGACAGCGCCTGGCTGGATGTGGCCGATGCCATCGGCGCCAAGGTGTTGATGATCCGTTGAATTCATGTTCAATACGGCCATGGAACCTGCAAGCAACACCGACCAGCGCCTGACCGATTTGGAGATCAAGGCCAGCTTCAGCGAAGACCTGCTGGAGCAACTCGACCAGGTCATCGTGCGCCAACAGCAGCAGATCGACCTGCTGATCCGCGAAGTCGCCCAGCTTCGCCAGCAGCCTGCAGAGGGTGGCGTCGCGGCGCCGCGCAATTTGCGCGACGAATTGCCGCCGCATTTTTGAGGGCTATGATTTTCCAACCGCGAACCGCCAGCACGGCCAGCTCATCAAGGAACCCAATGTCTGAATCCCCGACTGCCCTGCGGCTCACCCAGGCCGAACCCGGCATCGCCGTGCTGACGCTGGCGCGCCCGCGCGCGCTCAACGCGCTGACCGACGCCATGGTGTCCGATCTCGCCCGCCTGCTGGACCAGGTGTCGGCCGACCCGGCCATACGGGTGCTGGTGATCACCGGAGAGGGGCGGGGCTTTTGCGCCGGCTTCGACCTGTCGCTGGCGGACAAGGCCCCTGGCCAGGATGCGCTGGGCGAGGCCACGGCCTGGACATTGCGCCAGGAGCTGTTCGCCTCCCTGGTCACGCGCCTGCGCGCCCTGCGCCAGCCGGTGATTGCCGCCATCAACGGGCCGGCCAATGGTGCGGGCCTGGGCCTGGCGCTGGCGGCCGAAATCCGCATCGCTGCGCGCTCGGCGAGCTTCAACAGCGCCTTTGTGCGCGTGGGCATGTCCAGCTGCGACATCGGCGTGAGCTGGCTGCTGCCGCGCTGCGTCGGCCTGTCACGGTCTTTCGAGATGATGCTGACCGGGCGCATGGTGGATTCGGTCGAGGCCGACCGCATCGGCCTGGTGACCCGTGTGGTCGAGGACGATCAACTGATGCCGGCAGCGATGGAGACCGCTCGCGCGATCGTGGCCAACAGCGAATTCGGCGTCTGGATGACCAAACGCGGTGCCTGGGCCAACGCTGAAAGCCCGAGTCTGCAGGCCGCCATCGAGTTGGAAAACCGTACCCAGATCCTGGCGCGCACCACCGGCGAATTGTCCCGTACTGCAGAGGCGCTGCTGGCGCGCCGGAAGACGCCACGGACTGCCGATTGACCGACGATGCAACATGCCCGATCCCTTTAACCTGAATCGTTTTGTCCACACGCGGCGATCCGTACTCTGGTGACCACGGCGGCAAAGGAAACCAAGCAGGCCAGCGAGGATCTGTCATTCATACACGTGGTGCAGGTGCTGCGGCGCAGACTGCCCGCACAAGCGGCCCTTTCCCCCTGAGCGGCGTAAGGCGCGGCTACGCCGACCTTGTCAGCGGGCACGACGGAGCCGTATCATCGGGCTGTTGTGCATTTCTACCCAAGCCTGCTTGATGCCAAGCAAGCTGGGTCCCCGCGATTTGTGAACCAACCCCAGGAGAGAGTCATGCAGCAAGTCTTGGAAGCGCCCTCTACAGCCACCACCCCGCTGGCGGCGCGGCGTTCCATTTACGACCCCACGCAGGAAGGCCTGATCTACCCGCGGCGGCCGCAATATGCAACGGCGCACGAGGAGCGCCGCTACCGGCAGGAGCATTTGGTGGCTGCCTGCCGGGCTTTCGCGCTCCACGGGCTCGACTATGGATTTGCCGGCCACCTCACCATCCGCGACCCTGAGCAGCCGGAGCTGTACTGGACCAACCCGATGTGCGTGCACTTCTCGCAGGTGCGCATGTCCAACCTGATCCTGGTGGACCACGCGGGCAAGGTGGTGCAGGGGCGGCACGCCGTGAACCGTGCTGGCTTCGTGCTGCACGCGGCGGTGCACGCGGAAAACCCGGACATCCTCGCGATGTGCCATGCGCACACCGTCTACGGCACCGCGTATGCGGCGCTGGGCCGGCCGCTGCCACCGGTGACGCAAGACGCCTGCGCCTTCTTCGAGGACCATGCCGTCATCACGCGTGAGGCCGGGCAGGTCGCGGTGGAAGACCAGGCCGGACGATCCGTCTGCGCGCACTTCAAGGGCGTCAAGGCCGTGATTCACCAGAACCACGGGCTGTTCACCTCCAGCCGCCACAGCATCGATGCGGCGGCCTTCTGGTTCATCGCGCTGGAGCGCTGCTGTCAGCAGCAGCTGGCCCTGGACGCCAGCGGCCATGCACCGGTGCTGGTGCCGCCAGACAAGGCGCGGTACAGCCGCGAGCACGTGGGCAGCGACTACATAGGCTGGCTGCACTTCCAGGCGCTGTTCGACCAGATCCGCACTACCCAGCCGGACATGCTGGACTGATCGCGGCACGGCGCAGTCGTTGAATGAACCTGCACCGTCTCAATCTCGTCTCGCTGTCGCTGTTCAACCTGGTGGTCCGCACCGGCAGCATCAGCAAGGGGGCTGAACTGGGGCATCTGGCCGTGGGCGCCGCCAGCAAGCGCATCTCAGACCTGGAAGGCGCCGTTGGTGCGGAACTGTTTGACCGCCACTCGCGCGGCGTCACGCTCACGGCTGCCGGGCACGCGCTGCACCGGCACGCGCAGCGCATCCTGAGTGATGTGGACCAGCTGGCCGCTGACCTCTCCGATCACGCGAGGGGCGTGACCGGCGTGGTTCGCCTGTGGGCCAACACCTCGGCCATCACCCAGTTCATGCCGGCCGACCTGGCCGCGTTCTCCAGGCTGCACCCGGGCATCCGCATCGAACTGAACGAGGAGAACAGCCACGAAGTGGTGCTGGCCGTGCTGGAAGGGCGCGCTGAACTTGGTGTCTTCGCCGACCGCACGCCGATGCTGGGCCTGCACGTGCTCCCCTATCGAAGGGATCGCCTGGTGCTCGTGGTCCCAAAAGGCCACCCTTTGGCGGGTGCGAAGCGAATCGCGTTTGAAGCGGCCGTTGAGCACGATTTCGTGAGCCTGACTCAGGGCACCTCGATCGCGCAGCGGCTGGCTCTGCAAGCCGGGCAGCTGGGCAAGCGCCTGCGGCTACGCATTCAGGTGCGCAGCTTCGACGCCATGTGCCAGATGGTCGCCGCAGGCCTGGGCATTGCGGTGTTGCCGGATGCAGCCGTTCAGCCTTTGGTCAAGTCGCTGGGACTGCGAAAGATCGAACTGGCGGACGCCTGGGCGGCGCGCGAGCTGATGCTGGGCGCGCGCGATTTTGGAGCGCTGCCGAAGCCAGCCCGTAGCCTGGTGGACCACTTGGAAGCCCAGAGGACGGCAGGCTCCTAGCTTTCGCGTTTCAAGAAGGCTGGCTTCCACGCTGTGTCATTGCGCCTCGGGCCGCTTGTCCATAGACTGCCGCCATGGCACTGCAAACCCTTTTCGACAAGCTCTGGCAGCGCCACTTGGTGGACCAAACAGACGACGGCGAGGCACTGCTGTATGTCGACCGGCACCTGGTGTACGAAGTCACCAGCCCGCAAGCTTTTGAGGGTCTGCGCCTGGCCGGCCGCAAGCCCTGGCGCGCTGACACGGTGATTGCGGTGGCCGACCACAACGTTCCCACCACGCCGGCCGAGCGTGCAAGCATTGATGCAATTGCTGACCCGCTCTCTCGCATGCAGGTTCGCCAGCTCGAAACCAATGCGCGGGAGTTCGGCATCACCGTCTTCGGCCTGGGCGATCAGCGCCAGGGGATCATTCACGTGGTCGGCCCCGAACAGGGCGCGACGTTGCCGGGCATGACGGTGGTCGCAGGCGACTCGCACACCAGCACGCACGGCGCGTTTGGGGCGCTGGCGTTTGGCGTCGGGACTTCCGACGTCGAGCACGTGCTTGCCACACAGTGTTTGCAGATTCGGCCGATGCGGCGCATGCTGGTCCAGGTCGACGGTGCGCTGCCCCCCGGCACCAGCGCAAAGGATCTGGTGCTGCACATCATCGGCCTCCTCGGCACTGCGGGCGGCACCGGCTACGCGATCGAGTTCGCCGGCAGCACGATCGACGCGCTGTCGATGGAAGGGCGCATGACGGTCTGCAACATGTCGATCGAAGCCGGAGCGCGCGTTGGCCTGGTGGCGGTGGATGACAAGACGGTCGACTACTTGCGTGGCCGGCCCTATGCACCCAAAGCGGAACTCTGGGATGCTGCGGTCGCCGACTGGCGCACGCTGCGCAGTGACCCAGGCGCGCACTTCGACGCTACGGTGGCGATTGACGCCACATCGCTGCAGCCGATGGTCACCTGGGGCACTTCTCCCGACATGGTGGTGCCAGTGGACGGCTGCGTGCCGGATCCGGTGGACGAACGCGACCCGGTGCGGCGTGCCGGCATGGTCCGCGCGCTCGAGTACATGGGTCTCGCGCCCGGCACGCCGATGCAGTCGATCAAGCTCGACAAGGTGTTTATCGGCTCGTGCACCAATGCACGTATTGAGGATTTGCGTGCTGCTGCCGCCGTTGTGGCCGGGCGGCGCGTGGCCGGGACCCTGAAGCAGGCGCTGGTGGTTCCGGGCTCGGGCCTGGTCAAGGCACAGGCCGAGGCCGAAGGCTTGC
Organism: Rhodoferax sp.; assembly: GCA_031392945.1. Taxonomy (GTDB): domain Bacteria; phylum Pseudomonadota; class Gammaproteobacteria; order Burkholderiales; family Burkholderiaceae_C; genus JANYCG01. The sequence goes on along the minus strand of JANMVT010000151.1, from coordinate 21,818 downwards.
ACAATGTTTTCACGGCTGCCGGTTTTGAGTGGCGGGAACCCGGATGCTCCATGTGCCTGGGCATGAACGATGACCGTCTCGCCCCCGGCGAGCGCTGCGCATCCACATCCAACCGCAACTTCGAGGGGCGGCAGGGTGCCGGCGGGCGCAGCCATCTGGTCAGCCCTGAGCTGGCGGCCGCCGCCGCGCTGGCGGGCCGGTTGACGTGCCTGCAAGCCGGGCCATGACCATGGAACCATTGCGCACGCTCCATTCGCTGGTCGTCCCGGTCGACCGCCCGAACGTCGACACCGACGCGCTGATACCCAAGCAATTCATGAAGTCGGTGCTGCGCACCGGCTTCGGCGACAACCTGTTCGACGAATGGCGCTACCTCGACCGCGGGCAGCCGGGGCAGGACGTGGCGCAGCGCCCGAAGAACCCAGACTTCGCTCTGAACCTGCCGCGCTACGCGGGGGCCCGCATCCTGCTCGCCCGCGAGAATTTCGGCTGTGGCTCCAGCCGCGAGCATGCGGTCTGGGCGCTGCACGATTTCGGCATTCGCGCGCTGATCGCGCCCAGTTTTGCGGACATCTTCTTCAACAACTGCTTCAAGAACGGACTGCTGCCCATCGTGCTTCCGGCCGCAACGATCGACCATTTGTTCAAGCGCGTGGCGGCGACCCCCGGCTACGCACTCACGGTCGACTTGCCCGCGCAGGTGGTCCGGCCGCCGCAGGAGCCGGCCATGGCGTTTCAAGTCGACACCACGCGCAAGCACCGCCTGCTCGAAGGGCTGGACGACATCGCGCTCACGCTTCAACAAGCCGACCGCATCCATGCATTCGAGGCGCGCGGCCGTGTTGCGACGCCCTGGCTATTCACCTGACAACCCACCCAGAACCGACATCCAAGGAGACAAACCATGACCTTCAGCCGCCGTTCCGCCCTCGTGCTGGCCCTTGCCACAGCCGTTTGGGCCAACGCCCTTGCGCAGGACAAGTATCCGAGCCGGCCCATCACGCTCGTCGTGCCGCAAGCAGCGGGTGGTGCGAACGACGCGATTGCACGCGTGGTCGCGCACAAGCTCGCCGAGCAGCTCGGCCAGGGCGTGATCGTCGAGAACCGCCCCGGCGCGGGCGGCAACGTGGGAACCGCGGCCGCCGCGAAGGCGAAGAACGACGGCTACACGCTGTTGCTCACCGTCAACAGCGCACACGTCATCAACCCGGCCCTGTACAAGAGTACGGGCTTCGATCCGGTCAAGGACTTCGATCCGGTCGGCCCCGTCGCGACGGCTGGCTACGCGCTGGTGGCCAACCCGACGTTCCCGGCAAAGAACGTACAGGAACTGGTAACCCTGGCCAAGGCACAGCCCGGAAAGATCACGATTGCCTCGGCCGGCAATGGCACTTTGAACCACCTGATTGGCGAGATGCTGGGCAAGGCCACTGGCATTGACCTGGTTCACGTGCCGTACCGGGGCGCTGGAGCCGCCGTGACAGACCTGGTCGGTGGCCAGGTGCAGGTGTCGGTGCAGAGCCTCCCATCGTCGATCGCTTTCATCAAAAGCGGCAAGCTGAAGATTCTGGGTGTCGTGAATGAGAAGCGCGTGGCCGCGCTGCCGGACGTACCGACCATCGGCGAGACCGTGAAGGGCTTTGGTTCCACGCCGTGGTACGGCGTCTTCGCGCCGGCCGGCACACCCAAGGCCATCATCACCCAGCTCAACGCCGAGATCGCGAAGGCGCTTGACAGCAAGGACGTGCTTGACAAGCTTGCCGGCGTGGGTTGCGAGCCGTACAAGAGCACCCCGGAGCAGTTCGCTGCCGTGGTGCGCGACGACCTTCCCCGCTGGGCCAAGATCGTCAAAGACTCCGGCGCAACAATCGACTGAGGGCCGGGAGATGACCGCAATGCAACTTGAGCCCGGCGCGCTTGCCGGACTGCGCGTGGTTGAGATGGGACAGCTTATTGCCGGCCCCTTCGTCGGCAAGACGCTGGGCGAATTTGGCGCCGACGTGATCAAGATCGAGCCACCGGGCGCGGGCGACCCGCTGCGCAACTGGCGGCTGATCCAGGACGGCACCTCGGTGTGGTGGCAGGTGCAATCGCGCAACAAGCGCTCCATCGCGCTTGACCTGCGCAGCGCCGAAGGCCAGCTTATCGCGCGGCAGCTGGTCGCGCAGGCGGACGTGCTGATCGAGAACTTCCGCCCCGGCACGCTGGAGGGCTGGGGCATGTCCTACGAGGAGCTCGCCCGCGACAACCCGGGGCTGGTGATGCTGCGCATCTCCGGCTATGGACAGACGGGGCCCTACCGCGACCTTCCGGGCTTCGGCTCGATAGGCGAGGCGATGGGTGGCATGCGCCATCTCACTGGCGAGCCAGGCCATGTACCGGTGCGCTGCGGCATCTCCATTGGCGACACGCTGGCCGCGCTGCACGGCACGATCGGGGCGCTGACAGCGCTCTATCACCGCAAGGTGAACGGCGGGAAAGGCCAGGTGATCGACGTAGCCCTGCACGAGGCGGTGTTCAACGTGATGGAAAGCCTGATTCCCGAGTACAGCGCCTTTGGCGTGGTGCGTGAACCGGCGGGTTCGGCCCTTCCGGGGATTGCGCCTTCCAACGCCTACCGCTGCGCCAACGGCGTGGTGCTGGTCGCGGGCAACGGCGACAGCATCTTCAAGCGCCTGATGCTGGCAATTGAACGCGCGGATCTTGCTAACGACTCCGCGCTTTCGGACAACGCCGGACGCGTGCGGCGCGTGGAGGAACTGGACCGCGCGATCGAGGCCTGGACGCACACGCGCACTGTGGCAGAGGTGCTCGTTGTACTGGGCGAAGCAAAGGTTCCGGTGGGCCGCGTCTACACCGCCCGGGACATTTCGGAGGATCCGCATTTCCGGGCCCGCAACATGATCCTGCAACAAGAAACGCGCGACGGCAACGTGGTGGAGGTGCCGGGCATCGTGCCCAAGCTGCTGGGCACGCCCGGTACCGTCCGACGCTCCGCGCCCAAGGTGGGCGACGACACCGACGAGGTGCTGGCCGAACTGCGCTACTCGCCACAGGACATCGCGGCCCTGCGCGAAAGAAAGGTGGTCGCATGAATGGCAAGGTCTGGAGCGGCGCCGGCCGGCGGGTGTACCTGCAGGAAGTCGGGACACGCGACGGCCTGCAGGCGGAGTCGGCCTTCGTGCCGACGGGTGAGAAGATCGCGCTGGTCGACGCCCTGTCGGACGCTGGCCTTGCGAAGATTGAGGTCACGGCGTTCGTATCGCCCCAAGCGATCCCGGCGCTGCGCGACGCCGAGCAGGTGCTGCGCGGGATCCGGCGCTTGCCCGGTGTGGTGTACAGCGCGCTGGTGCCGAATGTGCGTGGTGCACAGCGCGCCATCGAGTCGCGTGCCGACGAGCTCAACCTGGTGATGTCGGCCACCGAGAGCCACAACCTGTCGAACCTGCGCATGACGCGTGAGCAGTCATTCCGGTCGCTCTTGGAAGTGGCTTCTATCGCGCGCTCGTCTGGCGTTGCTGTGAACGTGTCGCTGTCGTGCGCGTTTGGCTGTCCAATGGAGGGCGACGTGCCAGTGGACACCGTGCTCGGCTGGTGTGGGCGCTACGTGGAGACGCTTGGCGCGCATGGCGTGACGCTGTGCGACACCACAGGCATGGCGTTCCCAACGCAGGTTGCCGGACTGACACGCGCGTTCCGCGAGCGCTGGCCGGCCAGCGAGCTGACGCTGCACTTCCACAACACCCGCGGCATGGGCCTGGCCAACGTGCTGGCGGGGCTCGACGCCGGCGCCGACCGCTTCGATGCGAGCTTCGGCGGCATCGGCGGCTGCCCCTACGCGCCAGGCGCGTCGGGCAACGTCTGCACCGAAGAGATTGCGCATGCGCTCGCCCTTATGGGCTACGACACCGGCATCGACCTGGCGAAGCTGATAGCCGCAGCTACGCGCCTGCCTGCCCTGATCGGCCACGACATCCCCAGCCAGATCGTCAAGGCCGGTCGCCGCCTCGACCTGCACCCGCGGCCGGCCGACTTCGCGGAGATCGAAGCCCGCGCACACGGCCGCACCGAAGCCTGACAGCACCGATAGACAACCCAAGGAGACAAACTCATGACCCGCTACCAACTTCATGTCAACGGCCGCCCGCACAGGGTCGAGGCTGAAGCCGATTCACCGCTGCTCTATGTGCTGCGCGACCAGCTCGCGCTGCAGGGCCCCAAGTTTGGCTGCGGCATGGCGCAGTGCGGCACCTGCACCGTGCACCTGGACGGGCAGGCGGTGCGCTCATGCGTCTTGCCAGTGTCCGCTGTCGGCACGAAGAAGGTCACGACGCTCGAGGGCATGGGCAGCAGCGCTAAGCCCTCGCCGCTGCAGCAGGCGTTCATCGACGAGCAGGCCGTGCAGTGCGGCTACTGCATCAACGGGATGATCATGCAGGCGGCCGACCTGCTGAAGAAGACGCCCAAACCGACGGAGCAGCAGATCCGCGAGGGTCTGGCCATGAACCTGTGCCGCTGCGGCACGCACCAGCGCATCGTGCGCGCGGTGCAGCGCGCCTCCGGCCAGCCTGTCACCGCCTGAAGGAGAAGAAGCCATGCACGACATCACCACCCCCCATGCCGCCCCCCGCTCCGGTGCCAGCCGCCGCGACTTCCTCACCCGCACTGCGCTCGCCACTGGCGCGCTCGTCGTCGGCTTCCGGCTCGCTCCCGCGCAGGCCGCAACCGGTGCGCTCGACCCGAGGAAGGCCGTTGCCAAGGACCTCGTCGAGAGCTTCGTTGCCATCCGTCCGGACGGCGGCATCACCGTCCACGTCGGCAAGGTCGACCTCGGCACCGGCACGCGCACTGCACTCGCACAAATCGCGGCGGAGGAGCTCGATGTCCCGTTCGAGCGCATCCTGCTCGTGATGGGCGACACCGGCACCACGCCGGATCAGTGGATTACGGGGGCCAATCTGACCATCGCCCAGGGCGGCACCGAGCTGCGCCGTGCCTGTGCAACCGCGCGCGCTGCCCTTGTCGAGCGCGCCGCGTCCAAGCTCGGCGCGCCCGCAGCCGACCTTGTCACCCTGGATGGCGTGGTCGCGCTGCGCGCCGACCCGGCGAAGAAGCTGACCTATGCCGAGCTTGTCGCCGGGCAGCCGCTCGCCCTGAAGGTGGACGAGAAAGCCGTCCCGAAGAAGGCGAGCGAGTACAAGGTGGTGGGCAAGTCGATCCCGCGCGTGGACATTCCCGCCAAAGTGACTGGCGAATTCCCGTACGTGCACGACTTCCGTCTGCCGGGCATGCTGCACGCCCGCGTCATCCGCCCCGATGACCTGGGCGCGCCACTCGTGTCGTTCGACGACCGCGAGGCGCGCATGGTCGACGGCTTCATGCGCACCGTGCGCAAGGGAGACTTCCTGGCGGTGGTGGCTAAGACCGAGTGGGGCGCTGTCAAGGCCATGCGCGCGATGAAGGTCCAGTGGGGCGCGGGCACCGGGCTGCCCGACCAGGCGACCGTGTTCGACCACTGGCGCAGCCAGAAGCTGGCCAAGCAGGACGTGACGCAAAAGGTCGGGGATGCTGAAGCGGCGCTTGCCGCCGCGCCGCGCAAGCTGAAGGCGCGCTATGACTTCGCCGTGCAAACGCACGCCTCCTCGGGGCCTTCGTGCGCCGTCGCGCGCGTCGAGAACGGCGAGTTGACGGTATGGACCGCGTCGCAGGCCACGCACTCCCTGGTCGACGAAATTGCGCCGATCGTCGGGCTGCCAAGGGACAAGGTCAGATGTGTCTATCTCGAAGGCTCCGGTTGCTATGGCCGCAATGGTCACGAAGACGCGGCTGCCGATGCCGCGCTGATCGCGACGCAGGTGGGGGCTCCGATCCGCGTGCAGTGGATGCGCGACGACGAGACCGCGCGCGCGCCCAAGAGCCCGCCGCGGTCGATGGATTTCGAGGGCGCGCTGGACGAGCAGGGCAATGTCGCGGCCTGGTCGGGCGACTTCTATATCGCGCTGAACCACATCGTGGCCTTCAAACCGCTTGACTTTCCGCTGCTGGCTGCCAGCGAGACCGGCTTGCCGAAGCCGGGCAACTGGGTCGGATTCCTGTTCCAGAACTCAGGCATCGGCTATCAGATGCCCAACGTGAAGGTGAACACGCGGCACGTGGAGCAGGCGTTCTTCCGCAGCGCGCACCTGCGTAGTCCCGGCCGCATCGAAAACTCGTTTGCGAACGAATCGTTCATGGACGAACTCGCGTTCGCGGCGAAGGCCGACCCGGCGGAATTCCGCTTGCACCACCTGAAGGACCCGAGGGCCATCGCCGTGCTGAAGAAGGCCATGGAGCGTAGCGGCTGGACGAACCGCGTGGGTCTCAATCCGGTGGCTGTGCAAGGCGACATCGCGCGTGGCCGCGGCGTGGCGTACCTGAGATACAACAACGCGGCGACCTACGTCGCGGCGGTCGCAGAGGTGGCGGTGAATCGCCGCACTGGCGAGATCCGCGTCGAACGCGTATGTGTCGCGCACGACTGCGGCCAGTTGATCAACCCGGACGGAACGGTGAACCAGGTGGAGGGCGGCGTGATACAGACGGTGAGCCGCACGCTCATGGAACAGGTCACGTGGGACCGCACCAAGGTGCTGTCGCGCGACTGGGTGAGCTACCCCATCCTGCGCCACGACCAGGTACCCAAGGTGCTGGTGGACCTGATCGACCAGCCCGGGCAGCCGAGCTGGGGCGCCGGCGAACCGACGGCGTGCGCCATCCCCGCAGCGATTGGCAACGCGGTGTTCGATGCAACTGGCGCCCGCGTGCGTGCGGTGCCCTTCACGCCACTTCAGGTGCTGGCGGCGCTCAAGCGCGTTGTGGCCTGAGGCCGGGTCATCCCCTCAGCTGTTGCATTTCTTCAGGCGAGAATCCCGCACGAAGGCGGGCTTCTTCGTTGAACGGCGGTTTGAGTTTGGGGGCCTTGTAACGCTCGGTCAGGACCGCATAATACGCGACAGGGTCAGGCCCGTCGCGCGCGCACAGCGAGCGGTGCCAGTGGTTGCCAATGGCCACGTGGCCGACTCGTCGCGCAGGATGATGTCCAGAATGTCCGCCGCGCGCAGGGCATCGGGTGTTGCGATCTGGCGCAGCTTGGCCTGGATTTGCGGCGTGACGTCAAGCCCGCGCGCCTCCAGTGTGCGCGGCACCAGCGCCATGCGGGCCACGACGTCGTCGCTGGTCTGGGCGCACATGGCCCACAGGTTGTCGTGGGCGGCGAAATCACCGTAGTCCCAGCGCGGCGTGCCGTCTGGGTTGGACGCCATACCCTGCAGATGCGCGTGCAGCAGCGTGAAATGATGCGCCTCCTCTTTGGCCACCTGCGCCCAGTCCCGGTAGTAGGCGTCGGGCATGCCGTCAAAACGCCACATCGCGTCAAGCGCTAGTTTGATGGCGCTCCATGTGGCAAATGGCGTGCAAGATGGCGGCGCAGCCGTTCAGCGTCAGCGGCGAGCGGCGCGGCACCTTGGCGGGGTGCGTGAGGGTGGGGCGGGCGCGGCGGCCAGGCAACGCCAGGTTGATCTGCGTCGAAACCACATATGCTATCGTAATTATAGCTAACTGTTGATGCAGAACGTCGGCTAGAGCCACTTTTTTCTCTGGATCTGGCTCGCACATCGCTACCAGGGCGAGTTGGCGCATGTTTTTTCCGGGGCGTGAGGCCGAGGGTGATGCGCGTTGCTGGGCTGGGTTCATGAATTCATTGTCAACGATCCCGTCAATGGGTTGTAAACGTCCGGTGCCGACCACCCTTGCGCAGTAGCCCCGGCTTTGCCACTCTCGTTGATTTCAACGACGAGGAAGATCATGAAAGAAGCAGACCGCACGCGCATCGAGCGCTGCCTCCAAGAGATTGACACCTGGCGCGCCAGCGGCATGAAGCTCAAAGCCTATGCCCAGTCACGCGGCGAGGAACTGAGCCATTGGCGGGGGCAATTGCTTGGTGCGTCGGCCTGATCCCTCCGCCGAGGTGCCGCTGGCCTTATACTTGAACCACTTTAAGTACAAGTAACAAATCCAATTCAACGGCATCCATGAAAATCGTCACTTATTCCGAAGCGCGCAGTTCCTTGAAGTCCGTGCTGGATGCGGTTCACGACGACGCCGACGTGAATGTGATCAGCAGGCGCGACGGAGCCGACGCGGTGGTGATGTCATTCGACCATTACCAAAGCATCATGGAAACCATGCACTTGCTTTCAACCCCTGCCAATGCCGCGCATTTGGCCAAATCCATCGCGCAGCATAAGGCAGGCAAAGCCACACGGCGCGAGCTGGCCAAAGCCTGACGCGGCGCGTGAAATGACGCGTTCGATCCGCTTCACCCCGGCGGCTTGGGCTGACTACCTGTACTGGCAGTGGCAAGACAAAAAGACCTTGAAGCGGATCAACCTGCTGATCGAAGCCGCCCGGCGCGACCCCTTCGCAGGCATCGGCAAACCCGAACCACTGCTGGGCAACCTGGCGGGTTATTGGTCAGGGCGTATTGATGACACCCACAGGCTGGTGTATGCGGCAGACGATGCAGACTTTGACGTGATCGCCTGCCGGGGACATTATGACGACTGAATCAACGCTGGGCTGCGAGCGAAATATGGCAGGGTGAAGGGTGGGCTGGGGAAGCTCACCATTTTGCAATGTAAACCCTAACCCAAAGTTTTTTGATACCGCTATGGGAAATGGGAGATTTGACCCCCATGACGCGGAGACTTGACCCCATGCCGACCCCGGCGCAAGACGTGGCCGCTTTGGCGACCTTCCTGTGTTCTTCGGAGGCGTCGTTTATCACGGGTGGCATCTATCCGATTGATGGTGGCGCCACGGCTTGATGCAAGCGGCGTCGTTGGATCAAAGGTGGATGAGATCAAGGATCAAAGGGGCTTGGTCCCTTAATTGCAGCGCCCCTGAATTCGCTGAGACACGAAAAGCTGTGCCCCAGTTCTGGGGCATTGGCCAAGCTGAACGTGCTCATGCGTTGAAGTATTGCCGTGTATGGTCTGCGTTGCCCATGGTGACGGAGCAATGAACATATTCATGAAAGAATGTCAATTTTTGATTATGATCAATCAACATTTCTGACCATGGATCGCCTAAATGAAATTCGCAATCTGAATGGATGGCAACGACTTTGGTTAGTCTTGGCAATTTTGTGGCTGTTCACGGTGCCTTTTCTTCTGATGACGGGATTTCCAATTGAGGAAAAGTGGAATGTAGAAGCTCGCTTGAAATAGATGGAAATTAAGGAGGCCTTTGAACGGAAACGGGTAGTGATCGATTCTGGTTGCCAAGATAGAGCCAAGGAGTTTGGTGTTCCAGCCGACTTTGGCCGCTGTATGACGGCACATAGTTATGACTTCCAGAATTTGAAAAGAAGAGAGCAGGAAGACCAGACGTTGGCCTACACCGAACAGCGCGTTCGGATCGAAGAATCGTTGGGTAATGAGCAATTTAAGTATTTAGGTTTGGGTGCGTTAGTTTGGTTTTTGCCCGTAGTTGCGCTCTACCTGTTGGGGTGGGCTGTCGGGTGGATTAGAAAAGGATTTAGCGCCAGAGATAGGTTGCGCTGAGTTCTGCGGCATTAGTGCGGCGTCATGACCTAAGCTTGCCCGCCTGTGCTCGCGCCCGTGCCAGCGCCGCCTCCACCACCGAGCGCTTCTTCTCCAATTCAACCGGATCGGTGATGCGCGAATGCGCAGGCAGGTCTTTGAGCTTGTCTGCCAGCGTGTCTACCTGCTTTGCAAGGCGTTTTCCCTCGCCGGCATTGATTCTTTCGCTCTTGAATGCATAGCGGTCGCGGGCCCGGTCGGCTTGGGGCTGCGACCAGGCGACCCAGCCGGTGGCGGCATCGGAGACGTTTTCCATGGAGATGCAATCGACCGGACAGACGGGGATGCACAACTCGCAGCCAGTGCAGTCGGCTTCGAGCACGGTGTGCATGAGTTTGTGGCTGCCCAGGATGGCGTCGGTCGGACAGGCGGGCAGGCACAGGGTGCAGCCGATGCACCAGTTTTCGTCGATGACGGCGATGCTTCGGGGGCCTTCCACGCCGTTTTCGGGGTTCAGCGCTGTGGCAGGACGCCCGGTGACCGCAGACAGCCGCTGGACGCCTTCCAGCCCCCCCGGCGGGCATTGGTTAATCGCGGCCCCGTCAGCCGCGATGGCCTGGGCGTAGGCCGCGCAGTCCGGGTAGCCGCAACGCGTGCACTGGGTTTGCGGCAGAACCGCAAGAATCCGCTCGGCCAGGGCCTGCGTCACGGGCGGTCACTTCTTCCGTGCTGGCGCCTTGCCCGTTTTAGATGCTACTGTTTTAGTAGCTGACTTTTCTTTTTTGACGAGGGCTACAGCCTGTTTTATAAGTTTTTTGGGAGCCGCAGCGACCGCAGCAGGTTTTGCGGGTGCGGGCGCGGCTGGGACTGACGCGGCTGCAACTGACGCAGTTGGTGCGCGGGCCGCCACAGGCTTGGGCTGGTGCGCTAGGATGAAGGATTTCACCTCGGGGTAAACAATGTCGCGCCAGCGCCGGCCCGAGAAGATGCCGTAATGCCCGGCGCCCTTGGCTTCCAGGTGTCTTTGCTGGGTTTTGGGCACGCCGCTGCAGATCAGGTGCACGGCCTCGGTCTGGCCCGAGCCGGAGATGTCGTCCAGCTCGCCTTCGACCGAGAACAGCGCCGTGGTCTTGATGTCTTCGGGGTGCACGCGTTCGATCTTGCCGTCCACACCTCTCACGTCCCAGGTGCCATTGACCAGGCAGAAGTCCTGGAACACAACCCGGATGGTGTCGAGGTAGTAGTCGGCGTCCATGTCCAGCACGGCGTTGTACTCGTCAAAGAACTTGCGGTGCGCCTCGGTGCTGGCGTCGTCGCCCTTGATAAGGTCCTTGAAGTAGTCGTAATGGCTGTTGGCGTGGTTGCTCGGGTTCATGGCCACAAAGCCCGAATGCTGCAAAAAGCCGGGGTAGACGCGTCGCCCCGCGCCCGCGAAGCTGGTGGGCACGCGGTAGATCACGTTGTTTTCAAACCAGCTGTAACTCTTGTTCATGGCCAGGTTGTTGACGGCCGTGGGCGACTTGCGCGCGTCGATGGGGCCGCCCATCATGGTCATGCTCAAAGGCGTGGTCTCGCCGCGCGAGGCCATCAGGGACACGGCAGCCAGCACCGGCACGGTCGGCTGGCAGACGCTGACGACGTGGCAGTTGCCATAAATGCCCTGCACATGGCGAATGAATTCCTGCACGTAGTTGACGTAATCGTCCAGGTGGAATTCGCCGTCTTTCAAGGGGATCAGGCGGGCGTTTTTCCAGTCGGTGATGTAGACCTTGTGGTCTTTCAGCATGGTCTTGACAGTGTCGCGCAGCAGGGTGGCGTAGTGGCCCGACAGGGGCGCCACGACCAGCACGGCGGGTTGGCCCTTGAGTTTGCCCAGGGTGCCTACGTCGTCAGTGAAACGCTTGAAGCGGCGCAGCTCGCAAAACGGCTTGTCGATCTCGATGCGCTCGTGGATTGCAACGTCTATGCCATCGACATTGACGGTGCGGATGCCGAACTCGGGCTTCTCGTAATCCTTGCCCAGGCGGTGCATAAGGGCGTAACTGGCAGAAATCCGCTGTGCGAACGGGTTCTGCCCCAACACGGACAAGGGGTTGCCATAGACCTTGGCGGCGGTTTGCGCCATGTCGGAAAATGGCTCCATCAAGGAGCGCTGGGTTTCGTAGAGTTGGTAGAGCATCGCGATTGGCCTTGTTAAAATGTTGCAGTGCAATATAACATTTGTGGCGTCAATTGGGTGGAGTGTCGGCTCCAAAATTGATTTGAGCGTGGTCTACTTGCAATTTCCGTGCAAAAGTATCCAATCAATTGCCCAATCCAGGCTGTCATGCAGCGCCGAGAATTTTTAATCCGGACCAGCGCGTCAGCCAGCGTGCGCATCAGCTCTCTATGGGCATCGACAGGAATGATTATGAATGACTCCGCCAGCGCCGCCAGCCTCGACGCTCTCAAATCCCTGCCAAAAACCAGGCGCATGCCGGTGATGTTTTTGGGCCACGGCAGCCCCATGAATGCGATTGAGGACAACGAATACCACCGCAGCTGGCAAGCGCTGGGCCTGGAATTTGGCGCCGGGCCGGGGGCCACCTACCCGAAACCCCAGATGATCTTGTGCATTTCTGCCCATTGGCTGACCCAAGGCTGGTGGTTCACCGCCCAGGCCAAACCCAAAACCATCCATGATTTCGGCGGTTTCCCCCAGGAGTTGTTCGCCCAGCAGTACCCAGCGCCTGGCGCGCCCGCCGCCGTGCAGGAAATCAGCCAGAGCCTGATGCAGCCGGGCACGGTCAAACCCATCGGCCAGGACAAGGTCGATTGGGGCCTTGACCACGGCACCTGGTCCGTGCTCAAACCCATGTTCCCGCTGGCGGACATTCCCGTGGTGCAGCTCAGCATGGACTACGGCCGTCCGGCTGCGGAGCATTTCGCCCTGGGCCAGCAGCTCAAGGCCCTGCGCGACCATGGCGTGTTGATTGTCGGCAGCGGCAACATCGTGCACAACCTGCGCGCTGCACGCTTCGGCGTGGGGCCGAACCAGGCCTACGACTGGGCGATTGAGTTCGACAAGGCCGTGGCCGGCCAAATTGAGAGCGGCAATCTGGCCGCGCTGCAGGACTTCCAGAAGCTCGGCGCAGTGGCGCAGCAGGCCCATCCCAGTTACGAGCATTACCTGCCCCTGCTCTACGCGGCCGGCGCCGTGCACGCCGGTGAAGCGCCGCGCAGTTTCAACGCCAGCTACCAGGCGGCGTCGATTTCGATGCGGTCGGTGGTATGGGGTTGATGGAGATTTTTTCTCTTAACCAGCCGGTCACTTGGCCGCCTTCAAAATCCCGCGCACCGCATTGCGGCTGTGCGCGCCAAAATGGCTGAGCAGCTCGGTCACCGTGGCGTCAAGCTGGGTTTTTTTGGCGGCCTCTTGCCTGGCGATTTCAGCCGCCACGTCGATAGGCGTTTTGCTGGCGCCAAAATCAAAAGCCGGGTCGGCGACAAAACCAGCCGGCATGGTGGCCACGATGGTCTTGGCGAGTTTGGCGCCGTATTGGTAGGACTCCAGCGCCACCACGTCGCGCACGTACAGGTCTGACCACACGGGATAACGCGCGTCGGCGCGGGCGTCGGCCAGCGCCGCGATCAAGGCCGGGTTGGTCTGCGCCTTGCTGGCAGCCTGCAAAATTTGCGACTGGTAACGCTCCAGCGCCAGGTGGCCGTTGGACAGCAGCACGATGGTCTCGTTTTTGCGTTTGGGAAACCCGGCCATCGCCAGGGCATTGGTCCATAACAGGCCCGCCGTGCTGGAGCCCGGCGATACGCTGGCGTGGTAGGGCTGGGTCAAATCCTGCACGTAATGCAGGGCCAGGCCGGTGAAGCGCCAGCCCCAATACGCATGCCCGGTGCGATGGGCCAGCGCCGCCAGGCCCGCGTACTGGTTCACCCGCATCAGGGGGAAAGTGCGTTTGAGAAAGGGCGCGGCCAAGTACAAAATCTTGTCCTCATGGAAAAACCCCATGTGAAACGGCGCCTGAGTCGAAAAAATAAGTGCCGGGTTGCCAAAAGGCAAATTGCCAAAGCCGTAGATGCGGCCCCAGTCGGACGGGCTGTCGCCCATCAGGTTGATGTCCAGGCCGAAATCCGGCTCAAACGAGGCGCTGGCCAGCACCTTGAGCGGCGCCACGGCCTCGCCCGCCTTCAGGGCCACAAAACGGCTTGGCGCATTGGGCAGGCCGGGCAGGGTGCTCACGTCCACATGGCGCAGCAGCGGCAAACCGTCGGCTGACGCGACGGCGTCCAGCTCGTAGTACAGGGCGAATCGGCTGTCCGGCGCGATGCGCAAGGCCGCCGCAAAGGCGCGCCGGCGTTCGTCGTCCGTGCGGCTGGCGTCGGCCTTGAAAGCCAGGGCGGCGGGGCGGCTCGGGTAGGCCATGACGTTGGCGCCGGCCCAGGCCTCTTGAGTGGCCAGCAACGCCTCGATGGCTTTTTCCTGACCTTTCAAAAAGGCTTCCAGAGGCTCTGCTGTGACGGCAGGCGCTGCGGCCACCTCGGGCATGGCCTCAAACGTGCGGTAGGCCGCCAGGGTGTGGCTGCCCCAGGCCTGCGCCTGCGCGCTGAAGAGGCCCAGCAGCACGGCCAGGGTCAAAGGAAAATATTTCACTAATATTGCTACCAATAATATAGTTAACTATTCATATTCAGCGAGGGCTTAGGGCCGTAAATTCCAATTACACTGACGCCAGGAGCGATTCGGAGACTTGCCACAGGCGAAGCGCGGCCTCTGCGTCCATGATGTGCGGCGAATAGCCTGAAACGCGGTTGCTGGGCTCGGCGGGAAGGCCCTGGCGGCAGTCTTCCAGGTACATGCCGCCCTGGCCCTTGAGTTCGGGCGCAGTTGCAGCCCAGACGCTGGTGGCAGCGCCTTGTGCGGGTGACTTGAAGATGTCCAGCGGCGTGTCGTCGGCTTTAAGCCAGCCCAGGGCGCGCATCTCTTCCAGCGGCAAAAACTTTTGCAATCCGGTCATGATGCCGCCGGGGTGGACCGCGTTGGCGCTGATGCCAACACCACCCTTTGCAGCGCCATATTTCAAATGCAGGCCCAGAGCGAACAGGGCGTTGGCGCTTTTGGCCTGGCCGTAGGCTTTCCATTTGTTGTACTCGCGGCGCTCGAAATGGATGTCCCCGAAATCCACCCCCGCGATCTTGTGGCCTGTGGAGCTCAAGGCCACAACCCGCGCCTCGCCTCGGGAATCTGCTGCTGCCTTAAGAGCAGGCAGCAACCCCTGCGCCAGCGCGAAGTGGCCCAGATGGTTGGTGGCGAATTGCGCTTCCCAGCCCTCGGCCGTGCGTGTCAAGGGGCAGGCCATGATGGCCGCGTTGTTGATCAGGATGTCCAGGCCCCGCGCGCCTGGCGCGCGCGCCCCGTCCATTGTGTCGCCAGCGTTTGCCAGCCAACCGGCGGCGAATTGGCGCACCGAGGCCAAATCGCCCAAGTCCAGCGCGCCGACGCTGACGCGGGCATGGGGGAATTCGCCGCGAAAAGCCTGCGCCGCCGCCTCGCCCTGCGCCACGTTGCGCACGGCCAAGGTGACATGGGCGCCAGCCGACACCAAGGCCCGCGAGGTCTCCAGCCCCAGCCCCGACGCGCCCCCGGTGACGATGGCGTTGCGGCCATGGAGCGAGATGCCTTCAACGGCCTGCAGCGCCGTGGTGTGGGCGTCAAGTTTCCGATTTGTATTGGTTAAAATGGCACTTTTACCTCGTGGAATATAGATAGTTTGGTATTAATAATATAGCAACCCATCATCCGCACGGAGCGTGACCAAGGCCAAGCTGGGGCTCAGACCACGGCCGCGATCGACTTGCAGACGTGGTCGATGTTCTTGCTGTTCAGGGCCGCCACACACATGCGCCCGGCGTCGGTGCCGTAGACGCCAAACTCATTGCGCAGGCGCGTCATCTGGTCCTTGGTCAAGCCCGAATAACTGAACATGCCGATCTGCGTGGTGATGAAGCTCATGTCCTGCTTGACGCCAGCGGCTTTGAGGCCTTCCACCAGCTTCTGTCGCATGGACTTGATGCGAACGCGCATTTCAGCCAGTTCCTGCTCCCACTGGGCGCGCAGGACCGGGTCGCCCAGCACGGCGGCCACCACCGCGCCGCCATGCGTGGGCGGGTTGCTGTAGTTGGTGCGGATGACGATTTTGAGCTGGCTCAGGACGCGTTCGGCTTCGGCCTTGTTCTCGCACAAGACGCTCAACGCGCCGACGCGCTCGCCGTACAGGCTAAAGCTCTTGCTGAAGCTGGTCGAGACAAAAAACGTGAGACCGGCATCGACAAACTTCTGCACTGCCGCGCCGTCTTCTTTCAGGCCATTGGCAAATCCCTGGTAAGCCATGTCCAGAAAAGCCACCAGATTCCTGGCCTTGACCGCCGCGACCACGCGGTCCCACTGGGCGGCCTCCAGGTCATACCCGGTCGGGTTGTGGCAGCAGGCGTGCAGCACGACCACGGTGCCTGCGGCGGCGGCGTTCAGCCCGGCCAGCATGGCCTCAAAATTCACGCCGCCCAAGCCGCCGTTGGCCGAGGCATCGAAGTACGGGTAAGTTCCCACCTCAAAACCGGCCGCCGCGAACAAGGCACGGTGGTTTTCCCAGCTTGGGTCGGAGATCAGCAGTTTGGCGGACGGGTTCAGCCGGCGCAAAAAGTCAGCGCCGATCTTGAGGCCGCCAGTGCCGCCAATGGCCTGCACCGTGGCCACCCGGCCGGACGTGACCGGCTCGGAGCCCGTGCCAAACACCAGGGCCTTGACGGCGCTGTCATAGGCGGCGATGCCGTCCATCGGCAGGTAATTGCGTGCTTTGGGCGCCTCCACCATGGCCTGTTCGGCCGCCTGGACGCATTTGAGCAGGGGAAGTTTGCCGTTGTCGTCGAAATACACGCCCACACACAGGTTGGCTTTGTTGGCATTGGTGTCGGCGGCGAATTGCTCGGAGAGGCCAAAAATCGGGTCGCGCGGGGCCATTTCGACGGCGGAGAAAAAAGACATTGAAAATCCTGTGACGGGTGGGGGTGGGCAGAACTTGGCATTTTACCGATGCCAACAGGTTTTCGGGAACGGCCCTAGGGAACCTCCGGATTGTAGGTATGCTGGCGTGCCGTTAATCTGACGTTGTTCCTGCACCCCTTCACACCTTTTTATCAACTCCTGAAGAATTGAGAATCACCATGAAATTTTCCAAATTTGCACGCGTGGGCCTGTTGACTGCGGCCGTCGCCGCCAGCTTTTCGGCGGCGGCTGAGCCGGCGGTTGTCTTCGACATGGGCGGCAAGTTCGACAAATCCTTCAACGAGGCCGCTTACCGGGGCATGGAGCAGTGGAAAAAAGAGACTGGCAAGCAGTACCTGGATTTTGAAATCTCCAATGAATCCCAGCGCGAACAGGCGATCCGCCGCATGGCTGAAAAGGGCGCCAGCCCCATCATCGGCATCGGTTTTGGCCAGGCATCAAGCATCGAAAAAGTCGCCAAAGAGTTCCCCAAGCTGCAATTTGCCATCATCGACATGGTGGTGAACCTGCCCAATGTGCAGTCGGTGGTGTTCAAGGAGCAAGAGGGCAGCTTCCTGGTGGGCACCATGGCGGCCATGGCCAGCAAGACCGGCAAGGTGGGTTTTGTCGGCGGCATGGACATCCCGCTGATCCGCAAATTCCAATGCGGCTACGAGCAAGGCGTGAAATACGCCAACCCCAAGGCCGAGGTGTTTGGCAACATGACCGGCACCACGGGCGCGGCCTGGAACGACCCGGCGCGCGGCGGCGAGTTGGCCAAGGCGCAGTTTGCCAAAGGCGCTGACGTGGTGTTCGCGGCCGCCGGCGGCACCGGCACCGGCGTGTACCAGGCCGCCAAGGACAGCGGCAAACTGGCCATCGGTGTGGACAGCAACCAGAACCACCTGCAGCCCGGCACCATGCTGACATCCATGCTCAAACGCGTGGATGTGGCCGTGCTCAATGTTTCCAAGGCGCACAAGCCCGGCGTCACCGTGCTGGGCCTGAAAGAAGGCGGAATCGACTACGCGATGGACGCCAACAACGACAAACTCGTCTCGGCCGACATGCGCAAAAAGGTTGACGCGACGAAGGCCGACATCATCAGCGGCAAGATCAAGGTGGCCGATTACATGGCCGACAACGCCTGCAAGTATTGACCTGCTGCGTTGACCTGCTGCATTGACCCGCCGCATTGACCAGTTGAGCGCCGCCGAGACGTCCGCCGACACGTCCAAAGGTAAAGGTGCCGCCATTGCCGTGCGGATGGTCGGCATCAACAAGCGCTTTGGCGCGGTCGCGGCGAATGCCGATGTGGATTTGACGGTCAAGGCCGGCACGGTGCACGGCATCGTCGGTGAAAACGGCGCCGGCAAAAGCACTTTGATGTCGGTGCTCTACGGTTTTTACAGTGCCGACAGCGGCTCGATCAACATCTTCGGCCAGCCGGCCGACATCCGCAACGCCGACGACGCCATCGCCTGCGGCATCGGCATGGTGCACCAGCACTTCATGCTGGTGGACACCCTCACCGCGCTCGAAAATGTGATGCTCGGCGCCGAGCCGCACTGGCTGCTGCTGCGCGCCAACACCCAGGTGCGCAGCAAGCTGGTGGCGCTGATGAAGTCCACCGGCCTCAAAGTGAATCTGGACGATCTGGTGGCTGACCTGTCGGTGGGCGACCGCCAGCGCCTGGAAATCCTCAAGGCCCTGTACCGGGGCGCAAAAATCCTGATTCTGGACGAACCCACCGCCGTGCTCACCCCGCAGGAGACGGATCAACTGTTTGACGTGTTGCGCCTGCTGCGCCAGCAGGGCACGACGATCTTGCTGATCACCCACAAACTGCGCGAAGTCATGGGCCTGTGTGACCACGTGACGGTGATGCGCGCGGGCCGGGTGGTGCAGGAGTTGCCCATCGGCCAGGCCTCGATGGAAGGCCTGGCCGAGGCCATGGTCGGGCGCAAGGTCAATATCGGCCGGGTGGACGCAAACGGGCGATCTGCGGGCGAGGTGCTGCTGCAATTGAGCAGCGTGTCGGTGCGCGACAACCTGGGCGTGTTGCGCCTGTCTGAAGTTAATTTAAGCCTGCGCGCGGGGGAGATCGTCGGCGTGGCCGGCGTCTCGGGCAACGGCCAGAGCGAATTGCTCGATGTGCTGGCCGGTTTGCTCAAGCCCGCCAAAGGTCAACTGCGCCTGGGCGGCGAAGAGTTCGACCAAGACCATTGGATCAACCCGTCCACCGCGCGCCAGCTTGGCCTGGCCCATGTGCCCGAAGACCGCCATGCCCGCGCCCTGGTGATGCAGTTTGTGGCCTGGGAATCGGCTGTGCTGGGCTACGACGGTTTGCCCGAATACGCCCGCCACGGCTGGATGGCGCACGAGCGCATGCGCAGCGGCACCACAGTCATGATGGAACGTTTTGACGTGCGCCCGCGCAATGCGGAGCTGCTGTGCAACAAGTTCTCTGGCGGCAACCAGCAAAAACTGGTGCTGGCGCGGGAATTGGGCCAGGCGCCCCATGTGCTTTTGGTCGGCCAGCCCACGCGCGGAGTGGACATTGGCGCGATTGAATTCATCTACACCCAGTTGCGCGCCATGCGCGACGCGGGTTGCGCCGTGCTGGTGGTGTCGAGCGAACTGGACGAAATACTGGCCCTGTCGGACCGGGTGATGGTGATGAACCAGGGCCGCGTCACGGGCGAACTGGCCATCGCCGATTGCACCGAGGCCGGTCTGGGCCTGCTGATGACCGGAGGCCAGGCATGAGCGCAGCGCCGGGCCGCTCCCAAGCAAGCTCGCACCGCAGTGCGAAGCATGGAGGTTACGAATGAGCGCTCCCGCGCCCCTGCCGCGCTGGGCCGATCTGGTGTTGTTGCCGGCGGTGTGCCTGGTGGTGGCCCTGCTTGTTGCCGCCGGCGTGGTGTCCCTGGTTGGGCAAAACCCGCTGGAAGTCATCACCGTGCTGGTGAAGGGCGCGTTTGGCACGCAGCGCGGCTTGAGCTACACCTTTTATTACGCCACCACTTTCATCTTCACCGGCCTGGCGGTCGCGGTGGCGTTTCATGGCGGCCTGTTCAACATCGGCGGGGAAGGGCAGGCCATCATGGGCGGGCTGGGGGCCGGGCTGATCGCATTGTGGCTCTCCAGCCTGTTGCCGGCCTGGCTGATGTTGCCCCTGATGCTGGTTTTCAGCGCCGCTTTTGGCATGGCCTGGGCGGCCGTGCCGGCCTATTTGCAGGCCTACCGGGGCAGCCACGTGGTCATCACCACCATCATGTTCAACTTCATCGCCAGCACCCTGTTGGTGTATTTGCTGGTGAACCACCTGCGCCCCAAAGGCACCATGTCGGTTGAAAGTGTGCCGTTTGCCGATTCGGCCCGGCTGCCAGGCATGCACCAGGCCCTGGCCTGGCTGGGCATTGATTGGCCAAGCTCGCCGTTGAACGTCAGCATCTTTCTGGCTTTGCTGGCCTGTCTGGGGGTGTACCTGTTTTTGTGGCGCACGCGTGCGGGTTACCACCTGCGGGCCGTGGGTTCCAGCCCCGGCGCGGCGGAGTATGCGGGCATCCGTTCCAAACGCCAGGTGATGGTGTCTATGGCGATTTCTGGCGCGTTGGCGGGCATGGTCGGCATGAACGAGATCGCGGGGGTTAGCGGCAAACTGCTGCTTGAATTTGTCAGTGGCGCGGGGTTCACCGGCATTGCGGTGGCCTTGATGGGGCGCAACCACCCGGTCGGCATCATCGTGGCCAGCCTGTTGTTTGGCGCGCTGTACCAGGGCGGCGCCGAAGTCGCGTTTGAGATTCGCGGTTTCAGCCGGGACATGGTGGTGGCGGTGCAGGGGTTTATCGTGCTGTTTTCGGGTGCGATGTCGTATGTGATTGCGCGGCCCATAGCGTGGATATTGAGTTGGGCGCGGGCTTTGGTATCAAGCCCAGCAAAGCAGGGCAAGCAAAATGGATGAAGCCCTGATCGCCACCATGCTGGCTTCCACTTTGCGGGTTTCCACGCCACTGATTTTCTGCGCGCTCGCCGGATTGCTGTCCGAGCGCGCGGGCGTGGTGGACATCGGCCTGGAAGGCAAGATGCTGTTTGCCGCCTTTATCGCCGGGGCCAGTGGCGCTGCCTTTGGCTCGACCCTGCTGGCGGTGGGGCTGGCCATGCTGATGGCGGTGGCGCTGGCCTGGATGCATGGCCTGGCCTGTGTCAGCCACAAGGGCGACCAAGTGGTCTCCGGGGTGGCCATCAACATCATCGCGGTCGGCATGACCATGGTGCTGGGCATCGCCTGGTTCGCCCAGGGCGGGCAAACGCCGCCGGTGTCCACGGCGGTGCGCATCCAGCCTTTGTTCCCCGAGTTCGCGCAGAGCGTCAAAGCCATTCCCTGGGTTGGCACGGTGCTGGGTGAAGGCCTGCTCAGCCACAACGCTCTGGTTTACCTGGCCCTGGCCCTGGTGCCCGCGACCTGGTGGCTGCTGTTCAGAACCCGCTTCGGCCTGCGCCTGCGCGCAGTGGGCGAGAACCCGCAGATGGTCGATGCGGCGGGTGTGTCCGTTACGCGCCTGCGCTACACCGCGCTCACCCTCAATGGCCTGTTGTGCGGCCTGGCCGGCAGTTACCTGGTGCTGGCCCAGGCCGCCAATTTCTCGCACAACATGACGGCCGGGCGCGGTTTCATGGCCCTGGCCGCACTCATTTTTGGCCGCTGGCACCCGGTATCGGCCCTGTGGGCCTGCCTGCTGTTTGGCTTTCTGGACGCCGCCGCCATCCGCCTGCAAGGGGTCAAGCTGCCCGACTACCTGGGTGGCGTCGAAGTGCCGGTGCAGGCGATCCAGGCGCTGCCCTATGTGCTGACCGTGGTGTTGCTGGCGGGGTTCATTGGGTCTGCAGTGGCGCCCAAGGCATTGGGCAAGCCGTATTCCAAGGAGCGCTGAGGCGGTACTTGTTTTGACGCGGTGACGGATTTGAGTCCGCGCGGCGACAGCGCAATGTGACCGGGTTTTGGCTCGCATGCACGCGCGGGAACGAAAAAATCGCAAAACGGTGTTTGCATTTTTTTGGGGTGACGGAACGATGGCCACCGCGACGCTATGCGAACCAAAGCCCGGTCACATTGCGCTATCACCACGCTGGGTTGGTGTCTTGGCGGGTGGTAGGGGTCAGGATGGCTTTGACCGAGGGTTTGTTGGTAAAAATGG
>JANMVT010000093.1:0-5203 GCA_031392945.1 Rhodoferax sp. | reverse complement strand
ACGTGGCCGACAAGATCGTGCCGCTGCTGATTGAACGCGCCAGGCAGCTCAAGATTCTGAACGGCAACAACCTGGCCGCTGAAATGGGCCCCATCGTCACGGGCATCGCGCACAAACGCATCACGGGTTACATCGACATTGGCGTGGGCGAGGGCGCGAAACTGCTGGTGGACGGACGCAGTTTCAAGGCCAGCGACGCCGGGCCGGGCTGCGAAGGCGGCTTCTGGATGGGCGGCACGCTGTTTGACCACGTGAGCACCGACATGCGCATCTACAAGGAAGAAATCTTCGGCCCGGTGCTGACCTGCGTGCGGGCGAAGGATTTTGCTGAGGCGCTCAAGATGGTGAACGACCACGAATTCGGCAATGGCTGCAGCCTCTTCACCCGCGACGGCAATGTGGCGCGCGAGTTCAGCCGCCGCGTGCAGATCGGCATGGTCGGCGTCAACGTGCCTATCCCCGTGCCCATGGCCTGGCACGGTTTTGGCGGCTGGAAGCGCTCGTTGTTCGGCGACATGCACGCCTACGGCGAAGAGGGTGTGCGGTTCTACACCAAGCAGAAATCCATCATGCAGCGCTGGCCCGAGAGCATTGGCAAGGGGGCGGAGTTTGTAATGCCGACGGCGAAGTGAGGGGGTGTTGGGCCGTTTTTTCTGCGGGGTTTAGCGCTATTTTTAATGGAGCTGTATGAGTATGCCGAATAAGGTTTCAAGTGCGATTTTAGGAATTTTTCCAGTGTATATTGCAGGTTTTGCAAGACCCATTACGTAGTGCCCCACATTCAGCATTGTAGATACCATGTTTGTTTATCGATTGCTGCTTTCAGTATGGATATTCGTCTTGCTGGCTCCAGCCGCCGCGTTGGCCGACGGGAATCAGTTGCTGACTGCGTGCCAACAAGCAGAGCAACAACTTAACGGCGAGCGATCCATTGGCTTATTTTCTGCAGGCTACTGCATGGGAGTCGCAGAAGCTGTCCGCGACACTATGCGGGAATTCAGCGACTCGGTTCCGGCATCCGCTCGTGCGTGTTTTCCTGTGGGTGGACCGAATAATGCGCAGGCAATCCGAGTCATCCTTAAGTACTTACGCGCAACGCCAGAGAAACTGCACCTGAGTTCCACTGAGCTGACCATGTTCGCCTATTTCTCTGCGTTTGAATGCAAATAAAACTGAAGTTCGCCTGGATCGAACAGTGGGACCCAGCCCTTTGTTCAATCGAAACGCCAACGGCACCACCTGGCCCAGTCTGGCGGTACGCGGTACGTTTTCACCGTCCGGGTGCTGATGTCCTGCCATCGTCAGTCGCTTGGTTCGAACGTTCGGCGGCGCAATGAAGCTTCAGCCGCTCACCATCACAGTACCCCAACTCAAAGCCGTTCCGGACGCGGAGCGGGGACTGATCGATTAAAGGGGCCAGGCCCCAATGACGCCAATGACGCTCTCCTGGTGCCTGCGCTTGTCCTTGCCGTCTATCTCGAAAGGCACAAGTGATTAGCTTTAACACGTCGGCCCAGAGGCGTCGGCCTAAGGTCGCGCCTGGCCTTCAACGTTAAAGATCATGCTGTCCCAGTCCGAGATCGACGCGGCGAACGCGTATGGCGAAGCTCTAAGAGTAGCCGTTCACGACCGTCAGCTCCCGGCCACGGAGAGAGTGCGCGCCGCCGGTGGGTGCTTAATGATCGCCCAAGACATCCACCATGCCATCGTGAGACTTTTGGAGTCGCAGTTATATGCTGGTGCGTTTGCGCTGGTCCGGGTCGCATTCGACGCCTACGTTCGAGGGGAGTGGTTGTCGCTATGCGCAAAGAGCAATCAGGTACGCCGCTTTCTTAAGGGTGCAGAACCGCCGCGAATGGACGCGATGCTCGAAGAACTGGAAAAACAACCTGCGTTTCGAGAGCAGATCCTGTCCCAGATCAAGAAGCGCACTTGGAAGGCGATGTGCGGGTATACGCACGTCGGAGGACTGCATGTTCAGCGCTGGGTCACAGCGAATGGCATCGAGCCAAATTACTCCGTAGAAGAAATCCGCGAAGCACTGCGTTTCGCAGACATCATTGTTGCCCTCTCTGTAGTAGGAGTACTGGGGCTTGCCAACGCTAACGATGCTGCCTCCGAAGTGCTTGAAAAGTACAAGCTGAGAATGGGAGCTGAATGATCTTTAACAAGTAGAGAATTAAAGGGGCCAGGCCCCTTTCAACCCTTTCAACCTATTGGGGCCAGGCCCCGTTCAACCTGAGTAGTTGCAAGAGCCTGGTGCTTCCTGAGCCTGGTGCCTCCTTGCTCTATTACGCGCCACGTAATACAATGCAGCATGATCCAGTCGTTCAAATGCAAGGACACGCAGGCGCTGTACGAGGGAAAAAGTCCAAGGAAGTTCAAGAGCTTTTTGAGCGTTGCAGAGCGCAAGCTTGCCCAACTGGAGGCTGCCCAGACTCTGGACTTTCTGAAGGTGCCTCCAGGCAACCGCCTTGAGTCCCTGAAGGGTGACCGAAAAGGGCAGTACAGTATTCGCATCAACGACCAGTGGCGCATTTGCTTCGGATGGTCTGGCATCGGACCTGTTAACGTTGAAATAGTGGACTATCACTGAAGGAGCTGACATGGCACGTTTGGTTAACCGTATGCGTCCGGTTCATCCGGGTGAAGTTTTGCGCGAAGACTACTTGGCGCCGCTCGGTCTTAGCGTGAACGCCCTTTCCCTTGCGTTGAGCGTTCCTGCAACTCGCATTCACGAGATCGTGAAGGAGCGCCGCGCGGTCACAGCCGATACGGCTGCCCGGCTCGCCAGGCACTTTGGTGGCGATGCTGCGTCCTGGTTGGTCATGCAGGCGAACTACGACCTGAAGGCGTTGCCAACCATGGGTGATATTCAGCGCCAGGTTTCCATTCGCGAACGGCTCGTTGCGTAGGGATTCAAGAGGCCAGACCAGACCACAAAAAGCAAGCGCCATCGTGGATCAGATTAAACTGCGGGCACTGGAGGCCATCATGAACTCTTCCCTTGCAAAACGTGACCCGGACATCATGAGTGGGGCGCTGTGCTTCACGGGCACGCGCGTTCCGGTCAAAAACCTGTTTGACTACCTTGAAGGTTCCTCCTCGCTTGAGGCGTTTTTGGAAGATTTTCCTTCGGTGTCTCGCGAGCGCGCCGTCGGCGTGCTTGAAGCAGCCCACGAAATTCTGGAGGCAGATGCGACTGCTGCTTGACGAGTGCGTTCCCGTTCGCCTGCGCAAGGCGCTGCCATCACACTCTGTTTCTACGGTCACCCAAGCTGGTTGGTCGGGCGTCAAGAATGGACAGCTGCTCGCGCTCGCGGCTGCGTCATTCGATGCGTTTGTCACGGTAGATAAAAATTTGCCCTACCAGCAAAACTCAGCAAACTTGCCCATTGCAGTGCTGGTGCTGGATGGGCTTTCAAATGAACTGCCGTCTCTTCTGCCCCTGATCCCCGCGCTTGAAGCGGTGCTTGCCAGATCGGCGCCAAAGAGTTATGTGCTTGTCAAAGCGGAGGCCAAGTAGATGGACTCTGCCGCGCGGCATATACAAACAAGGGCCAGCAGCCAAACTGTCTCGTGATGTGGCGCAAGGGCGCTCGACTCGCGGCTTGCCGCCTCATGCACAATCCACCCATGACAGGCCCGCTCCTCCCCTCAATTTTCGCGTTGGGCGCTCCCCAAGTCGCCGCTCCCGGCCTCACTGACTACCCCGGTCTTGCCGATCCTGGCCGGGCGCGGCTCCTGGCATGAGCGATCTCCAATTCGACTACATCATCATCGGCGCCGGCACCGCCGGCTGCCTGCTGGCCAACCGCCTGAGCGCCGACGCGAGCAAGCGCGTCCTGCTGATTGAGGCCGGCCGCAAGGACGATTACCACTGGATTCATATTCCGGTGGGTTACCTGTATTGCATCGGCAACCCGCGCACCGACTGGTTGTTCAACACCGAGCCCGAGCCGGGCCTGAATGGCCGCACGCTGCGTTACCCGCGCGGCAAGGGCCTGGGCGGCTCCAGCAGCATCAATGGCATGATCTACATGCGCGGCCAGGCGCGCGACTACGACCATTGGGCGCAGGCCACCGGCGACGAGGCCTGGAGCTGGGCCAATTCCCTGCCCTACTTCAAGTTGCACGAGGACTACCAAAAAGGCGCTGACCCCTTGCACGGCGCGCGCGGCACCGCGCCCGAGCTGATGGCCAGCAAGGACACGCCGTACCAGAAGCTGCTGCGCGGGCGCAATGCCGGCGGCGAATGGCGCGTTGAAAAACAGCGCTTGCGCTGGGATATCCTGGACGCCTTCTCACAAGCCGCGCAGCAGGCCGGCATCCCCGCCAGCGCCGATTTCAACCGGGGCGACAACGAGGGCGTGGGCTATTTCGAAGTCAACCAGAAAAAGGGCTGGCGCTGGAACACCGCCAAGGCATTTTTGCGGCCGACCTGTTACGGGCGGCCCAATTTCGAGATGTGGACATCCGCCCAGGCCACCCGCCTGGTGATCGAAAACCGTGCCGACGGCAGCCAGGCCTGCACCGGCGTGCAGGTCTGGGGCAATGGCGAACTGGTCACGGCCAGCGCTACGCGCGAGGTCTTGCTGTGCGCGGGCAGTGTGGCGACACCTCAGTTGCTGCAACTCTCGGGCATTGGACCGGCGGCTCTGTTGAAGCAGCACGGCATTGACGTGGCGGTGGACGCGCCGGGTGTGGGCGCAAACTTGTCTGACCATTTGCAAATCCGCGCGGTATTCAAAGTTGAACACGTCAAGACGCTCAACACCATGGCCAGCAAGCTGTGGGGCAAGGCCATGATCGCCCTGGAATACGGCTTCAGGCAAACCGGGCCGATGAGCATGGCGCCCAGCCAATTGGGCGCCTTCACCCGCAGCGACCCGGCGCAGCCCTACCCCAACATTGAATACCACGTCCAGCCGCTTAGCCTGGACGCGTTTGGCGAACCCCTGCATGGCTTCAACGCCTTCACCGCCAGTGTTTGCAACTTGAACCCCAGCAGCCGGGGCAAGGTGCACATCAAGAGCCCCAAATTTGAAGACGCGCCCGCGATTGCCCCCAACTACCTCAGCACCGAGGCGGACCGCAAGGTGGCGGCCGATTCAATGCGGGTGACACGCAATATCGTTGCGCAACCGGCCCTGTCCAAGTACCAGCCGCAGGAATGGAAGCCGGGGGTGCAGTTTCAGACCGA
>JANMVT010000086.1:0-10741 GCA_031392945.1 Rhodoferax sp. | reverse complement strand
ATCAGCTCGTAGGTGGTGCGGGCGGGTACCGCCGATTCATAGGGTTGTGACTCCAGCGCTTCGATGTCGGCCAGTGACGCAATGGCACTCATGACACAAGGGCGCTCACGACAGTGTCACGGACACGATCAATGTCATGTTCAGACACGCAATAGGTGACACGTCGGATGCCGGGTCGAGGAATGGCTCAACTCAACCCCAACAACCGCATCGCATTCGTCTTCAAAATCAGCGGCTTCACACTGTCCTTGAACCCCGCCTCTTCAAAGTCCGCCATCCAGCGGTCCGGCGTGATCAGCGGGTAGTCGCTGCCGAACAGGATGCGGTCCTTGAGCAGGGTGTTGGCGTACTGGATGAGCTGCGGCGGAAAGTATTTGGGGCTCCAGCCGGAGAGGTCGATCCAGATGTTGGGCTTGTGCATGGCCAGCGAGATGGCTTCGTCCTGCCACGGCCAGCTTGGGTGGGCAATGACGATTTGCATGTCGGGAAAAGCAATCGCCACGTCTTCAAGCAACATCGGGTTGGAGTTTTGCAGGCGCAGGCCGCCGCCGCAGCGCATGCCGCTGCCAATGCCCGAGTGGCCGCTGTGGAAAATGGCGGGCAGTTTGTGCTCGTTAATGACTTCGTAGATCGGCCAGGCCATCTTGTCAGCCGGCTCAAAGCCCTGCACCGTGGGATGAAACTTGAAGCCTTTGACGCCGTGGTTTTCCACCAGCCGACGCGCCTCGCGGCCCCCCATCTTGCCCTTGTGCGGGTCGATGCTGCCAAAGGCAATCATGATGTCACTGTTGGCGGCGGCAGCGTCGGCAATTTCTTCGTTGGTAATGCGGGCGCGGCCCATTTGGGATTCGGCGTCTACCGTGAAGTTGACGAAGCCGATTTTCTTTTCGCGGTAGAACGCAATCGTCTCATCCATGGTTGGCCGACGGCTGGAGCGGAAGTATTTGTCCGCCGCGCGGTCGTATTCCTCGCCATAGTTGTCAAACGGGTTGCGGCAGGACACCTCCAGGTGGGTGTGGGTGTCGATGGCGATGAGGTTGGCGGTGTCCATGTCGGATGGCTCCAGGGTAGATTTTGAGTTTTGAGTTTTGAGTCTTCAGTTTTGAGTTTAGCGCCCATTAAGCAGCGCTTGCTCGCAGCCCTTGGGCGAGCCGAAATTCCCGTA
The DNA here is from genome assembly GCA_031392945.1 of Rhodoferax sp. GTDB lineage: Bacteria > Pseudomonadota > Gammaproteobacteria > Burkholderiales > Burkholderiaceae_C > JANYCG01. The sequence goes on along the minus strand of JANMVT010000086.1, from coordinate 9,576 downwards.
TCGTTTTCAGCAATGCCGCCAGCAGCGGCGAACGCTCGGATTTCAAGTAGTAGCAATGCAGGTCCATGAAAGCCTTTGCCTGCCCCTTTAACGGGCGGCAGACCAGGTTGGGCAGTTGCAAGTTGCGCATTGACTCGGGCACAAACATCGTGCCCATGCCACAAGACACCATCATGGCGCCGACCACTACATCAGACGCGAGTTGCGTCACCTTGGGCTCAAAGCCGTTCGAGCGGCACAGTTCGAGCATCACGTTGGCCAGTTGCGACAGTGGCGCGGACTGCATGATCATCGGCTCGTCCTTCAGATCTTGCAGGGAAATCACTTTTTTGGCAGCCAGACGGTGGCTCTGGTGCAGTATCACCAGCACCCGTTCCCGCGCCACCAGTTCAACTTCGATGTCCGCCTCGTTGGGCAACAAGCGCTCAAACGCCAGCAAAACTCGGCCCTGGCGCAACGCGGTCACCTGGGCCGGCGTTGGGTCATGGTGCAGCACCAGCTTCACCTGAGGGTGCGTCTGGCCAAAACCTGACAGCAAGCGCGGCAACACGTCAAACATGGCGGTGCCAAAGACGCCAATGTCCAGCCTGCCGATTTGGCCCTTGCCCGCCAGCTGCGCCCGCTCGGCGGCCTGGTCGGCAAGGCCGCAGATGCCGCGGGCATCTTTTAACAAAGCTTCTCCTGCTTGGGTGAGATCGACGCCGCGCGGCGTGCGCGTGAAAAGCTGCACGCCCAGGTCGTTTTCCAACGCATGGATCTGGCGCGTCAGCGGCGGCTGGGACAGGTGCACCCGCACGGCGGCGCGGCCGATGTTGCGCTCTTCGGCAACGGCGATGAAGTTTTTGAGCTGGCGGATGTCCATGGCAACTCCATACCGAAATGGTATTGATACGATCCGATTATGAATTGGACTGCATGGCGTGACAACTTTAAAGTTCGCTCCAGTGTTGCCCCTTCCCAATTGTTGAGGGCACGTGGATACGACCCGACTGGAGACAAAAACGATGCTCAAACCGATTGAAAACTCGGTGCGCGAACGCAAATCATTGGGCGGCCTGTGGCGCTTCGCCGTGGACGCAGAAGGGCGTGGCCGCGACGAAGGCTGGTGGCAGGCGCCGCTTGCCGACTCAGGCGCCGAATCAGGCTTTAGGGTGCGCGATATCGCCGTGCCCGCCAGCTACAACGACCTTTACCCTGACGCGGCCATTCGCGACCACGTCGGTGATGTCTGGTACCAGACGGAGGTTCGGGCCTCCGCTGCTTGGCTCGATCATCGCGTTGTATTGCGCTTTGACGCTGCTACACACCGGGCCACGGTTTGGCTGGACGATGTTGAGGTGATGCGCCACGAGGGTGGCTACACGCCGTTTGAAGCCGATGTCACCCACCTGCTTCAAGCCTGCAAAAGCCATCGCTTGACGGTGTGTGTCAACAACGAGCTGCATTGGCACACCATCCCGCCGGGGCGCGTGGTCACACTGGCCGACGGGCGCAAACGCCAGCAGGTGTTCCATGATTTTTTCAACTATGCCGGCTTGCACCGCCCCGTGTGGTTGTACTGCACGCCCAAGGCTTACATCGCCGACGTGACGGTCGTGACGAATTGGGCAAAAGACACTGGTACAGGCACGGTCGATTTCAAGATTGAAGTCAAAGGCGCCACGCCCGGCAACTTGACAACCCGCGTGAGCCTTCGCGATGCTCGGGGCCGCGAAGTTGGCAGCAGCGACAGCCGCAGTGGTCGCATCACGGTGCCGCACGCCACGCCATGGCAACCGGGCAAGGCCTACCTTTACACCCTCGACGTGGAACATGGCAACGACCGATACAGCGTGGCCGTGGGCCTGCGCTCCATAGAGGTGCGGAACGCCCAATTTCTGATCAACGGCGACCCGTTTTATTTCACCGGCTTTGGCAAACATGAAGACAGTGCCGTGCGCGGCAAGGCGTATGACGACGCGCTGATGGTGCACGATTTTGCTCTCTTGGACTGGGTCGGCGCCAACTCATTTCGCACCTCACACTACCCGTATGCCGAAGAAGTGCTCGACTTTGCCGACGCGCAGGGCATCGTCGTCATCAACGAAACCGCCGCCGTGGGCATGAACATGGAAATCGCCCGCAAGCTGGCTGGCGCGAACGACCTGCCGGATGAGTTGTATTCCGACGATGCCATCTCGTCCCGCACCCAGGCAACGCACTTGCAGGCGATCCGTGAACTGGTTGCACGCGACAAGAACCACGCCTGTGTGGTGATGTGGAGCATCGGCAATGAACCCGATCTGCGCCCCAAAGGTTCGGGTGAGTATTTCGCGCCCTTGCTTGCAGCCACCAAACAGCTCGACCCGTCGCGCCCTGTCACCCTGGTCAATGTAATGATGGTTGGCCCCGAGCAAGACACGGTGGCCCATCTGCAGGATGTGATCTGCCTGAACCGTTACTGGGGCTGGTACGTTGAAGGCGGCGACTTGCTTGCTGCCGAGCAGGGCTTGGAAGCCGACCTGGAAGCCTGGGCCGCCAAACACCCCGGCAAACCCATCGTCATCACCGAATATGGCGCTGATACCATGCCCGGCCTGCACAGCATCGCCCCCTTGATGTGGAGCGAGAGTTACCAAAGCGAGTTGCTGGCAATGCATGGCCGCGTCTTCGACCGCATACCCGCTGTCGTGGGCGAACAGGTCTGGAACTTTGCCGATTTCGCCACCTCGCAAGGCATCATGCGCGTGGGCGGCAACAAAAAGGGCGTGTTCACACGGGAGCGCCAACCCAAGGCGGCCGCGCACGTATTGCGCCAGCGCTGGCTGTCCCTGGCAGCCGAGAAGGCCAAGCCGCACGCCGCGGCGGTGGCACCCGCAACCACACCCGCGCCGACGGCTGCGTCCAAATCCCCGCTTCGCCACGCTGCGGAAACCGCTTCGGCCAACTAGGGCCTTAAACCAATTTTTCCAAACCCAAGGAGACAAACCCATGAAAACCTTCAAGCTGACTCAAATCGCCATATCCACCGCCATCGCCCTGTCATGCGCGTTGGCAAGCGGCATTGCAACGGCCCAGGAACAGTCGGTCGAAGTGCTGCACTGGTGGACCACGGGCGGCACCGCCGCCGCCGCCGCCAAACTCAAGGAGGCGGCGACCGCCAAAGGCGTGATCTGGAAAGATGTGGCAGTCGCTGGCAATGAAAACCAGCGCACCCTGCTGCGCACCAAGGTCATGAAGGGCGACGCGCCCGGCGCCGCCCAGATCACCACCGACCTGGAGCAGTTCGCCGACGCCCGCGACAAGCTGTTCAACCTGAACGAAATCGCCAAAGAACAAAACTGGGATGCGGTCTTGCCGAAGGTGATCCAGGACTACGTCAAGGTTGGCAGCGGCAACTATGTCGGCGTGCCGCTGGATGTGCACCGCATGAGCATCCTGTTCACCAGCAAGGCCGCCCTGAAAAAATTGGGCGCCACGGAATCGCCAAAGTCCTGGGATGAGTTCTTTGCGCTGGCCGACAAAGCCAAGGCGGCTGGCATCACACCCTTCGCCTGGGGCAACAACATGGTGATCGGCATTGCCTTTGACCAGGTGGCTTTCAGCGTGATGGGCGCGCCGGCCTACAAAAAGGCCTTCATTGACAACGACGAAGCCACGCTAAAAAGCCCGGCCATGGCGAAAAGTTTTGAAACCTATCGGCGGCTTGCCAATTACGCCGACAAGAGCGCGCTGACCAAGAAATGGAACGAGGGAACCCAGAGTGTGATCGCCGGCGAGACCTTGTTCCAGATCATGGGCGACTGGGCCAAAAGCGAGTTCATTCGCGCGGGCCAAAAGCCCGACGTCGATTTTCTCTGCGCGGCGACACCGGGCAGTGCGGGCAGCATGAACTTCAACACCGACGCCTTCCTGTTCTTCAAAACCCGCGTCGACAACAGCAAAGCGCAGATGACCCTGGCCCGCGTCTTGATGGACAAGCAGACGCAGGAGACTTTCAACATCGCCAAAGGCTCGGTGCCCGCCCGCATGGACATCGACATGAGCAAGTTTGACGACTGCTCCAAACGCACCCACGCCGAATTCAGCGCCGCCGCCAAAGCCAACACCCTGGTGCCGTTCCAGGCAATGGAGAAACCGGGCGGCCGTTATGCCGCGATGAATGACGTGGCCATCGAATTTTTCACCAGGACGGACATGACGGCGCAACAGGGGGTCGACAAAATGGTCAGCGCATCCAAAAACAATTGATGCCGCCCTGAATCCGACAGACTGGAAGGACACCGCCCATGTCAACACAAAATCCGTCACTGGCTGCGCGGCTGGATTGCTGGCTGCCGCAGCTAGTGGTGTCGCCCGCATTTGCCCTCAGCGTCTTGTTCTTCTACGGCCTGTCGGTCTGGATTGGCGCGTTGTCGTTCACCAGTTCCACCAGCAACATCCACTGGAATTGGGTTGGTTTTTCGCAGTATGTTCGCCTGTTCAGCGATGACACATGGTGGGTTGCCGTGCGCAACCTGCTCAAGTTCTTGCCGCTGACCATTGGCTTGCCGCTGATCCTTGGCGCCTTGTTGGCGATCCTGCTCGACCAGAAGATCCGCGCCGAAGGCACACTGCGCACCTTGTTCCTCTATCCGCTGGCGCTCTCATGGATCGTGGCGGGCACCTTGTGGCGCTGGATGCTGGCGCCCGACGTGGGCATCCAGGCCTTCCTGCGCAAACACGGGTTCGAAAACGCCAGCTTCGACTGGATAGTGAACGCCGACTTTGCGATCTACGCCATTGCGCTGGTCGCCGTCTGGCATTCCACCGGCTTTGTGATGGCCATGTTCATCGCCGGCCTGCGCGGCATCGACGACTCGATCATCAAGGCCGCGCGCATTGACGGCGCCAGCATGCCCCGGGTGTACTGGAGCATCATCTTGCCGGCCCTGCGCCCGACCGTCTTCAGCGCCCTGCTGATCCTGCTGCCCGCCATGATCAAGACCTATGACCTGGTGGTGGTTCTGACCCAGGGCGGCCCGGGCAACGCCAGCATGTTGCCGGCTTACTTCATGTTCGACCGCTTTTTCACCCGCGACCAGATGGGCCTGGGGTCGGCAGCGGGCACCATCATCCTGATGACCTGCGTGGCGATCGCCGTGCCCTACATCGTGCTCGAACTCAAAAGGCAACGCCATGAAAACTGAGATCAATGCTGCGCGCCTCGCGATCTACGCCTTTCTGGCGCTGGCGCTTTTCTTCTTTTGCCTGCCGGCCTGGTTCGCGCTGGTGAATTCATTCAAGCCGCTGGATGAAATCTACGCCGGCAACGTGTTCGGCCTGCCCCAACACTGGACAACCGATGCCTGGAGCAAAACCTGGAACAAGGCCTGCACCGGCGCGCCGGAATGCAAAGGCCTGTCGCAGTACTTCATCAACTCCCTGCTCGCGGTCGTGCCCGCCACGGCCATCGGCACCCTTTGGGGCTGCCTGAACGGTTATGTGCTGGCCAAGTGGCGCTTCAAGGGCAGCGAAGGCGTGCTGTTCGTGTTGATGTTCGGCAGCTTCATCCCGATTGGCCTGTTCCTGTTTCCGCTCACGGTGATTTTCGACCGCATGGGTTTGGCCAATTCCCTCGCCGGATTGGTCACGGTGTACGTGATCTACAGCCTGCCCACGGCCTTGTTCTTCCGCAACTATTTTGTCGGGTTCCCGGGCGAGCTGATCAAGGCCGCCCGCATCGACGGGGCGGGCATGTTGCGGATCTTCTGGAGCATCGCCTTGCCGACCGCGCGACCTATTTTGATGGTGGTGGTGATCATGTCCTTCACCAACATCTGGAATGACTTCCTGTTCGCTTTGGTGTTGGCGCCGTTTGACAGCCAGACCGTGACGGTCGGCCTGAACAACCTGATCAATGTGGTGGAGGAGCGCGCCGAATACAACGTGCACATGGCTGGGGCGCTAATCGCAGCCTTGCCGACCACCATCGTCTACATCCTGGCGGGCAAACATTTTGTTCGGGGGCTCACCTCCGGCGCAGTGAAAGGTTAAGGGGCAAATACCATGGCGAGTTTGACAATTGAAAACGTACACAAACGCTTTGGCACTGTGCCCATCCTCAAAGGCATTGATCTGTCCATTGCCGATGGCGAATTCCTGATCCTGGTCGGGCCCTCGGGCTGCGGCAAATCCACCCTGCTGAGCATGATCGCCGGTCTGGACGACATCAGCGAAGGGCAAATCCGCATTGGCGACCGTGTGGTCAACGATGTGTCGCCCAAAGACCGCGATATTGCCATGGTGTTCCAGAGTTATGCCCTGTACCCCAGCATGACGGTGCGGGAGAACATTGAGTTCGCGATGAAGATGAAAAAGGTGCCCGCGCCGGAGCGCGCCGCCACAGTGGACCGCGTGGCCAGGATGCTTCAGATGGACGCCTTGCTGGACCGCCGCCCGGCGCAACTCTCGGGCGGGCAGCGCCAGCGGGTGGCGATGGGCCGGGCCCTGGCGCGCAACCCGGCGATCTTCCTGTTTGACGAGCCGTTGTCCAACCTCGACGCCAAGCTGCGGGTCGAAATGCGCGCCGAGATCAAGTCTTTGCACCAGCGCCTCAAAAACACGATTGTTTACGTCACCCATGACCAGGTCGAAGCAATGACGCTGGGCGACCGCATCGCTGTGATGAAGGACGGCCTGGTGCAGCAATTTGGCACGCCAGCCGAAATTTACGAGCGCCCGGCCAATATGTATGTGGCCGGCTTCATCGGTTCACCGACGATGAATTTCATAGCGGCGCGGCTTGACGCCGGATCGAAAAGTGCGTCTCTGCTTTTCGACGGTTGCACGGTTCCTGTGCCTATTGCCATAGCCGGGGCACGCGCCGAAGCCATTGGTGCCTTGGCGGCCCGCAGCGTTATTGCAGGTATTCGTCCCGAGCATTTTGTGCCGGTCGAGGCCAACGCCCCCGGTGCGGTGCCGATCACTGTTGAACTGCTGGAACCAACCGGCGCTGACACCTACGCTGTAGCCCGAATTGGCAGCAAAGCCGTCACGCTACGCTTTGCGCCAAAACAGGCACCTCGGGTTGGCGAGACCGCGTGGGTTGGCGTAGATCCGGCGGCGGTCAACCTGTTTGACTCCAAGTCGGAGCAGCGCATTGACTTTTGAGCGTAAATTAATATCGTTTATATAGCAAACTATCTATATACAACGGGGACTACCGCCTTTTATCCGGTCATTTTTGAATACTGTCCGGGGGCACAGCATGCGGCGGTCATGCGAGGTACCAAAACGCTACTTTGGCGTCATCATCTTCTTGATTTCGGCCACGTGTTCCTTCGCACGTTTGGTGATGCTGGCCATTGAATCGGCCTGCGACTTGGCTGCCATGTCGGCCAGGTCCTTCACATCGGCCAGCGCTTTGGCGTAGGCCTTTTTGACAATTTCAGCCTGCTTGGCCGGGTCGCCCACGCTGCTGGCCAGGCTTTTGGTGGTGGCCTGGATTTCCTGCATGGCCGCGCTGAGCATCTCGGCCTGCTTGCGTCCCAGCGCCTGCACAGCTTCCATGGCGGCCTTGTTGGACTCGACCACGGCTTCGATGTCTTTGCGCCGGGCTTCAATGATGGCAGTCATGTCAATGCCTGGCACTTTGAATTTCTCCAGCATTTTGGTGACATCGCCGAACGGGTTTTGCGGGGTGTTAGCCATTTGAGGTTCCTTCAAGTTGGGGTGGAAGTTGAATATAACAAAATGGGCTCAATCGCGGGTTTCGAAGACACCCAGCTTTCTGTGCAGGGGTGATTCGTCGGCAATAAAGAGAAAACTGGGCGAGCTGCCAGACAAGTTGCTTAAGATTACGGGCGTGTACCCAGGCGCGCAGCAGGTGTCGGCTTCAGCCAGCAAGAAGCGCTGCGCCTCTATCAGGACTTCAGCCGCACCCTCGATGACGTGAAACACTTTGGCCGGGCTGCTCGCGGGCAGTTTGAGCGTCTGGCCGGGGCGCAGCATCAGGGCATAAAAGCCGAGAATATTTTCAGCATCACCGCCCGTTTCTGGGTTGACGTAGGTGACCTGCAAGGCGTCCAGTTGCGGCTGGCCGACGGCCAGCGATTCAAGCGCCGCCCGGGCGTCGGCCCAGGGGTAACGCAACATCGGATAGGCTTTGCCCGAGCGCTCAAACACGGGCGTTGGCACGATGCCGCCATGCGCATAGGCGCGCTCACCCTGGCCATTTTTAACCGTCTGGCGCCCCCCATCGATGTGGTAACTGGCCTCCATGTAATACACCAGGGGCAAATCCAGTACATCGAGCCAGACCACGGGTTCATTGCCGTCATGGCCATGTTCATGCCACAGGCCGGTCGGGGTCAGGATCAGGTCGCCACGCAGCATCGGGCATTTCTCGCCTTCCACCGTGCTCCACGCGCCCTCGCCTTCGACCACCATGCGCACCGCATTGGGTGTGTGGCGGTGGGATGGCGCCCATTCGCCGGGCAGCAGCAACTGCATGCCCAAATACATCGCCGCGCTGGCCTGCATTTTGTCCAGGCCGTGGCCGGGGTTGGCCAGCACCAGCACGCGGCGCTCGGCTTTTTCAATCGGCGTCAGGTCGCCTGCCTTGAGCAAAAGCGGACGGATGACCGCGTAAGGCCAATGCGTGGCGCGGGTGCTCGGGATGGGTTTGCCTGCGGGCAGGACCGCGCGCAAGTTGGGCCACAGCGGCACCAGGTTGTGCGATTTCAGCTCCGCCACATAGTCAGCGGGCAGGTCGTCAAGGCGGCCAAGTTCATTCATGGGGTCTCCTTAGTCCAGGGTGATGGTCTTGCGTTTAACAAGCTCCTCGTAGATTTTGCCCTTGGCTTCGGCGTTCTGTCGAATCTGCTCGGGCGACCAGGTGATGGTTTCAAAGGCGAAGGTGTCGAACTTGGCCTTGACTTCGGGGTCGGCCAGCACTTTAAGCACGTCGGCGTGGATCTTGGCCTTGACATCGCCAGCAAGGCCCTTGGGCGCGAGCAGGGACACGAAAGAGTTGACTTCAAAACCGGCCGGGCCACCGGCCTCGGCCATCGTGGGCACGTTGGGCATTTGTGGCACGCGCTTGGCCGCCGCCACGGCGATATAGCGCAACTTGCCGGCCTTGTAGATGCCCTGGCTGGAGGGCAGGCTGCCAAAACTCCACTGCAACTCGCCCGAGCCAACCGAAGTGAACAACTGCGACATCTCGCGGTAGGCCACGTGGGTCATTTCGATGCCGCTGAGCAGCTCCAGTTGCTCGCCGCCCAGATGGCCCGGGCTGCCGATGCCCCAGGAGCCGAAGTTGACCTTGTTGGGCGCGGCCTTAGCGGCGCCGATCAGGTCTTTCATGTTCTGCCACTTGGAATCGGTGGGGACGGCGACGAAGAACGGGGTACGAAACAGCGGCGCCACCGGGTCGAAGTGGTTCAACGTGACGTAGCCCTTGGCCTTGTACAGCAGCGGCAAGGCAGAAAGATGCTCGCTGTCGAACTGCACCAAGGTATAGCCGTCGGCCGGCGCACGCTGGGAGGCTTCGATGGCAATGAAGCCGCCGCCGCCTGGTTTGTTGTTGATCAGCACCGGCTGGCCCCATAACTT
>JANMVT010000008.1:0-4162 GCA_031392945.1 Rhodoferax sp. | reverse complement strand
GCAGTGCAGTACACGAAGTGACAAACGTGGGGGTTCATTCAGCGGCCCAAATAGACTTCGATCACGCGCTCGTCCCGCTGCACCTCGGCCAGCGAGCCCTGCGCCAGGACCGAGCCGTCACACAGCACGGTCACGATGTCGCTGATGGTGTTGATGAAGCCCATGTCGTGCTCCACCACCACCAGCGAATGTTTGCCCTTCAGGGACAAAAACAGTTCTGCCGTGCGTTCGGTTTCATGGTCTGTCATGCCGGCCACGGGTTCATCCAGCAACAACAGTTTCGGGTCCTGCATTAGCAACATGCCGATCTCCAGCCACTGCTTCTGGCCATGGCTCAAATTGCCTGCCAGCCCGGACACGCTGTCAGCCAAGTGAATGGTGTGCAGCACTTCCGCCAGCCGGTCGCCCTGGCCGGAGTCCAGTTTGAACAGCATCGAGGCTTTGACGCCTTTGTCGGTCTTCAAGGCCAGTTCCAGGTTCTCAAATACCGTGAGCTGCTCAAATACCGTCGGCTTCTGAAACTTGCGGCCAATGCCCAGCGCGGCAATCTGGGGCTCGTTGTAGCGCAGCAGGTCGATGGTGCTGCCAAAAAATACACGGCCCGAATCGGGACGGGTTTTGCCGGTGATGATGTCCATCATGGTGGTTTTGCCCGCGCCGTTGGGGCCGATGATGCAGCGCAGCTCGCCCGGGGCGATGTCAAGAGACAGGTTGTTGATGGCCTTGAAGCCGTCAAAACTCACGTTGACGTCTTCAAGGTAGAGGATGCGCCCGTGCGTTGTGTCCACCTCGGGCGAGGTCACCAGGCGCGAAAACCCGGCGGCGCGGCCACCGGACTCGGTCTGACCTTCTCCGACTTTCTTGGCGCGCTGTTCGAGGCGGCGCGAGCCTTCTTCCAGAAGTTCGGGCGTCATGGGATCTTGGCCCCCACGCTAGTCACTTCGTGTACGTCGCTGCCCCCCGGGGGGGCCGTGCCTTGCTTGGGGCGGCCCGTCGCGGCGGCGCCCCTTCCGATCTTCTTGACCAAACCCACCACCCCATTCGGCAAAAACAGCGTGACCGCAATAAACAGCAGCCCCAGAAAATAAAGCCAGAACTCGGGATAGGCCACCGTGAGCCAACTCTTGGCGCCATTGACGATAAAGGCGCCGACGATGGGGCCGATGAGGGTGGCGCGTCCGCCAACAGCCGCCCAGATGGCGATTTCGATCGAGTTGGCGGGGCTCATTTCACTGGGGTTAATGATGCCCACCTGCGGCACATAAAGCGCCCCGGCCACGCCACACATCATGGCCGAGATGGTCCAGATGGTGAGCTTGTAGCCAACGGGCGAGTAGCCGCTGAACATGACGCGCGTTTCGGCATCGCGCACAGCTTGCAGCACCCGCCCGAACTTGCTGGCAATCAGCCATTTGGCCATCAGGAAAAAGCCCAGCAATGTCAGGCCCGTCAGGACAAACAGGATCATCCGCATGCCGGGTGTGGCAAGCGGGATATTCAAAATCCGCTTGAAATCGGTGAAGCCGTTGTTGCCGCCAAAACCGGTCTCGTTGCGAAAGAACAGCAGCATCGCGGCAAAGGTCATGGCCTGGGTGATGATGGAGAAATACACCCCTTTGATGCGCGAGCGGAATGCGAAGTAGCCGAATACAAAGGCCACCAGACCCGGAACCGCAATGATCAGAAACAAGGTGGCGAGAAAGCTGTCGCTCCAGTTCCAGTGCCAGGGCAGGGTTTTCCAGTCGAGGAACACCATGAAGTCGGGCAGATTGCTTTTGTAATTGCCGTCGGCGCCGATCTGACGCATCAGGTACATGCCCATGGCGTAGCCGCCCAGCGCAAAGAACAGGCCATGGCCCAGGCTCAAAATGCCGCTGAAGCCCCAGATCAGATCCATCGCCAAGGCGCAAATCGCGTAACACATGATCTTGCCGATCAGCGCCACCGCGTAGGTGCTCATATGAAACATGCTGCCCTGTGGCACCCACAGGTTCATCACCGGGGCGACCGCGCAAACGGCGATCAGGGCGACGATGAAGGCACTCCAGCCGGGGCGGCTGAGCAACGGGCCTTTGACAGGAAGGAGGGTCGTGTTCATGACATCAGGCCTCCGCCGAGCGGCCTTTCATCGCAAAGATGCCCTGCGGCCGCTTCTGGATGAAGACGATGATGAACACCAGCACCGCGATCTTGGCCAGCACCGCACCGGTAAAGCCCTCAAGAAACTTGTTGAGCACGCCCAGGCCGAGCGCCGCATAGACAGTGCCGGCGAGTTGTCCGACACCACCGAGCACCACGACCATGAACGAGTCCACGATGTAGCCCTGGCCCAGGTCCGGCCCCACGTTGCCCACCTGGCTCAGTGAACAGCCGGCCAGTCCCGCGATGCCTGAGCCCAGGGCAAACGCATAGGTATCCACCCGCGCCGTGTTCACGCCCATGCAGGCCGCTATCGGCCGGTTCTGCGTGACGCCGCGAACAAACAGCCCCAATCGTGTCTTGCTGATCAGCCAGGCCACGCCGCCCAGCACGGCCAGCGCAAAACCAATAATCACCAGCCGGTTGTAGGGCAAAGACAGGTTGCCCAGCACCTGCACGCCGCCGCTCATCCAGCTTGGGTTTTCAACACCGACGTTTTGCGCGCCGAAAAAGCTGCGGACCAGTTGCTGCAGCATCAGGCTGATGCCCCAGGTGGCCAGCAAAGTCTCAAGCGGGCGGCCATACAGGAAGCGGATCACGCTGCGCTCCAATGCCGCACCCATCAGGGCAGATGCCAGGAAGGCCACCGGAACGGACGCCAGCAGGTACCAGTCAAAGTAGGCCGGCAAATATTTCTGGAATACGCCCTGCACTACATAGGTGGCGTAGGCGCCAATCATCATCAACTCGCCATGCGCCATGTTGATGACGCCCATCAGCCCATAGGTGATGGCCAGGCCCAGGGCCACCAGCAGCAGGATGGACCCGAGGCTGATGCCGCTGAAGATGGCGCCAATCTTGTCGCCCCAGGCCAATGCGCCTTCGACGGTTTTCAGGGTCGCCGTCAAAGCCGCCTTGACGTCGGGCTCGGTCTCGACTTTCAGGCGTTCGAGCAACACGGTTTTGGTGCTGGCGTGGGTGCTTCGCGCGAGCAGGTTGGCGGCAACCAGGCGCTTGGATTTGTCGGTGCTGTTCAGCAGCACCGCTGCGCGGATCAGGCCCAATTGGTCTTTGAGCTGCGCATTCTGTTCGGCGGCAAAGGCTTTTTCGATCAAGGGCAGCTTGGCCTCATCGCTTTCAGCCTGCAATGCCTTGATGCCTTCACGCCGCTCTTTTTCGTCTTTGGAAAACAGCTTGAACCCGGCCAGCGCTGCTTCGAGCCCGCCGCGCATCATGTTGTTGTTGATGACGTCTTCGGCAGTGTCAGGCATCGCCATTTCGGCCCCGGTGACAGGGTCGAAGCCCTTGCCGTCCCTGACCACAAACACCTTGTCTTCGGTGGCCTTGACGGTGTCGTCCAGCAAGGCTTTCAGATAAGCCTGGGTCTTGTCGTCAGCGCCGGCAAGCGCCTGGTTGAGCGCTTCAATACGCGCTTCAAGTTCGCCGATTGCGATTGATTTTGCTTCTTTGGGCGTTAGTGAATGGGCCTGTCCGGCTATAAAAAACGCAGCAATAACGAAGAGGAATCGAATCAGCATGAAAGAACCTGTAGGGTGGGCACGGACAAATATGCCCACACTGCAAATACTTTAGCATCACTTGTGACAAGTGGATCAAGGGGCATGGCGGGAAATCCGGGCTGGGGGTTCAGGCCCAGATCGGGTTTCGCATCAACGCAGTGATTTACTTCTTGGCCACGTCCATCTTGGCTGGCTCATCAGGCTTCTTGTCGTTGCCTTCGATGTACGGGCTCCATGGCTTGGCTTTCACCGGGCCAGGTGTCTTCCAGACCACGTTGAACTGGCCGTCGGCCTTGATTTCGCCGATGAACACTGACTTGTGCAGGTGGTGGTTCTTGGGGTCCATCATGGAGGTGATGCCGCTGGGCGCCTTGAAGGTCTGGCCGGCCATGGCGGCGATCACCTTGTCGGTGTCGGTGGACTTGGCCTTTTCAACGGCCTGTTTCCACATGTTGATGCCGATGTAGGTGGCTTCCATCGGGTCATTGGTCAAAGGCTTGTCC
>JANMVT010000303.1:0-6123 GCA_031392945.1 Rhodoferax sp. | reverse complement strand
CAAAGCATTTACGAGCGCAGCCACCGGCGCCCGGGCAGCAAACAGTTCAGCTTCAAAAGTGTGGGCGTGCAGGCGCAGGGCCGCACCACCATCCTGAAAATCAATTACCGCAACACCCAGCAGATTCTGCAAACTGCGTTTGCGGTGGCGGCCGACCTGCTCAAAAGTGACGCGCCTGCAGATGTCGCGCAGCCAGATGACGATGGCGACGGCATTCCGCGCGTCACACCCGTCAGCTGCGGGCGCCAGGGCGAAGCGCCCGTCATCATCCGCCTGCCCAGCCTGCGCGAAGAGGCGCACGCGATTGCCGACCACCTGAACCATGCGCATAAAGAGGGCCACGCCTGGGGCGACATGGCCATCCTGTGCCCCGACTACCAGACGCGCGACCTGTGCGCCCAAGTGCTGCACCAGCGCCAGATCCCCGTGCAGATGCGCCGCAGCCCGGGCGATTTTGACCCGGCCAGCGACACCGTCAAAGTCATGACCATGAAGGTCAGCAAAGGCCTGGAGTTCCCCGTCGTGGCCCTGCCCGGTGTGGGGCATATGCCGGCAAAAGGCGAGGACGAGCAGGACGCCGCGCGGGTGTTTTATGTGGCGGCGACGCGGGCGACGCAGAGGTTGGTGATTGGGGTGGGTGGGGGCGCCAAATTTGGCCAGCGATTTGGCTGAGATTGCCAGCCGGGTTCGGGGGAATTCGCGCCGCGCGGCTTGCTCGTTGCGTTGGACGATGTGGTCCAGTATCTCCAGCAAGGCAAGTCTGGCGCTTGCCTTCCACTCAATCACCAGGACGCACTTCCTTCTTCGACGCCAGCAAAGCGCGGGCTTCAGCCATGACTTTGTCGTGAGGAATGTTGGGCCGAGTGTCTTCAAGGCTGGCCTGCACCTTGGCCTTGAGCCACGCCGTATAGCTGGCTTCCTGCTCTTCGGTTTCGAACTCGGAAACGAGAGGGGACAAAATTGTTGAGGGCATGCTGATTTCTCCGGACAAGTCTTCAATTTGGGGGGGTCTATTCGCTCGGGGACAGTGTGTTTACTTGGTGGGCGCGTGTGTCTGGATGTCGACACCGTCCAGATCATGACCAGGATTGTCAGCAGCAGGTCGAGCAGTTGGTATGAGTGGCAACGACTCGGGCGACGCACAGGTTAGTGATTTGGGTTAAGTGGTTTGGGAGTGAGTCGCATGACAGTTTTTGAAACATGGAGTAACTGCAAGACATAAGCCAAGCCGGTTGAATCGCCTTCATCGGATAGAAAAATGAATTTCTGGCTAGCTGACTTCTAATCGATCATGGATTGGACTACCATTGATCAACGACGAAAATGTATCCGATAAATTCATGGCAAGTTCGACCCCTTCCAACGTAGTGCAACTTCAAGGCCAGCAAATGCCGGGACTTGGAATTGCGCAAACCTCAAGCAAGGGCACACTTTTTGCCGGCTCCCGCAATGAGGTCTGGTATTGCACCGGTTACACAAATGGCACGCAAGGTCTGATGCTGTTTGTTAAGCCTGATCTACCCATTCGCTCGATGATGATCGAGGCGCTTGCTGCGCAAGTAGGGCAGTGCATGGGCTTGCCGTGCCCGGATCCATATATTGTCACTGTCAATCCAAAACACATTGGGCGGGCAGGCGGCCCTAAAATTGTTGCGTTTGGAAGTGAGCAAAAAGGACGGGCTTTGGCCAAGCCAATTTTGGATACAGATTTAATGCTTCAATTGATCGAGAAGCAAAAACTGACCGACCAATTATGTTGCTTTGATGAATTGATCGCAAATGGTGTGCGTAGCCACAGGGACGTAGTTTTCGAACCGGAAAACGGCATCTCCATCATCGACCACGAAGGGGCCATGGAGACCTCTACTCAAGCGTCAGATAGCGTCACCAACTGGGTCGCGACGCAGGTGTTATCTCGATTAACTGTGGATCAACGGGTACTGTTCCTCAAGAGGCTTCGGGCTCGTGCCGCAGCGGCACATCGCCTGGCGTTTGGCGGGCCACCTCTGGCCGTTCAGTTTAGCCAGGAAGGTGTTCCGACATATCGGAAATTGGTAGAGTTTTTACAGGCGCGACTATTGCATTTGGATACTCTGCTTAGTAGCCGGGTCTTTCCTGAACAACGTCATATCATGGAAAATTCGAATTCAAATGATTCAATCCGAGCTACCGACGTTTGAGGCCACTTGGTGGCCGCTGATGATGGAGACTGTACCCGGGTCGGGCGAACAGTTGGCTGTGGCTGCGGTAGTTCGTGCAGCGAGTGGGCAAACGCAAGTCCGGCAACTAATTACGCCCGACGCAATAAACAAAATGTTTGGTACTGCCGGCTCTGGAATGAAGCTGGTAGTAGCTCATACATCACTATCAATCCAGCAACAACTCGACAGGGGGTTGGCCTTCGAAGATTTGCGTTTCCCCTTTGGCGGATTTGTGTTTGGTGGAGCACGCGATTGCTTAGCCCAAGACTTGAACGAGGTTTTCGAAATCGCTTTTAAACTTGGTGGCGCCTTTGGGCTGTCTCAGTTTGGGGCAGTAGAAAAACCTTCTGATGAAACGAGGCGCGCATTTGATGAATGGGCAGAAAAAGTGCGTGCGGAGCTTATAGTTTGCAGTGACACACAATTTCAAGACGCATTTAATGTAAACGTGCCGTTGCTTGCAAACAGAAAAACTCGAATTGGATTTTTGCGTGGCGGTTATGCGGCGAATTTTGGTGTCCTGCGCCCGGGCGTACCGGCGGGTTCCGACGTGCGGGCGCTAAAGATTAAAATTTTCGATCTCGAAGCACTTCGACACAACAGCCCGCTCATAAGTAGACGGACAGAATTGTTAGTCGGTTACCCTGAAGTTCGACAAGATAGCGGCTTCTCAAGGCGGGAACTGGAAACGCAAAGAGACTCGTGGGATTTCATCAGTTTTGAGGCCAAGCAACGCGGCGTGATTCCTTTGCAGTATTCGCTTGCAAGTCAGGCAGCGAATTACCTTCTAAAAGAGGCTGCTTGAGGGCTCTGAAAATAGGTTGACCCACTCCACACCTGTCCCTGAGTCTGCTGAGTGAAAATTTTGCGATAGCTCATTAGATTGTCACGGGCTAATCCCCGACCCCGCAGAAAGAAATGATCGATCCGTTTCTTGTCGGGGGTGCCTGCTATCAATCAGCAACTGAGAACATCTTTGACGCGCGCCGGTAAGTTGAAGGACAAATCAGTTGTTTTCGTTTTGGAAATAACTGCGGCCGACGGCAGGAACTAACAGACCAAAGACTACGGCCTGTGGCAAAAACCCGTTCACTTCCACCGCCTCCGAATCCCCCCGAACGACACTCGCGCGCCCGCTTACCGCCAGCCGCGATGCCAGCCGTGGTGTGGGTGCCGCCAGCCCCAGCCAAAACGCGCATTGAACTGCCATGCATAGCCCGGTGCGGGCATGGCGTAGGTGGGCGCGACGTAGACGACGCCCGGTGGCGGGGCATAGGCGGGTTCCACGGCAACGGGTGCCATCACGCAGCCCGCCAGGGCCGCCGTGGCGCAAAGGATAGCAACGCCGTTCAAGATTGAGGATTTCATGGTTGATGCTCCTGGTGTTGGGCAAAGGTGCTCCAGCCTCTTTTCAACGCCGGCCACGGCCAGGATGACGACCTTTTCAAGGTAAAGCTGGTGCAAACCTGGATTCCAGATGTTTTGCTTTGTTGCAGGCAGACTCTGCCCCCGCTGCGTCGCGTAACATCCTCCCGACCCCACTTCGCCCAATCCCGGGCCACCCAACGGAGACAACCATGTTCAGCCACGTGATGCTCGGTGTTAATGACCTTGAAGCCTCGAAAAAGTTTTACGACGCCTTGCTCGGCACGCTGGGCATCCGCCCGGGGGTGGCCAACAAGAACCGGTATTTCTACCGCAGCCCGACGGGCACGTTCGCGATCACCACGCCCATCAATGGCGAGCCGGCCACACACGGCAACGGCAGCACCCTGGGTTTTAACGTGCAGTCGCCCGAGCAGGGTGATGCATTCCACGCGGCGGGTGTGGCCAATGGCGGCACCACCTGTGAAGACCCGCCGGGGTTTCGCGATGGCATCGTGGGCAAGATCTACCTGGCCTACCTACGCGACCCGGATGGCAACAAGCTTTGCGCGTTGCATCGGCCGGCGAAATAGGGTCGCTGCGGTTTTGGACAGCGGCATGACCCACGCCGTCTCGCGCCTGCGCACCGCGCGCCTGGCCCGCAGCGCCAAGCCTTTTCTGGCCCGGGGCGGCTCACGCGTGGCGCGTTGCCCGGGCTGCCGCGTGGCGGAAAGCCATTGCCTGTGTGCCCTGCGCCCGGCGGTGGCCACGCGCGCGGGCGTGTGCCTGCTCATGTGCGACATCGAACCGCTCAAGCCCAGCAACACCGGCTGGCTGGTTGCCGACGTGGTGGCCGACACCTTTGCCTTTGGCTGGGCGCGCACTGAGGTGGACCCGGCCTTGCTGACCTTGCTGGCCGACCCACAGTGGCAGCCGTATCTGGTGTTTCCGGGGGAGTTTGTGGGCGCCGACCGGGCGGTGACCGAGGTGGTGGCCGCCGACGGCAGGCGGCCGTTGTTTGTCCTGCTGGACGCCACCTGGCCCGAGGCGCGCAAGATGTTTCGCAAGAGCCCCTACCTCGACCATTTGCCGGTGCTCAGCCTGCAGCCCGAGCAGATGTCGCGTTACCGGCTGCGCCGCTCCCGGCGCGAGGACCACTTTTGCACCTCCGAAGTGGGCGCGCTGTGCCTGGAACTGGCCGGCGAGCCCCATGCGGCGCAAACCCTGGAGGCCTACCTGGACGTCTTCACCCACCACTACCTGCAGGCCAAAAACCAGTTGCCGCTGGATCTGGAGGATGCAGCCCACCTGCGTTTGCGGGGCCTGAGCTCGGTGCCAGCAGGCGCCTAAAGGCGCCCCTGCTGGCGCAACAACTGGGCACGCTCTCGAATGCCGGCCTGGCCCTGGCGCAGGGTCTCGCCACTGGTGTGCACGGAGTACGGCCCGGTCAACAAATCGTGCGGGTGCAACACGCCCGAGCCCAGCATGAAGACGGTGTCGGTTTGGGCTACAAAGTCGATCGGGCTGACGGAGTCGTCAAACACCACCAGATCCCCTTCAGCCATGGCAGCGGGCACAGACAACACGCCTTCACCCACGGCGACCCAGGTCACGGTGTGGGCGGCGGGCGGGTCGAAGCGCCAAGCCTCACCGGCTTTCAGGTGCACGGCGAGATAGGTGAGGCTGGATGGCGCCGGGATGGCGCTGGCCTGGCCTGCATAAGCCCCCAGCAACACGCGAGCGGGCCCGGCGCGGGGCACGTCCTGCGGCCCCAGGTACAGGCTGTAGGCGGTGGCCAGTTCCAGCGCGGGCGGCATGGCCACCCAGAGTTGAAAACCCAGCACATGCGCGGTGTTGGCGGGTGCGCCGGTGTGCCACACGCCGCCGCCGGCCATCATCCACTCTACGCCGCCGGTGGGCAAGGTGCCACGCGCGCCATGCTCGCCGGTGGTGTCTTCGTAGGCCGCCTGGCCGTGGATCAGGTAGGTGAGTGTGGCAATGCCGGAATGCGGGTGCATGCCAAAGCGGGGTGGCTCGCCGCCTTCGGGGGATTCAAAGCGGTCCAGAAAAATAAAGGGTTTGAGCAACTGGCCCAAGTCGGACGGGCTGACCAGGCGCGTGATGGGGCCGTGGCTGCTGCCACGGCTGCGGTGCAGGATGGCGCGTTGGCTGAGCGTGGATCCGGCGAAGGCAGGATCAGCGAAGCTGGGTTCGGCGAAGGTGGCGGCAGCGGAAAGGGCCATGGTGAGCTCCCAAATTGGTGGATCATATAACTGCCAGTTGTGGGCGCAGCTACGACAATCAACCCCCGCCCCTTTTCGAGAACCGCCATGACCCAAGACCCGAACCCCAGGAACGAAGCGACAACGCGGGCGCTGTGTGATTCATGCGCCGGTGTGCAGCAGAACTGGCGCAGGGCGCCCGGCCACCCCGAGCTGATGCAAGGCGCCCACCGCACCGAAACCCACAAACACGGCCAGGTCACCATCACCCGCTACCGTTGCGAGCGCTGCGGCACCTTGTGGGATTATGAGAACAACAAAGTCAACCGCCACGC
>JANMVT010000295.1:0-3174 GCA_031392945.1 Rhodoferax sp. | reverse complement strand
TGGCTGGCGCGTGCCGTACCCTCAAACTGGGCCAGCAACTGGTCGGCGGACTCGCCGCAGTTAAGCAGCACCACCACGCCCTTGCCTTCGGACGCAATGTGGGCCAGGCAGCCATCCAGGCTCCGGGTGTGCATGGTCCGGTTGATCTCCAGCACGTCCAATACCGACAGCGGCTCATGCACCCGCACGGCCACCACATCGTCTGGCCCCCATTGGCCCTTGACAAGGGCAAGGTGGATGCCGTGAGCCGTCGTGTCCCTGAAAGCGTGGGCCGTGAACTCGCCAAAGGCGGTGGCCAGACTGCGTGAGCCAAGCTTTTTGACCAGGGACTCGACACGGCTGCGGTGTTCAATCAGGTCGGCGATGGTGCCAATTTTGAGGCCATGCCCGGCCGCAAAAATTTGCAGGTCCGGCAGGCGCGCCATGGTGCCGTCATCTTTCATGATCTCGCAGATCACGGCAGCCGGCGTGCAACCGGCCATGGTTGCCAGGTCGCAGCCGGCCTCGGTATGGCCCGCGCGCATCAGCACGCCGCCATCGACGGCTTGCAAAGGAAAGATGTGACCGGGTTGCACCAGGTCGCTGGGTTTTGCCCCCTTTGCGACAGCCGCCTGCACGGTGCGGGCACGGTCGGCAGCCGAGATCCCTGTAGTGACGCCTTCTGCGGCCTCTATCGACACGGTGAAGGCGGTGCCCTTCTTGTCGCCGTTGCGCGCCGTCATGGGCGGCAGTTGCAGGTGATCACAACGCTCGCGTGTCAGCGTGAGGCAAATCAGGCCACGGCCATACCGCGCCATGAAGTTGATGGCATCAGCCGTCACATGGTCTGCTGCCAGCACCAGGTCACCCTCGTTTTCTCGGTCTTCTTCATCGACCAGAATCACCATGCGTCCGGCACGCATGTCGGCGACGATGTCGGCCACGGGTGAGATGGCGACGGGGGACAAGGCTGTGGAAGCGGGGGAGGTCATTCAGCGTTCATTCAATTCGGCAGTCCGGCAGGCTCGACGGCGGGGGAGGTCGCGCCCTGTGGATCCGCGTGGAGCATTCTTTCCACATACCGCGCGATCAGGTCAATTTCAAGGTTGACCCTGGTGCCTTCCTTCAAGCTGTGCAGCGCCGTGTTTTGCACAGTATGGGGAATCAGGTTGATGCTGAGCTGGCAGCCGGTCGCCAGGTCTTGAATGCGGTTGACGGTGAGGCTCACGCCATTCACGGTGATCGAGCCCTTGTAGGCCAGGTACTTTGCCAACTCGCGCGGGGCGAGGATGCGCAATTTCCAGCTTTCGCCCAAGGGCGCGAAATGGGCCACAGTGCCGACGCCATCGACATGGCCTGAGACGATGTGCCCGCCCAAACGGTCATTGGCCCGCAAAGCCTTTTCGAGGTTGACGGGGCCTGTCTGGTCCAGCCCGGCCGTTTTGGCTAGCGATTCGGCTGACACATCCACCGTGAACTGGCGCTGCGCCGCATCAAACGAAGTAACAGTCATGCAGGCGCCATTGAGCGCAATGCTGTCACCCAGGCCAACGTCATCAAGGTACGCAGGCGGGCATTCGACCGTCAGGCGTTTGCCATGTGCCAAAGAGCTGCCGAGGGCGTGTAGAGCGGCGATGCGCCCCACGCCGGTGATTATTCCGGTGAACATGGGGTATTTTCGCAGGAAAACGAAAGCTCAAACCCGGCGCGCATGCCTTGAGCGCTAAAACCTGTCACGCCCCGGAATTTGGGCAATGATGCGCAGGTCTGGCCCCAGCATTTGGGTTGATTTGAATTCCAGCGGCACCGTGGCTGCCAAATCGGTCAATGGCCCAAAGCTGGCCATGTCGCGGCCCTGGCCGATCAATTTGGGGGCCAAATAGACCAGGAACTCATCCACCAGCCCTTCGCGGATGAAGGAGCCGTTGAGGCGATGGCCGGCTTCGACATGCAGCTCGTTGATCTCGCGCGCGGCCAGGTCTCCCAACATGGCGGCCAAATCCACCTTGTTTTGTGTACCTGGTAACTGGCCAGGCAGGTAGATCACCGTGGCCCCGAGCGCCTCCAAAGCTGCCTTTTTTGCCTCATTGGGCTCTGCCGCGTAGACGTAGAGCGTGCGGCCAGCTACAAAAAGAGCAGCGTCAAGCGGCGTTTCCAACCTGCTATCCACCACCACCAAATGCGGCTGGCGGGGGGTGTCCACCAGACGCACGTCCAACCTGGGGTTGTCTTCCAGCACTGTGCCAATGCCAGTCAGTACTGCGCAGGAGCGCGCGCGCCACGCGTGACCGTCAGCGCGCGCTGGCTCGGAGGTAATCCATTGGCTTGCGCCGTTGTCAAGCGCAGTTTTGCCGTCCAGCGAAGCCGCCAGCTTCATGCGAACCCACGGGGTTTTGCGGATCATGCGGCTGAAAAACCCGATGTTGAGCGCGCGCGATTCCTCCGCGCCTGGGCCCACTTCCACCTCGATGCCCGCCGCGCGCAACCGCGCAAAGCCTTGGCCGGACACCAGCGGGTTGGGGTCGGCGATGGAAGCCACCACTTTTTTGATGCCGGCAGCAATCAGCGCGTCGCAGCAGGGGCCGGTGCGGCCATGGTGGGAGCAGGGCTCAAGGGTGACGTAGGCAGTGGCGCCAATCACCGAGTTGCCGAGCGCCGCCGCGTTGCGCAGTGCCATGATTTCGGCGTGGGGGCCGCCGGCGAGCTCGGATGCACCCTGGCCGAGCACATGCCCGTCACGGGATGTGATGACGCAAGCTACCGATGGGTTAGGCGAAGGTCGGTATCGATTCGCAGCAGCCAGTTCCAGCGCGGTTTCAACCGGCGCGTTTCCAAGGTGTTTGGATTTTTTTGTACCTGGACTCATTGTCTATGTTACCGCTTGGCAGCTATCTATAGCCGCTTGTCTGTATTCTAGGCGTCACAGGCAGTTCGATGCCTATCATGTGGCCATGTTTTCAAGTTTAGAAAAATGAAGCCGATTGCATACGGTCGCATTTGCTCCGGCAAGCCATCTTCTGGGCGCTTGGCCTATCATGGTTTTACCTTGATCGAGGCGATGGTGGTGGTTGCCATCATTGCGATTTTGGGAGCTATCGCGGCCCCTTCGTTTCAGAACATGCTTCGCAATAATCGCCTCTCTGCTGCATCGTCGGCATTGCAGGTTTCTTTAAATCTGGCCCGTTCAGAGGCGGC
>JANMVT010000289.1:0-12202 GCA_031392945.1 Rhodoferax sp. | reverse complement strand
CAGCGCTTCATGCCGTTGATGATCCAGTCGCCCGAGCCGTCGTCGGTGCGCACGCCGGTGGTCTCAAGCCAGGTCGCGTCGCTGCCGTGGCCGGGCTCGGTGAGCGCGAATGAGAGGTGGCGCTTGCCGCTGATCATGCCTTCGATGTAGAGCTTTTGCTCCGGCGTGCCGTAGGCGTCGAGCACCGGGATGATCGGAAAGTTGCCGACGATCGACGACTCGTCCTGCAAGTCGTTGTGCAGGCCCAGTCCCTTGCCGGCGAGGTGCTCGCGGATCGCCGCGATCATCAGGTTCGACGCGGCCTGGCCGCCGCAGGATTTCGGCAAGCCCAGGCGCAGGTGGCCGGCCTTGTCGGCGCGGCGCTCCATCTCGCTGATCAAATCGCGCCAGGCCTGCCGGGGACGGCCGTCGTTGTCCCAGTCGGTGCGGGCGTTTTCACGCCGGTGGTCGAAGTACTGGATGTTTTCACGCTCCAGCGGCTTGATTTCGGCCTCGATGAAGGCATCAAGCTCAGCGAGTTTGGCCGTGACCTCGGCGGGCAGGTGAAAGTCCATGGGATGAAGCTCCAGTTAACGTCAAATAAGGTGAGCGAACTGGCCCGGGTTACAGCTTGCCCATCTTGCAGCTGCCATCCAGCGCAGGCGTCGCCTGTTCGGGCGCCACCGTCAGCGAGACGACGTTTTTCATCTTTCCGCCAACATCCGTCACCTGGCCGAAGTAGTTCGGCAAAACCATCTGGTTGTCGCCGGAGCGGATCTGGGCTTTGCCAAACACGGTCTCGAAACTGCCGCCGCTGAGCGCCCTGGCGATGTCCACCGGCTTGATGCTTTTGGCGCGCTCAACTGCCTGGAAAATGGCCTGGTAAGCCACATAGTGCTCGCCTTCGAGATCAGTGGGCTCGTCGCCGTTGTAAAACTTCTTCCAGGCGGCGACAAAGCGTTTGTTGTCCGGCGTATCCAGCGACGCGCTGTAATTGATGTTGCCCCAGATGCCTTTGGCCACATCGCCCACGGCGCGCAGATTGCCGTCCAGGTTGATGCTCACGCCGCCCAGCGTCGCTTTATCTAGAAGACCAAATTGCTTGGCTTGCTTGAGGAAAGTGATGGCGTCGCGGCCGGAGAGGGCCACGAAAACACCATCCGCGTTTTGCGCCATGATCTGCTGGATGAAGGGCGCAAAATCATTGGTCCCGAAGGCCGGGTAATTTTCCCCGGTGATTGTCTTGCCGGCCGCCGTGGCAGCCTCCTTGAATTTGCCGCCAATCTCCCGGCCCCAGGCGGCATCCAATCCGACAACCGCCCACTTGGCTTCCTTGCGCGTGGCAAGCCAGGGTTTGATCACCGCCAGATCATGGCCGTCAGCCTGGTTGACGCGAAACAGGCGCGGCACACAGGAGTCGCCAGTCAGTTTGAGGCTCTTGGCAAAGGTATTCACATAGATGGCATCCCAGCGCTCGAGCATCGGGCCCATGGCCAGCCCCTCGCCCGAGGAGATGGTGCCGGTCAGCACGTTGAAGCCTTCAAGCGCGAGTTTTTCTGCCTGCTTGCGCGCCAGGTCCGGCTTGCCTTCGGTGTCGTACATCCGGTACTCGACCTTGCGGCCATCCGCTCCGCCCTTGGCGTTGATTTCGGCGACCGCGAAGTCAGCCGCACGTTTGATTTCCGGGCTGATCACGCCATAAGGGCCCGATAGCGCGGTGGGGATGCCAATCTTGAGTGGTTCCTTGCCTTGGGCGAATGCGCCACCGGCGCCGAGGGCAGAGGCCATTGCAACGGCCATTGCCGCCATCCGGATGATGGATTTGCTGTGTGTCATGTAGATCTCCTGGTAAATGTGTCAATGAATGAAAAAAAGTCAAACTGCGACGTGCCTCTTGAGGCTCTCCATCGACAGGCCCGCCAACTGCCCCTCTTCCACGATCGTGCCTTTGGACAGCACGTAGTAACGGTCCGCCACGCGCCGCACCAGACCGTAATTCTGCTCGATCAATAACAGGCTGGTGCCTGCTGCGGCCAACTGTTGCATCACGACCGCGAGCTCATCGACGATCACGGGCGCCAGGCCTTCACTGGGTTCGTCCAGCACCAACAGCGCCGGGTTGGCCATCAGGGCGCGTCCGATGGCAAGCATCTGCTGCTGCCCGCCTGACAGCGCCGTGCCGGGTGTGTCGGCGCGCTCACGCAGGATGGGAAACTGGTCAAACACGCGCTCCATGTTCCATGGGCCTGGGCGGCGCGGCGCGGCGCCCAGTTGCAGGTTCTCGCGAACCGTGAGGTTGGCAATGATGCATCGGCCCTGCAGCACGACCGAAATACCGGCGCGCGCGGCGGTGAAGTGGTGCGGGTCAGTCTCTTTTCGCCCTGCCAACGTCACCGACCCGCTCATCATCCGGGCGATGCCAAGGAAGGTATTGACCACCGTGGTCTTGCCCACGCCGTTGCGCCCGAGGATTGCCACCCGCTCGCCGGCGCCGATCATCAGGCTGATGCCGTGCAGGACCTTGGCCCCGCCATAACCCGCGACTACGTTGTCGAAGGCAAGCAAATCCTTCATGCCGAACTCCCCAGATAGGCCGTCACCACCTCGGGAATGCCGCGAATCTCATCAGGCGCTCCTTCAGCCAACACCTTGCCCAGGTGCAGCACCGTGATCCGCGAACAGATCGAAAACACCACGTCCATGTCGTGCTCCACCAGCAGCACGGTCACCTTCCACCGCTCCACCAGGTCCTTCAGATGTTCGGCCAGCGCCAGGGACTCGGCCATCGACAGGCCGGCGGCAGGTTCATCGAGCAGCAGCAACTTGGGCCGGCCGATCAGGGACAGGGCCAGGTCAAGGCGACGCTGGTCGCCATAGGAAATATCGGATGCGAGTTTGTGGGCCAGATGGACCAGCCCCAGTTCGGTCATCACCTCGTCCACATTGGGGACTTCTGCATGCCGTGCCGCGATTTCGAGCTGGGTCAGCACTGAAATGCCCGGAAAGATGTTGGTACGCTGAAACGACCGTGCCAAGCCCGCATGACGGCGTTGCTGAACCGACCAGGGGCCGATGTCTTCGCCGTTGTAGCTTACTTTTCCGGTCCAGTTGGTGTTTCGCCCGGACAGTACGTCGATCAGTGTTGACTTGCCAGCGCCATTGGGCCCAATGAGACCCCGTATCTCGCCCGGGGGCACCGCGATGTCAACGCCGTTGAGCGCGAAAAATCCGCCATAGCGACGAGTTATCTTTTCACCCTGGATCGCGTACATGGTCATTGCACCTTTGTGCCGCGCAGGCGCGCGAAGAGCCTGACCAGCGAGCCGCCGATCCCGTGCGGCAACATGACGGTCACGATGATGAGCGTCAGACCGATCATGGCCGGCCAGTGTTCGGTGAGGTTGCCCGCAATGTCCTTGAAAAAGAAGAAGATGATCGCACCGAAAGCTGGCCCCCACAACAGCTTGGGACCGCCGATGATGACCATGATCAGGGCCGAGCCAGACAGGCTCCAGTGCAGCAGGTCCGGCGAGACGAAGGCGTTGTAAATGGCGAACAACACCCCGCTCAAAGCGGCGATGAATGCCGAAATAGCCAACACAATGGCGCGCGGCACCTTGGTCTGGTAGCCCATGAAGCGCGCGCGCTCCTCATTCTCCCGGATGGCCTCAGCCAGCCGGCCAAAGTGGCTGCGCGTGAGAACGGACAGACTGAACACCAGCATGACGAGGACGACCCAGGAAATCAGGAACATGGTCTGCGCCCGCTGGAACACGGCGGTGCTGATTCCGAACAACTGGGACGGCAGATTGATCGACATGCCATCATCGCCGCCAACAAAGTCGCGCGCCTTGGTGGCGAATTCGTAGAAGGCCTGGCCGACCGCCAGTGTCAGCATCGAGAACGCAATGCCGGGGATGCCGACGATGCCCAGGCCCAGCACAAAGGCCAGCACGGTGGGCAGCGCCAGCGCCAGCAGGATGGACAACTCAGCGCTCATCCATCCATGCTTGAGCGACAGCGCAATGGTGTAGGCCGCGATTCCGTAGAAAGCTGCATTTCCGAAGCTGACAACGCCATTGAGTCGCAGCAGAGTGCCGACCGACATGGCGAGAATGCCGCTGATCGTCGCCTGGGCCAGCAGGGTCAACAAAAGCACTGAGGGCACGCCAAGCTGCAGCGCAATACCGATGGCGATGGCCACTGCGGCCAGAATTGCGTCGCGGCGCCAGGACCCGATGTTGGGTGCGGTGCCGGCCAGTGCGGGAATTGGGGTGGCGTTGCTCATGATCAGACGCGGTTTCCGGCAATGCCCATCGGACGCCAAATGAGGACCGCGACCATCAGGAGGAAAGGAATCATCGTCGCGGCCCAAGGCACGTGGACGACACCGAAGTTGTGGATCTGCCCGATGACCAGGGCAGCGATGAAGGCGCCGGAAAAGCTGCCCAGTCCGCCAATCACCACGACGATGAAGGATTCCACCAGGATATAGCCGCCCATCGAGGGCGACAAGGCAAGCAGCGGCGCCGCAATGGTGCCTGACAGTCCTGCAAGAGCGGCGCCAATCGCAACCACGCTCATGCTCACGCGGTCGGTGTTCACGCCTTGCACGGCCGTGGTGACCGGGTCTGTGGCAGAAGCGCGGACGAACAGGCCAATGCGGCTGAAGCGCAACCACAGGGACAAGCCGACTGCGACGAGGATCGCCACCGCGATCACCATGAGCCGGTAGACCGGGAAGTCCTGCCCGTCGATTTTGACCGCGCCCGACAACACATCGGGAATTGCCATACTGCGAAAGGCCTTGCCCCAGACGGTTTGTGCCAGATCCTCCAGCACCATCAGCAGCCCGAAGGTCACCAGCACCGTGACAATCGGATCCTGACGTTGCAGGGGCCGGAACACACTCATGTCGAGTGCTGCACCGAGTGCGCCCAGCACGACAACGGCCACGATCAGCGCAACCCAGAAATTGCCCACCGCCGCCGCGCTGAAGCCGACATAGGCGCCGATCATGAACAGGCTGCCGTGCGCGAAGTTCACGACCCGGCGCAGGCCGAAAATCAACACCAGGCCAACCGCCACAATGTAGAGCAGCCCGCCATAAACAAGGCCATTCAAAATCTGAACCAGCATCCAAAATCCTTTGTACGCGAAACCCCAAACCCCTGAAATCCAGGCGCAACCGCAATTTTTGCGGAAGGCAAGAACACAGCGCAGAAGAACCCCGTAGCCAGCGTCCTTCGCAGACCATGTTACCTGCTTGCGCGCGAAAACCGATAGGGGTTTCCATCATGTCACTAGCGCATATTACACATGTGTACTTTATGCGTATTATCCTGCGTAACCGGATGCTTGGGCGCGGGCGCCAGTGTTGACCAGTACCTGCGAATATCGTCATAATCAATTTCGTGCGTTAGTGAACCATCCGGACGCACGCGCGACCGCCGGGCGCACCCGGTGAAAAGGAACAAAGATGAACCAGATTGACCTTGGGGGACGCGTGGCCGTGGTCACCGGCGGCGGCAGCGGAATTGGGTTTGCCACCGCCGCACGTTTTCTGCGCTCGGGCGCCAGAGTTGAAATTTGGGGGCGCGACGCCGCCAGGCTCGACAGTGCCCGCACTGAACTTGCGCGCCTCGGGCTGGTCACGGCCCAGGCGGTCGATGTAGCGCAGTGGGAAGAAGTCCATCGCGCCAGCGAACGCGCCTTGGCACAACACGGCAAAGTCGACATCCTGTTCAACTGTGCAGGCGTCACCGAAACCGGGCCAGCCTTGCAGATGCCGATTCAGGTCTGGCACGACAGCATCGCCGTCAACCTCAACGGGGTGTTCTATTGCTGCCGCGCCTTCGGGCCGGGCATGGTCAAGGCCGGTTACGGGCGCATCATCAACGCGTCGTCGATGGCCGGCAAGGACGGCAACGCATCCCAGGCGGCGTACTCTGCGGCCAAGGCCGGAGTCATCGCCTTCACGAAAAGTCTGGCGAAGGAGCTGGTTGCCAACGGCGTCATCGTCAACGCCATCGCGCCTACGCTGTTCGACACGCCGCTGGCGCGCGCGACCATGGCGGGCGCACCCGAGGCGATGAAGATCGCGTTCGACAAGATTCCAATGCGCCGCATGGGCCGCCCGGAAGAGGCCGCCGCCCTGGTGGCCTGGCTCGCTTCTGAAGATTGCTCGTTCACGACCGGGTTCACGTTTGATCTCTCCGGTGGCCGCGCCACGTATTGAGCCCGGCCCGAACATGACCAGGATTTGCATCTTCGGCGCCGGCGCCATCGGAGGTTATCTGGCCGTGCACTTGGCCCAGGTCGACGGCCTGGAGGTGAGTGTGGTTGCGCGCGGCGCACATCTTGCCGCAATCCAGCGGGATGGCCTGCGACTGGAGTCCCCGCTGGGTGAAAAACACGCCCGCGTTCGTGCCACAGACCGCGCCCAGGACCTCGGCGCACAGGACTACGTGATCCTGGCCCTGAAATCACACCAGGTCGGCGCCGCGCTGGACGACGTGCGCACCCTGCTGGGGCCGCGCACCGGGGTGCTGCCACCAACCACGGGAATTCCGTATTGGTATTTCCACGGCCTGCCGGGGCCGCTTCGTAACCATCAAATCGAGCGCCTTGACCCCAGCGGCCTCCAGTGGCGTGCGATCGGGCCGGAGCGTGTGATTGGCTGCGTCTACTGGGTCGCCGGCGAGGTTTCGGCGCCCGGCGTCATTCACCATGATGGCAAGTTGTCGCGCTTTCCCATCGGCGAGCCTGACGGCTCTAACAGCGAGCGTCTGCTGCGCCTTGCCGGGGCCTTTGCTGCTGCCGGCCTGGACGCGCCGGTCGTGCCCGACATCCGCGCCTGGATCTGGGCCAAGATGATCAGCAGCCTGTGCTGGAACCCGGTCGCGGTGCTGACCACGGCCACCCTGTCAGAGCTCAACGCCCGCCCCGACGTCGTCGCCTTGGTGCGCCGCATGATGGCCGAGGCCGATGCACTGGCGCTCAAGCTGGGTGTGGACAAGATGCCGATCTCGATTGACCAGCGCATTGATGCTGCCCGCAATGCGGGCCACCACAAGATGTCCATGTTGCAGGACCTGGAGCGCGGCCGCCCGCTGGAAATCGACGTGCTGGTTGACTCCCTCCAGGCGATGCGTGAACTGGCGCAATCACCCACGCCGACACTGGACGACGTCTACGCCCTTTTGAGAACACGCGCCGCTGCCATCCGGCCTTGACCCGACGCAGCGTGGCAGCCCTCAGGCGCGATAGTCCTTCGCCTGCTGTTTGAGCAAGAATT
Organism: Rhodoferax sp.; assembly: GCA_031392945.1. Taxonomy (GTDB): domain Bacteria; phylum Pseudomonadota; class Gammaproteobacteria; order Burkholderiales; family Burkholderiaceae_C; genus JANYCG01. The sequence continues at coordinate 4,926 of JANMVT010000289.1, read as the reverse complement.
TCTGGATCTTGCCCGTGGGGGTGCATGGCACGGCCGATACCACCTCGATGCGTTCCGGCCAATATTGCTTGGCCACCTTGCACTGGGCCATGTAGTCCTGGATGCCCGCCAGGTCCATGGTGGCGCCGGGGCGCAATTCCAGGAAGGCGCAGGCACGTTCCCCCAGGCGGTCATCAGGAAATCCAACAATGGCGGCCTTCAGCACAGACGGGTGTTTGTACAGCAGGGCCTCAATTTCGACCACGGGCACATTTTCGCCTCCGCGGATGAGCACGTCCTTGATGCGGCCATTGATGCGGATATAACCCTCGCTGTCCAGGTAGGCCAGGTCGCCGGTGTCAAACCATCCGTTCGCGTCAAAGGTCGGCAAATCGGCGCGTTTGTAGTAGCCCATGAACATCTGCGCGCCACGCACCATGAGGCGTCCGGTCTCGCCGGTGGGCAGCGGCTTGCCATCGCCATCGACGACGATCACATCGACGCCGTCCAGCGTCAGGCCGTCCGTGGTGGACGACTTGTCGGCCGCACGGCTCGGCGGCGTCAGGGTGGCCGCCAGCGCCTCGGTCATGCCCCATAACGAGCAGACCTTAAGATCGAGCTCGCGGGCAGCCCGCTCTATCAGCACCGGGGGAATCGGCGCACCGCCGCACAGGAAGGAGCGCAACAGGGCCGGCCTTGGCGCGCCTTCAGCCACGGCCACGCAGATGTCCGACAGAAACGGTGAAGACGCGGCGGTGTAGGTCACTTTTTCCTGCGCCATCAGGGTGACGCCCCGCTTGGCATCCCAGATATCCTGCAGGACCACGGTCGCGCCGTGGTAAACACTTTGCAGCATGACAGCGGCATAACCCGTCATATGGCCCAGTGGTGAACAGCCCAGCAGCACATCGTCGGCGGTCAGGCCGAATCGCTCGCCGATGGCCTTGTTGCAGGCCACCAGGGTGTTGAATGAATGCATCGCTCCCTTGGGCGAGCCGGTGGTGCCGGACGTGAACATCATCACCGACAGTTCATCGGGCGCCAGTGCCGAGCTGGCCGCGCCGCTGGCGGGCGCCATGCGCCTGTTGCCCTGCTGGAGGGCCGCATCAAACGAGTTGGGACCCGTGCCGTCAACCACCAGAACATGCTTCAATTCAGGCAATGAGGCGCGCAGGTTTTCGGCCATGGCCGCGTGGTCAAAGCCGCGGAACATCGCCGGGACCACAAAGACCTTGGCCTTGGCAAAGCCCAACATGAATTCCAGTTCACGCTCGCGAAAGATCGGCATCAGCGGATTGACCACGGCACCGGCGCGATTGATCGCCAGTGACGCCACCATGAACTCCCACCAATTGGGCAGTTGCACCGCCACCACGTCGCCGTGGCCCACACCCATGTCGCGCAGCGCGCCGGCGGCTACGGCCACCCGGTCACCCAGTTCCCGGTAGGACATGCGCACCGGCTCGGCCCGGTCAGCCCGATAGGCCACCAGCGCGGGCTTGTCCGGCGCGCGCTGAATCGCCTCTACGAGGAATTCATCCATCGTCCGGTCCATCCAAAAGCCGCCTTCGCGCATCGCGCGGGCGTGGGCGGCGGGATCAAAAGCTTTGGCGTTCATGCGTGTTTCTCCGATATGTTGCCTGTGCGCAGGCCAAGCAAGCCGGGCCGAGGCACAGATAGTTCGCTACTGTACGACAATTTTGCGGCCAGGCCACGCGGCCCCGGCAAACGGGGCAATGGATCGGGCCTAAACAATCACCTGAGCTGATCCTGCCAACATCCCTCGCGCTTCAATAAACGCAACGACTTCCTGTAAGCCAACCAAAGTCTTCAGATTGGTCATGACAAAAGGCTTGAGCCCTTTGGCCGTGGTCCTCATGCGGCGCGTGTCGGCTTCCATCACGCCCAGGTCAGCTCCGACGTAGGGGGCCAGGTCGGTCTTGTTGATGACAAACAGGTCACTCTTGGTGATGCCGGGGCCACCTTTGCGCGGGATTTTTTCGCCCGCCGCCACGTCAATCACGTAGATCGTGAGGTCCGAGAGTTCAGGGCTGAAGGTGGCGGCCAGGTTGTCGCCACCACTCTCGATGAAGACGATATCGGCATTGGGGAAGTCCACCAACATGCGGTCGATGGCTTCCAGGTTGATGCTGGCGTCTTCGCGGATGGCGGTGTGCGGGCAGCCGCCTGTTTCCACGCCCATGATGCGTTCGGCATCCAGTGCGCCGCTGACGGTCAGGATGCGCTGGTCTTCCTTGGTGTAGATGTCGTTGGTGATGGCCACCAGGTCGTATTTTTCGCGCATGGCTTTGCACAGCATTTCAAGCAGCGTGGTTTTGCCCGAGCCGACTGGGCCACCAATGCCGACGCGCAGCGGCGGGAGGTTCTTGGTGCGGTTTTTGATGTGGTGGAGTGACATAGAGGTCATGATCTGAACAGCCGTGAGTATTGAACCTCATGCTGGGCGCTCAAAATCGCCAGCATGGGGGAGAAGGCCTGGCGAGAGTCGTCGTTCAACCCAAGGGCATAGTCTATGGCGGCGGGGATTTCAGCGGCAAGTGCAGACAGGATTCGCTGCCCCGCACTCTGGCCCAGCGGCACTGATTTGATGGCGGCCTGAGTCATGTTTTCGGCCCAGCCAAACGCAAATGCCAGCAGGCCGTCGCGCACTGGCGCCTGGGTGCCCGATGCCGCCAGCGCGAAGGCGAGGGGGTAGGTGGGTGGCATCTGCGCGCAGGCGTCTATCTGCGCGGGCGTGGCGGTGGTGTGGTTGCGCAGCCATTCCAGCAGAGAGCGGCCCATTTGCTCGGTCTGCGCCCTGAACTCGCTGCTCTCGCGGGTTTGCAGAACCCAGGCGTTGAGTCTTGAAAGCCGATCGAGGTCGCCGCCGTCGTTTTGGCGCCAGGCCTCAATGGCTTGGGCTACCACGGCCAGGTCGCCCCGTGCCAGCGTCAGATGCAGTTGATTCACCAGCCATTTTGACGCTATCTCTTCGGTAGCTGACTCTGTATGGTTGACGAGGGATTCAAGCCCTTCCGAGTAGGAAAAGCCGCCGATGGGCAAGGTCGGCGACGCCAGCCACATCAGTTGCATCAGGCTGGCATCCTGCCCCACCCGGGCCGATCGAGCTTGAGGCGATTCAGTGTTTGTGGGAATGGTCGTGACCGTGGTCATGGTGGTGATCATGCGCGGGGGCATGACTGTCGTGCGCCACCTGCGCCACTTTTGCCTCATGGGCATCGTGAGGTCCGTGATCGCCATGCGAGTGCCCATGCCCGGCGTGGGCATGCCTGCCTGTGGCATAAGCGCCGTTCTCGGGTTCAAAGGCTTCGTCAACCGCATTCACGATCAGGTGCATGGCGCGCAGCATGTCGGCCAGCACGTGGTCGGGCTCAATTTTCAGGTGATCGGGCTTGAGTTCTATCGGCACATGGCGGTTGCCCAGGTGGTACGCCGCGCGGATCAGGTCATAAGGCGTGCCGTGGTCGGTGCAATGCGTAATGCGCAAGACCGATTGCGGCGCGGCGATCACCCTGATGAGCGAGCCGTCTTCAGCCACCAGCACGTCGCCACCACGCACCGCCGTGCCGCGTGGCAAAAAGATGCCAAGCTGGCGACCGGTCGAGTCAGTCGCATCGAAGCGGCTTTTCTGGCGCACATCCCAGTCCAGCTCAACCGTGGCGGCGCGTTTGACCAGCACCGGAGCCAGGCCTTTGCCTTGCGGCATGAGTTTGGAGGCGTGCAGCATCAGAACAAAAAATAGCGTTGTGTCATGGGCAGGCTGACCGCCGGCTCGCAGGTCAGCAACTGGCCATCGGCCCGCACCGAATAGGTCTGCGCATCAATTTCCATCATGGGCAAGTAGCTGTTGTGCACCATGTGCTGCTTGCGGATGCCACGGATGTTCTTGACAGCGCTTAAAGTCTTGCTCAAACCGAAACGCTCCTTGATGCCGGCGTTCAAGCCCGCCTGCGACACAAAGGTCAGCGAGCCACGCGCCAGCGCCCCGCCAAACGCGCCAAACATGGGGCGGTAGTGAACCGGCTGGGGTGTCGGAATGCTGGCATTGGGGTCGCCCATGGCCGCCATCGCGATGAAGCCGCCTTTCAAAATCAGCGCGGGTTTGACGCCAAAGAAGGCCGGTTTCCACACCACCAGGTCGGCCCATTTGCCCGGCTCTATGCTGCCGACCTCATGGCTGATGCCGTGGGCAATGGCCGGGTTGATGGTGTATTTGGCAATGTAGCGTTTGGCACGGAAGTTGTCGTTGCGCTCGCTGTCGCCTGGCAAGGCACCGCGCTGCGCCTTCATCTTGTGTGCCGTCTGCCAGGTGCGGATGATGACTTCACCGACCCGTCCCATGGCCTGGCTGTCGCTGCTCATCATGCTGATCGCGCCCAGGTCGTGCAGCACGTCTTCGGCGGCAATGGTTTCCTTGCGGATGCGGCTCTCGGCAAAAGCCAGGTCTTCGGCAATGGCCGGGTCCAGGTGGTGGCAGACCATCAGCATGTCCACGTGTTCGTCCAGCGTGTTCACCGTGTAGGGCATGGTGGGATTGGTGGAACTGGGCAAAAAATTGGCCTCACCCACCACACGCAGGATGTCCGGCGCATGGCCCCCGCCCGCGCCTTCGGTGTGGAAGGCGCACAGGCCGCGGCCCGCGCCAGCTTTATCTTTCGTGGCGGCGATGGTGTTCTCGACAAAACCCGATTCGTTCAAGGTGTCGGAATGGATTGCTACCTGTACGTCAAACGACTCGGCCACGTCCAGGCAGTTGCTGATGGCCGCTGGCGTGGTGCCCCAGTCTTCATGCAATTTCAGGCCAATCACACCGGCGTTGACCTGCTCATGCAAGGCGGCGGGGAGCGAAGCATTGCCCTTGCCCAGAAAACCCAGGTTCATGGGGAACGCATCGGCGGCCTGCAACATGCGCTCGATGTTCCAGGG